>JBIKJV010000132.1:0-7609 GCA_044360755.1 Phycisphaerales bacterium
CACGACGTGCTGCTCGGCTGCGCAAATCGCAACCTCTTTGTGCCGATTTGAGGCGCAGCGCCGTCGCATTCATGTCCGGCTGAGCGACAATGCCCCCCGCGCCCGTCGATGTTTGCCCGCGATCGACTTGTCTCGCGAGTTCGCTGCCCTTCCCGAGTGCTTCTATGAATGTCCTGAACCAGAGATCCTCCACCGCCATCTGCACGCATGTCGGGTTCAGCGCCCAGCAGTCCGCGCCACGGTCATGCCGTCGCGCCTCAAGGGCGTCGATCGCGTCCGTGAGCGTGCCCTGGTTGCTTGCGTGTTCTGCCGTGCAGGCCGACGATGCGATCCTCGCGGAGATTGCCGCCATGCGTTCGGAGGTCGCGCAGATGCGCCGGGCCCACGATGAACGGTGGCTCGACGAGGTCCGTGCCGAGTCGGTGCGCGCCGTCGTTCGGGACGTACTGTCCGACTCCGCGACCCGTTCATCCTTCCAGGGGGGCGGGACGCTCGTGAGCGGCTACACCCCTGGCCGCGGCTTCTTCCTCGGGATCGATGAGTCCGGCGCGATGATCAGGGCGTTCGGCTTCGTCCAAGTGCAGTTCACGGTGAATGCCGGCTATGACGCACCGCAGCGCACGCCTCCTTCCGACGTGGTCTGGGGATCTGAAGTCCGCCGTTCGCAGCTTTTCGTGACTGGGCAGCTCGCTGGTCCGGATCTCGTCTGGCTTGTCGGCATGTCGATCGGCTCCTACAACGACCCGTACCCGTTGCGCGGCCTTGAGGTCAACCCGGACGCGGTGTACGGCTCCTTCGGGTTGACCTACCTGAACATCACCAAGCAGTTCGGTGGCGGCTGGTTCGGGCAGGTTGGTCAGATATTCACGCCGTTCACCTTCGAGAGCCACCTCTTCTCGACCGCCGATACGCAGACGGGCGAGTGCTCGATGATCGAATACCTGTTCACGGCGAACTTCACCGCGGGCGTCCAGCTGGGTTACTCGGACGACGCCATCCAGTGGGCAATCTGCTACGGGAACGAGATCGGCACGGTGCCCGGCCAGTGGAACGCGGACACCAACCAGGGCGTCGCGGTCACCAGCCGCCTGAACTGGAAGCTGTGCGGCACGTGGGAGCAGTACGCGCAGGAGACCAGCTTTCCCGGCCAGCCGTTCGGTGCGTTCCTCGGGATCGCGGGTCTCTACCAGAACGGGCGCGGCATCAACCCCGCGCCGGTGTACGGCGTCAATCCCCGGGCGGTGACCGCGGACCTTGCGCTGATGTTCGGCGGGGCGAACCTGATCCTCCAGGGGGTCTGGGCTCAGAACTGGGTCGAGCCCGACACGACGAGCTGGGGCGGACTCGCGCAGGGCGGGTTCTTCCTGAACCCCTGTGTCGAGGCATTCGGCAGTTTTGCCGCCGCCAACGTCGTCAACCTGCAGGGTATGGCGCAGGCCGGAATCAACTGGTACATCGATCGTCAGTCGCTGAAGCTCACCGGCCGCGTGGTGGTTCCGGTCTTCGGCAACCCGCAGGGCGTCACCGCGGACGTGCTGCCGCCCCAGGGGTTGGGCGGAGGCTCGAACCCGAACAACAACGTGTCCGTGGTGCTGCAACTGCAGGCGGATTTCTAGGTGTCGGCGCGCGCGGCGCATCCCGCGCCGGCCCCGCCGGGGCGCCTCTATTCCGCCTTGATGCGCAGGTGCGTACTGCGGATCGGCATCTTCGTTTCGCGTGCATGCGGTTCCGGTCGCTGGAAGGCGGTCGCGGGGATGAAGGACATCGCGACGCATCAGTCCCACGGGGTCATGCTCGAGCTGGTGTGGGAGACAGCCTCGGTGCGCGTGCCGGAGGGGCATCCGGATCACGACAGCGGCAGCTTCGATTGCCCGCTACGTCTCGAGCCGCCGCTGCACGAACGCGATCTCGTCGCTCTCCTCGGCGGGGATCGTGACGTCGGGGGCGATGCCGTGGGGATCGACGGGCTCCTCAGGGAAAGCAGCGCCCGAAGGCCGACGGCAGGCGCGCCCCGTCACGCCATGGCCGCAGGCGAAGGTGGCCGCGCAGGAGCACCCGCCACAACGGGCGTTCCCGGCCAGCGTCGCGCGGTTCGTCGAACCCTTCGCGAACGTAGGATCCCGGCGGCCCCCGACGGAGTGGGGGCGATCGCCCTGCAGGAAGTCCGCTCATGCTGAAGTCGTCGTTCATCGTCCCGTTGGCATGCGTCGCATGCCTCTTCGCGCCCGTCGGCTGCACGCAGCCCACCGTCGCCACCCCGGCCTCGGCCCCGCTGGAGGTGCGTCACGTGCAGCCCCCGGACCTCTCCGATGCGCACCTGGGCAGGCGCATCCTCTGCGAACGGCCGATGCGCCACGGTGCGCCGCGCCTGTGCGTGGAACAGGTGGGCGACAAGGTGGTGGCCCACGACTACGGTCACGGCGGCAGTGGCTGGACGCTGGCGCCGGGCAGCGCCGAGTACGTCGACGGCCTGCTGGTCGATTCGCCGCTCGCGAAGGACCTTCGCAAGGACACGCCCATCACGGTGATCGGTGCGGGCGTCATCGGGTTGTTCACCGCGTACGACCTCTGCCAGCGGGGCTTCACCGACGTCACCGTCGTGGCGGAGCGATTCGACGGGCTCACCTCCCACAACGCCGGTGGGCTGCTTGCGCCGGTCTCGATGGACAACGACGCGACCATGCAGTCCGTCATCGAGCGCATCGGACTGGATGCGTACCGCTTCTACGCCCAGGTGGCGCGCGGCCAGCACCCGCACTTCAAGTCGGGCGCCATGATCGTGCCGGCCTACTTCGACGACCGCAAGGAATCCGGCCTCGAGCCGTACGTGGGCAAGGTGATGCAGCCCGCCAAGGACGTGGTGCTGGACTTCGGCACCGGCACCACGCGGCGCATGGTGGCCTACGACGACGGCATCTTCATCGACACGGCGGTCATGATGCGGTCGCTCACCGACTGGCTGAAGCCGCACGTCAAGTTCGTGCAGCGAAAGGTGCAGCGCCTTTCCGACGTGCCGACGCGGTTCATCGTCGATTGCGCGGGACTCGGCGCGGGCGCGCTGAACGGCGATGCCGCCGTCGTGCCCGTGCAGGGGCACCTCGTCATGCTCAAGGACCAGGATCCCGCGAAGCTCGGGTACATGATCCTCGTCTACTTCGGCGAGGGGAAGACCGCTTCGGGCATGAAGGTGAAGCGATCGTTCTACCAGTTCCCCAAGCACCTCCCGGACTCGGGTCCCGGAGACGTCGGCGTGGTGGGCGGGACGTTCATCGAGGGCGCCGGCCTGGACATGCCCAACGACGGGGAGTTCCCGATCATGATCGAGAACGCGCGGAAGTTCTACGGGATCACGCGCTGAGCCCGGTCGGCCCCTGCGCATCGCGGCGCCATCCCTCGCTCAGCCGTCGGCGGGCCGGACCGCGCAGATCCCGCAGATCGGGCAGTCGTCCAGGAAGTCGCGGAACGGTGCCGGGTCGGCTCCGGGCGCGACGTGCGCGTCGACGAAGCGGAACTCCCGGAACCCGACCTGCTCGAAGACCTCGCGGTACGTCTCGGGCGCGATCCAGAAGTTGTCGAAGATGCAGGCGTCGCCGGTCGCGGGCTGGATCGACCACGTGATGGACGATCCCTCGCGCTGCGGCTTCTCGATGTACCGCAGGAAGCTGAACTCGGGGTAATAGCGGTACCGCTCGGGCGCGGTCCTGGGGTTGTCGTTCACCCCGCAGAGCCGGCCGCCGGGCTTGAGGCTGCGGAAGGCGGACTCCGCCATCCGGCGCAGCTGGGCCCGGTCCTGCGCGTAGTTGAAGAGGTAGGCCGCCATCACCACGTCGAAGCCCTCGAGCCCGCGCACCTCGGCGGCATCGCAGACCGAGTAGGTGATCCCGCGGGGCCGTGCGGCCTCGGCCTGCCTTGCCAGTTCGATCATGCCGGCCGAGAGGTCGACGCCGTGGACACGCGCCGCACCGCGGTCCGCGAGCGTCCGGGCATAGATCCCGTCCCCGCAGGCGAGGTCGAGGACGGACCGCCCGCGGACGTCGCCGACCAGGCCGAACAGCGTCGGCTGCTCGACCTGCAGCCGCCACGGCAGGAGCTTCGATGCGGCGTATTCGTCCGCGATGGCGTCGTACTCAGCCATGGGCGCGCTCCAGGCGCGATGCGTTGGGCCTGGATGGCTGCGTGGTGGCGTGGCTGGTCATGCGGGCAGCGTATCCCGCTCGCACTTCACGCGGGACGGCGTCCATGCCTCGGGGCCGTGGCTGTGGATGTGGCGACGGCGTGGAGGCTGCGCCAATCAAGAAGCCCCCCGGCGTGCTTGCGCCGGGGGGCTCATGGTTTGGTTCGCCGCGCGTCCGCGGCGAGACGATGATGTGGGCTGAAGCGACTCAGTTGCGGCGACGGCGGCTGCCGAGGAGTCCGGCGAGGCCGACCAGCGCCGCAGCGCCGGGGGCGGGGACGGAGTTGATGGTGAAGTTGTTGTAGTAGGGCTCGCGGTTGCTGTTGTTGTCGTACAGGTAACTGGTGGTCAACTCGAAGCCGGAGAGCCTGCCACTCACCGCGAAGGTGGCCGTGTACAAACCCGAACCGTCACGGTCGTTCGCGGTCACGGTGACCGTGTTCGCGGTGGTCTGGGTGAAAGTCCAGGTCATTGCATTCGTGCCGTAGCCGAATCCGATGTCCACATAGCCTGTGGCGACGGAATAGACCTGGATCGACGCTGATTCCCCGATGTTCTTCACCATGATGTCCGGTGAGGAAGGATTCCCCGTGCAACTCAGCGAGAACCCCTTTTCGCCGGAGCTGCCGCCGCTCGCCCAGTTGATTCCCCACTGCAGGCTGAAGGAGTCCCCGATGCCAAGCGGATTGCTGAAGGAGCGCGCTGCCTTGCTCCACTGGGCAGTGGAGGAGAGCCCGTTGGCATAAAGCGCGAACGCGGAGGATCCCATTCCAGTGACGCCAATGTTCTCGGGGTTGCCGATGAAAGCGCCCGTGTAGCCGCCGCCGTTCTGGTTGAACGACCACGCTCCGAACCCAAAGCCGCCGTTCGATCCGTTGGTCCAGCCGCTGCCGTAGTTGGAGCCGTTGTCGCTCGCGATCACCGCTGCCTGCGCGCTGCTTGCCACGGCCACCAGGGCCACGGCGCTGCACATGCCAATGAGACTGCTCCGCATTTGTCGTTTCCTGGGGCGATGCCCCGCCAGACGCCAGCACACGTCCGTGCAGGCTTGATCCAGCCGAACCCGTCGGCAAGCGACCCCTTTCCGGTGCCGCCTGAACATCAGGCTGCGAGTGGCAGTTGTGCCGAGCGGTCTCCCCCACAACAGCACAGCGGGTGAGAGGATAGCCCCGGTCACGCTCCGCGCAAGGTGATTTCTTCCGGCGGGGTCCCGCAATGTGCGGCCGCAGTCGGCCGTTATGGACCAGCGGTTCCTGAGGCCCGACGGCGGTGCATGCGTACCTGTCCGAAGCGCCGCACCACCGAATTATCGCGGTTCGCAACTTGCACCCCCCGGAATCCGCGATAGTTTCAATCTGCGGCATCGGCTCCCTCCGATTCGCGTGCCTGTCCGTACCCCCGTCCCGCCACCCTGCGGTCGGGACCCAAGTCCCCTGGTGCAACGAACCTGCACCGCCCCAGAGACCTCTCTGGGCGCCCCTTTCAGGAGATTCCGACCATGTTCATCCGCATCGCCGTCCCCGTCGTGGCCACCGCGCTGCTCGCTGGCTTTGCCCTGCAGGCCGACGCAGCTCCCGGCGTGACCTTCACGACCTTCACCGACGCGACCAACGACATCGACCCCACCATCGCCACCGGCGGCGGCACCCTTGACCTGGTCAAGATGGAAGTGGCGAACACGTCCACGGACGTGGTGTTCCGCCTGACGGTGAACGGCAACCTCGGCAGCGTCGACTGGGGCAAGTTCATGATCGGCATCGCCAACAACAAGGGCTCCGGCACCGTCACCGGCAACGGTTGGGGCCGCCCGATCAACATGAGCGCCAACGGCGGCATGAGCCACTGGATCGGTTCGTGGGTCGATGGCGGCGGCGGCAGCCAGCTGTGGGAGCACGGCAGCTCCGGTTGGTCCGGCCCGGCCTCGCTGGGTAGCTTCACGATCGCGGGCGGTGCGCAGAGCACGATCACCTTCACCACGTCGATCGCCAGCCTGGGCATGTCGCTCGGTGACACCTTCAGCTTCGACGCCTACAGCTCGGGTGGCGGCGGCGGCGACAGCGCCGTCGACGCGCTGGCGAATCCCAACGTCTCCATCACCAACTGGGGCCAGACCTACGACTCGGGCGCCTCGAACAGCTTCAGCTACACGCTGGGCGCCATTCCGGCCCCCGGTGCGATCGTCCTGTTCGGCGCTGCGGGCCTGCTGGGCCGTCGTCGCCGGGCCTGAGTCGCCTCGCCTTGCTTGAATCCCACCCCGGTGCGGGCGTTGCCCCGCACCGGGGTTATTCTTTGCCCGGCGCCCCACGCATGAAGATCCTGGGCATCTCGGCATTCTTCCACGACAGCGCGGCCGCCTTGGTGTGCGACGGGCGCATCGTGGCCGCGTCGCAGGAGGAGCGCTTCACGCGGCGCAAGCACGACGAGCGATTCCCGAAGAACGCCGTGGCGCACTGCCTGCGGCAGGGGGGCATCGACGCCGGCCAGCTGGACGCGGTGGTCTTCTACGAGAAGCCGCTCCTGAAGTTCGAGCGCATCCTGGAGACCTCGCTGGCCTTCGCGCCGCGCGGGTTCGGTTCGTTCCTGCGGAGCATGCCCCAGTGGCTGCAGAAGAAACTGCACCTGCCGCGGGAGATCGACGCCGGGCTGGGTGGCGCCTACGCCGGGCCGCTCTTCTTCACGACGCACCACGAGTCCCACGCGGCGAGCGCATTCCACCCCAGCCCCTTCGAGGAGGCGGCCATCCTGACCCTGGACGGCGTCGGCGAGTGGACCACGGCCAGCTGGGGCGTCGGGCGCGGCAACGCGATCGACCTGCGGCAGGAACTCCGATTCCCGCACTCGCTGGGACTGCTGTACAGCGCGTTCACTTATCACTGCGGATTCCGCGTGAACAGCGGCGAGTACAAGCTGATGGGCCTGGCCCCCTACGGCGTGCCGCGCTTCAAGGACCTGATCCTGGAGCGGCTGGTGCGGGTGAACGACGACGGTTCGTTCTGGATGGACCAGCGGTACTTCAACTACTGCGCGGGCCTGACCATGACCGGCCCGCGCTTCACCGAGCTGTTCGAGGGGCCGCCGCGGGACCCGGAGAGCCGCCTGACCCAGCGCGAGATGGACCTTGCCGCGAGCATCCAGGCGGTGACCGAGGAGATCGTGCTGCGCATGGCGCGCCACGTGCATGCGCAGACGGGCCAGCGGAACCTGTGCCGGGCCGGCGGCGTGGCGCTGAACTGCGTCGCGAACGGCCGCCTGCTGCGCGAGGGGCCGTTCGAACGCCTGTGGATCCAGCCCGCCGCGGGCGACGCGGGCGGCGCGCTGGGCGCGGCACTGATGCACTGGCACGGGCACCTTGGCATGCCGCGCGTGCCGAACCCCCACGATGCGCAGCAGGGCTCGTACCTGGGCCCCGACCACGACGATGCGGAGATCCGCGCG
>JBIKJV010000133.1:0-7599 GCA_044360755.1 Phycisphaerales bacterium
GCTACGTCCGCGGCTTCGAGGTCGTCCAGGACGGCCGCCAGGGCCTGATCCGCGTCGACCTGAAGTACGGCCCGCGCGGCGAGAACCTGATCCACCACCTCGAGCGCGTCTCGCGCACCGGCTGCCGCGTGTATCGCGGCGTCGAGGAGCTGCCGCGCCCGATGTCGGGCCTCGGCATCGCCATCGTCTCCACCAGCCACGGCGTGATGAGCGACCGCGAGTGCCGCGAGAAGCGCCTCGGCGGCGAAGTCGTCGCCACCGTCGGCTGATCCGAACGCAGAAGTCACGACAGGAGCACACCATGTCCCGTCTCGCCCGCAAGCCCGTCTCGATCCCCGCCGGCGTCAAGGTCGCCGTCAATCCCGGCAGCCGGACCGTCAACTTCGAAGGTCCCAAGGGCAAGCTCGCCCTGGTCTACCGCCCCGAGGTCGGCGTGAAGGTCGAGGGAACCACCGTGCACGTCACGATGGACCCCGCCCTCGTCGACATCGGCGGCAACAAGGCGTTCTGGGGCACCACCCGCGCCCTCATCGCCACCTACATCGACGGCGTCCTCAAGGGCTACGAGAAGAAGCTCGAGATCATCGGCGTCGGTTGGGGCGCCCGCGTCCAGGGCAAGAAGCTCGTCCTCACGGTCGGCTACGCCAACACCATCGAGGTCGGCATCCCCGACGGCGTGAAGGTCGAGGTCAACCAGACCATGGTGACCGTCAGCGGCCCGAGCAAGCAGGCCGTCGGCGAGTTCGCCGCGAACGTGCGCTCCAAGCGCAAGCCCGAGCCCTACAACGGCAAGGGCATCAAGTACTCGGACGAAGTCATCGCCCGCAAGCAGGGCAAGGCGTTCGGCTCCTGATGCCGTCGCGGAACTGAACGAGAAGGAAGATCCCCATGGACAAGTGCATCGCCAAGACCGTCCGTCGCGAGCGCCGCAAGCAGGGCATGCGGAAGACCATCCGCGGCACCCCCGCGCGCCCGCGCCTCACCGTGTTCCGCTCGCTGCAGCACATCTACGCCCAGCTGGTCGACGACCTGGCCGGCACGACGATCGCGTCGGCCAGCACCCGCGACGTCGACGGCCTGGGCAAGAAGGGCGGCAACGTCGCTGCGGCCAAGGCCGTGGGCACCGCGCTCGCCGACCGCGCGAAGAAGGCCGGCGTCAGCGCCGTCGTCTTCGACCGCAACGGTTTCCGCTTCCACGGCCGCGTCAAGGCCGTCGCCGAGGGCGCCCGCGAAGGCGGCCTGCAGTTCTGATCCACCGACCACACTCCCAAGAGGCAGCACATGGCTGAGCTCATCGACGAAACCAGCAGCATCGAGTCCACCACCGTGGGCGTCTACCGCACCAGTTCCACGGTCGCGGGCGGCCGCCGCTTCAGCTTCTCCGCGCTCGTCGTGGTGGGCGACAGGAACGGCCGCATCGGCATCGGGTATGCGAAGAGCAACCAGGTGCCCCAGGCCGTCGAGAAGGCGCAGAAGGAAGGCCGTCGCAAGATGGTGGCCTACCCGATGCTCCGCAAGACGATCCCGCACGCCGTCGAGGGCCAGTTCGGTGCCTCGAAGGTGCGCCTGGTCCCGGCCACCCCGGGTACCGGCGTCATTGCCGGCGCCGCGGTCCGTGCGATCCTCGAGATGCTCGGCATCCAGGACTGCCTGACCAAGAGCTACGGCTCGACCAACCCCAAGAACCTCGTCAAGGCGACGCTGGCGGCCCTCGGGCAGCTGCAGACCCGCGAGAAGGTCGAGTCGCTGCGTGGCGTGGCCATCGGCCGCACCATGGTCGAGGACGCCGTCGAGCGCGGCATGGCTGCCATGCCGCAGGTCAAGAGCGGCGAGAAGATGCAGGCCCCGAAGAACACCGTTGGCGACGAGCGTCGCCGCGGCGGGCGCGGCGGCCCGCGCGGACGCCGCGACGACATGTTCGGCGGCATGCCGAGCGCCCCGGCGGCCGCCCCGGCCCCGGCCGCCCCGGCCGCCCCGGCCGCCCCCGCGGCAGACGCCCCGGCCCCCGAGGCCGGCGCCTGAGCCGTATCGAAGGAACCAGTCCCCGAACGACGAAACACCTAGACACGGCACCCCCGGCAGGGGACCCGTGACGCAGACAGAGGCACAGGGAGCACCCCAGCCATGATGATCCACGACGTTACGAAGGTTGTCGGCAAGCACCGCCCGCGCAAGCGCGTGGGCCGCGGCGAAGGCAGCGGCATCGGCGGCACCTCGACCCGCGGCCACAAGGGCGCCAAGAGCCGCGCCGGCTGGACCAGCCGTCCCGGCTACCAGGGCGGCGCCACGCCGTTCATGCGGCGCTTCCCGAAGCGCGGCTTCAAGAACGGCTTCCGCACGCTCTTCCACGTCGTCAACGTGCAGACGATCTCCAAGCACTTCGATGCCGGCGCCACCGTCGACATCAAGGCGCTGGCCGCGAAGGGCCTGGTGCCCGACGCGACGCTGCCGCTGAAGGTGCTGGGTCACGGTGACTGCACGAAGAAGGTCACGGTCGTCGCCGCGAAGTACTCGGCGTCCGCCAAGGAGAAGATCGAGAAGGCCGGCGGAACGGCCACCGTCGCGGAGTGATCGACGGCGTCCCCACGACGCACGCCCCACGAGAGACTTGATGTTCCAGGCATTCGCCAACATCTTCCGCATCGCCGACCTGCGCAACCGCGTGCTCTTCACGCTGGGCGTGCTGGCCATCTACCGCATCGGCTTCTGGATCCCCGTGGTCGGCGTCGACCAGTCGGCGCTGGTTCAGGCCGCCAAGACTGCCGCGTCGGAGTCGACCGGCTTCGGGCGCCTGCTGCAGTTCGCCAGCATCTTCTCGGGCGGCTCCCTGGGCCAGAGCACGATCTTCGGCCTGGGCATCATGCCCTACATCACGGCTTCGATCATCCTCCAGCTGGTCCAGGCGGTCTACCCGCCGATGGCCGAGCTCAAGAAGGAGGGCATGTCGGGCCAGCAGAAGATCATGGAGTGGACGCGGTACCTGGCGGTGGGCCTGTGCTTCGTGCAGGGCTTCATCTGGCTGAACTACCTGCGCCAGACCAACCTGGTGCAGCCCATGTTCGCGCAGGGCGGTCCGAACCTGGTCATCTTCTACGTCGTCGGCATCGCCGCGCTGACCGCGGGCAGCCTGTTCCTGATGTGGCTGGGCGAGCAGATCGACAAGTACGGCATCGGCAACGGTGTCTCGATCATCCTGACCGCCGGCATCCTGAGCCGCATGCCGAACGCGATCGGCTGGGTCGTCGAGAACTTCGACCCGCGCCAGTCGGCCGAGCCGGGCAAGCTGGGCATTGCGGGCCTCGCGATCCTGGTTGGCAGCTTCGTGCTGATCACTGCCGGTGCGGTCATCATGACCGTGGCCACGCGCCGGATCCCGATCCAGCAGGCCAAGCACACCCGCGGCCGCAAGGTTTACGGCGGCCAGAAGCACTACCTGCCGCTGCGCATCAACCACAGCGGCGTGATGCCGATCATCTTCGCCAGCTCACTGATGATCTTCCCGTCGGCGATCTTCGGCGCCTGGGACAACGCGGTCCTCCAGGAGAGTTCCTGGAAGCCGATCACGCAGTTCCTGGCGCGCGAGAGCCAGATCGGCTCGTTCCCGTACGTGCTCTGCGAGATCGCGATGATCTACTTCTTCGCGTACTTCTGGACGACCGTCCAGATGAGCCCGGACGACATGGCCAAGCAGCTGAAGGAGCATGGCTCCTTCATCCCCGGCCTGCGCCCCGGCCCCCGCACCGCCGAGTACCTGGAGACCGTCCTCAACCGCATCACCTACGTCGGCGCGGGCTTCCTGGCGCTGATCGCGGTGATCCCGACGCTGGTCACGCAGGCGATGGGCATTCCGTTCCAGGTCTCGCAGTTCCTGGGCGGTACCGGCCTCCTGATCGTCGTCTCGGTGGGCCTGGACCTGATCCAGCGCCTGGAGGCGAACCTGGTCATGCGCAACTACGCGGGCTTCCTGGGCAACGGCAACGATGCCAAGGCGGGCCGCATCCGGAGCGCACGCGGATGACGCTCGCCGTCGCCGAGACCCGCACCACCGTCGACGCGGCATCGCCGCGCGAGCTGCGCCACGGCGCGATCGCGCTGCGGTCGACCGACGAGGTGGAGCGCGTGGCGGCGGCCGGCGCGGTGGTCGCCGCGGCGCTCGGCGCGGCCGAGCACGCCGTGCGCGCCGGCACGACGACCGCGGAGGTCGATGCCGCGGTGCGTGCCATGCTCGCGGCGCACGGCGCGGAGCCCTCCTTCCTCGGCTACCCCGGCGCCAACGGCGCCCCGGCGTTCCCCGCGGCCTGCTGCATCAGCGTGAACGAGGAGGCCGTGCACGGCATCCCCGGCACGCGCGTGCTGGCGGCGGGGGACGTGGTGAGCATCGACGTCGGCGCCCGCCTGGACGGCTGGTGCGCGGACGCAGCGGTCACGGTCGTCGTCGCGGGCGGTGACGCCGCGCGCGGTGCCGAGGCCTCGGCCTTCGTCGCCGACGCATGGGAATCGCTGCACGCGGGCATCGCGGCCATGCAGCCCGGCGCGCGCTGGAGCGACGTCGCGGCGCGCATGCAGCGCGTGGCGTTCGAGCGCGGCCACGGCGTGGTCGACGGCTGGCACGGCCACGGCGTCGGCGCGGCGGTCCATGAAGCGCCCCAGGCGCCCTCGGTGGTGACCCCCGGCCTGCGCGAGCAGCGCGACTTCACGCTCCTGCCCGGCATGGTCCTGGCGGTGGAGCCGATCCTGGTCATGGGCGCGCGCGGCTCGGCCGATGCCCAAGGTTGCGCATCGTGCGTCCCCGTCTCGGTGCGTGCGGACGGGTGGACCGTCGCGGTGCCGGCCGGCCTGGTCGCCGCGCACGTCGAGCACACGGTCGCGATCACGCGCTCCGGTCCCCAGATCCTGACCCGCCGTCCTGCGGCGCGCGGCTGCGCGTGCGGTACGGCCGAAACCACGAACGATTCCCACGGAGGACGCTGCCGGCACGCCGGCTGAGACCCACATGGCCAAGGAAGACAAGATCACGCTCGACGCAGAAGTGGTGGAGGCGCTCCCCGACGCGATGTTCCGCGTCCGCCTCCAGAACAACCAGGAGATCCTGGCCTACGTGAGCGGCAAGATGCGGAAGTTCTTCATCCGCATCCTTCCTGGCGACAAGGTGACCATCGAGCTCAGCCCCTACGACATGACCAAGGGCCGCATCGTCTACCGATTCTGAACCACGCGCCGAAGCGCAACCGCATTTCACCGCAGAGATCCCGAGTACCACGTCCAACCGCGAGGAAACGCCATGAAGGTCCGTAGCAGCATCAAGCGCCGCACCATGGATTGCCAGATCGTCGTCCGCAAGGGCAAGCGCTTCGTCATCAACAAGAAGAACCCCCGCCTGAAGCAGCGCCAGGGCTGACGCAGGCCTCCACGCGCATCCCGCGAACCAGACCAGAGAACGCAAAGGAACGACCATGCCCCGTATCGCAGGCATCGACATCCCCGAGAAGAAGAAGATCCGCTTCTCGCTCCGCTACATCTACGGCATCGGCCCGAAGGTGTCCGACGACATCCTGAAGAAGCTCGGCATCGACGGCGAGCGCCGCGCCAACACGCTGGACGACAAGGAAACGGCCGCCATCGCCGCCGAGATCGACGCGAACCACCCCGTCGAGGGTGCGCTGCGCCGCCAGGTCGGCCAGGACATCCAGCGCCTGAAGGACATCAAGAGCTACCGCGGCGACCGTCACCGCAAGAACCTGCCCGCGCGCGGCCAGCGCACGCGCACCAACGCCCGCACCCGCAAGGGCCGCAAGAAGACCGTCGCCGGCAAGAAGGGCATCAAGGGCTGATCGCGCACGCGCCGTCCCCCGGCGCGGGCGCCTCCCAACGAGGAACCAACCATGGCTAGCAAGAAGAAGGTCCGCAAGAACGTCACGAAGGGCGTGGTCCACGTCAACGCGTCGTTCAACAACACGATGGTCACGATCACCGACGTCAACGGCGAGACGATCGCCTGGGACTCGGCCGGCAGCGTCGGCTTCAAGGGCGCCCGCAAGAGCACCCCGTTCGCCGCCAGCCGCGCGAGCGAGAAGGCCGCCGGCAAGGCGCGCCGCGTCGGCATGAAGGAGGTCGAGGTGCGCGTGAAGGGCCCCGGCCCGGGCCGCGAGAGCGCCGTGACCGCCCTGCAGGCCGCCGGCCTGAAGGTCACCGCGATCGAGGACGTCACCGCGATCCCGCACAACGGCTGCCGCGCGCCCAAGAAGCGCCGCGTCTGACCGAGAGAGCTTCCCGTCCCTGCGCCACAAGCAGGGGGGCACGTCCGGCCCGGCACCGGCGCGCCACCCCGATTCAGGCCAGGGTTCCACGAGATGGGGCCGTTCCCGCCATGCGGGGCGTCCCCGGCAGTTGCCGGAAAGAGACCTGGAGACAGCAATGCACGTCAAGTGGCGTGGACTCGAACTTCCGTATGCGGTCGTCAAGGACGACCGCTCCGCGACCCCGACCTTCGGCCGCTTCACGGCCGAGCCGTTCGAGCGCGGCTTCGGCACGACGATCGGCAACAGCCTGCGTCGCGTGCTCCTTTCGAGCCTCGAGGGCGCGGCGATCACCAAGGTGAAGATCGCCGGCGTGTCCCACGAGTTCTCGACGATGCCCGGCGTCCTGGAGGACGTGACGGACATCATCCTGAACATCAAGGGCCTGGTCATCAGCATGGCCGGCGAGTCCGACGAGCCGAAGACCATGCGCCTGGCGGCCGAAGGCCCCGGCGAGGTCACTGCCGAGCTGATCGAGGCCGATTCGTCGATCACGATCCACAACCCCGAGAAGGTCATCGCGACCCTCACGGACAAGCGTGACTTCGCGATCGAGTTCACCGTCCAGCGCGGCCGCGGCTACATGCCCGCGAGCGAGCACCACAAGCGCGACGAGGACCAGGAGATCGGCGTGATCGCGGTCGACGCGATCTTCAGCCCCGTGCAGCGCGTCCGCTACCGCGTCGAGGACACCCGCGTCGGCCAGCGCACCAACTACGACAAGCTGGTCCTGGACGTCTGGACCAACGGCACCGTGTCGCCCGACATGGCGATGGTCGAGGCCGCCAAGATCCTGCGCAAGCACCTGAACCCCTTCGTCCAGTACGACGCCGTCGGCGGCGCCATCGTGCCCGAGGGCGTGGTCATCGAGAACGACAAGGAACTCGAGGTGTTCAAGCAGCTCTCGCGGCCCGTGACCGACCTCGACCTGTCGGTCCGCGCCAGCAACTGCCTCGAGGGCGGTCGCATCCGCTACGTCCACGAGCTCGTGACCAAGACCGAGAACGACCTCCTGGAGCTGCGTGCATTCGGTCGCACCAGCCTCCGCGAAGTGAAGAAGAAGCTCGAGGACATGGGCCTCGGGCTGGGCATGCCCCTGCCCGAGGGCTTCACGCCCCCGACCGGCGGCTGAGCCCACTGAAAGGAACCAGACATGCGTCACCGTATCGCCGGCTACCAGCTCAACGTCACCACCGACCACCGTCGCGCCATGCTGCGCAACCTGGCCGCGGGCGTGTTCGAGCACGGCCACATCGTCACCACCCTGCCCAAGGCGAAGGCCGTCCAGCCGTTCGTCGAGCAG
>JBIKJV010000025.1:0-22799 GCA_044360755.1 Phycisphaerales bacterium
CAGCTGGCTAGAGCACACCCCTGATAAGGGTGAGGTCGAAGGTTCGAGTCCTTTCTGGCCCATTCCGCGCGAGGCGTCGCCGTATCCCGGTGGAGCCTCGCGCGGTCGTTTTTGCCTCCGTTGCCCTCGGCGCGCCCCTCGACCGCGGCCCGTCCGTTACCCTCTTCCGCCTCGCCCGCGGCGGCTGCGGTTCCTGGGCCGGTCTGGCCCCGCGCCTCGGGCCCATCCCCACACCCCGGAGAACAGCCGTGCGACGCGCCAAGATCTCGATCATCGGAGCCGGAAACGTCGGAGCCACCTGCGCCCACTGGGCCGCCGCCAAGGAGCTTGGCGACATTGTCCTCGTCGACATCCCCGAACGCGTCGGCGTTGCCCAGGGCAAGGCCCTCGACTTGGCCCAGTGCGGCCCGATCGAGCGCTTCGACGCGAACATCACCGGCACGTCCGACTACAAGGACACCGCCAACAGCGACGTGGTGGTCATCACCGCCGGCATGCCGCGCAAGCCCGGCATGAGCCGTGACGACCTGATCGGCGTCAACGTCAAGATCGTGAAGGACGTCACCGAGCAGGTGGCCAAGCACAGCCCGAACGCCGTGCTGATCGTGGTCAGCAACCCGCTGGACGCGATGGTCTACACCGCGTGGAAGGTCTCGGGCTTCCCGACGCACCGCATCCTGGGCCAGGCCGGCGCGCTGGACGTCGCCCGCTTCCGCACCTTCCTGGCGATGAAGCTGGGTTGCTCGATCGAGGACATCAGCTCGCTGCTCCTGGGCGGCCACGGCGACGACATGGTGCCGCTGCCGCGCTTCACCAGCGTCGCGGGCATCCCGATCGACCAGCTGCTGTCGCAGGCGGACATCACCGAATGCGTCGAGCGCGCAAAGGTCGGCGGCGGCGAGATCGTCAAGCTGATGGGCACCAGCGCGTACTACGCACCGGCGTCGGGCACCATCCAGATGGTCGAGGCGATCGTCAAGGACAAGAAGCGCATCGTGCCCTGCGCGGCCTACTGCGAGGACGACTACGCCGTCGCCCCCGGCCAGAAGGGCAAGGGCTACTTCGTGGGCGTCCCGGTCGTCCTCGGCTCGAAGGGCATGGAGAAGGTCGTCCCCATCAAGATGACCGCGGACGAGTCGAAGCTGATGGCCGAGAGCGTCAGCCACGTCAAGGACCTGGTCGCGACCGTCCAGAAGATGTTCCCTGAGCTGGCGTGACGGCCGGTTCCGGCAGGCAGGGTGGCCGCCGCCCGGCCCCGGCCCGACCGGTGCATCCCCGGAAACCACCGCGAGGCGCCCCGAACCACCCGGGGCGCCTCGCGCGCTTTTCAGGCCGCGAGGGGGCGTCCGCCGATGAACGGGAGATGCGCGAAGGCCGTGCCTCGATCCTGTTCGACCCCGGTTGGTTGTTCCTCGTCGCCGGACTGGTGCTGGTCGCGTCGTCGGTGCTGGTGCCGGCCTCCTACGACCTGTGGGTGATGCGGACGCAGCTGCGCCACCTGGACGCGCAGGAGCGCGAGAACTTCAACCGGCTGGAGGCGTACGGCCGCTTCGTGCAGTCGCTGGACTCGAACGATCCCCAGCTGGTCCGCCGGCTGGCCGCGGCGCAGCTGAACCTGGTGCCCGCCGGCGAGACGCCGCTCATCCGCCAGTCGACGGTGAACCGCACGCCGACGGAGTGGGTGGACATGACGGTCGCCCCTGTCCGTGCGTCGGTGGTGCCGTTCCCCGATTCGCTCCTCAGCCGCCTGACGCTCGGCCGCAAGGCCCTGTGGGTGGCGGGCGCGGGGGTCATGTGCATGTTCCTGGGCCTGCTCTCCGCGCCGCTGCGCATGGGCCTTCCGCGCCCGCGCGTGCAGCCGCTCTACGACGTGCGCGAGCGCACCGCGATGCTGATGGGCCTGCGCGCCCCGCGCGTGGCCTTCGCAGGCATGTCCGGCGAGGCCGAGACGCTCCCCAGCGTGACGTCGGCGCGGCGCGTCGGCGGCGACGTGTCCGACCTGCCGTCCGTCGCGGGCGCGGACTGAGTCCGGCACCGCAGGTTCCGGCGATGCGTTGACCGGCACTGATCGGCCACGAAAAAAGGCGGTCCCTGCCGGGAGCGCGCGTCGCGGCGCCTACGTTGCGCCGCATGCCGCGTGCACCCGAGGACGTCCCCGAGGCGCTGCTGGCGCTGGTGCTCTGCACCGGTGCCGGGCCACGCTTCGCCCATGATTCGATCGCCGCGCTTGGCTCGGCCGACGCGGTGCTGGCGGCGGGCGTCGCGGAGCTGGCGACTGTCCCGTGCATTGGCCCGTTGCGCGCGGCGGCCGTGCGCGCGGCGCTCGACGCCGTCGACGTGGATGAGGAACGTCGCCGCATGGCCGCGGCAGGGGCGTCGTTCGTCGCGCTGGGCGACGCCGACTACCCGACCGCTCTCGCTTCGATCCCGCTGCCGCCGCTCGGCATGTGGGTGCGCGGCCTACCGGGCGCGGCGCTGCGTGCGGCGGCGGCAGTCGTGGGTGCGCGGCGGGCCACGCCGTACGGCATCGCGCAGGCCGGTCGGTTTGCGGGGTCGTTGGCGTCCGCCGGGATCACCGTCGTCTCGGGCGGCGCGCGCGGGATCGACGCCGAGGCGCACCGCGCCGCGCTGCGGGTCGGCGCGCCGACGGTGGCTGTGCTGGGGTGCGGGCTTGCGGAGCCGTACCCGCCGGAGCATGTCGGGCTGTTCGACGCGATCGTCGGGTCCGGCGGTCTGCTGGTGAGCGAGTTCCCGACCTGCTATCCGCCGCTCGGCGAGAACTTCCCGCGCCGGAACCGCATCATCTCGGGGCTCTCGGCCGCGGTGCTGGTGGTGGAGGCGGACCACCGCAGCGGCGCACTGGTGACCGCGCGGTACGCCGCCGACGACCACGGGCGCGAGGTCTGTGCGCTGCCCGGCCCGGTGGATGCCCCCCGCAGCGCCGGGACCAACGCCGCGATCCGCGACGGGTGGGCACACTGCGTGCTGGCCCCAGAGGACTTGCTGGAGATCGTCGCGCGGTCGATGGTGCGGTCCGGGGTGCTGGGCGCCGCAGGGCCGGGCGCGGACGCGCCGCTGCAGGGCGTCCCCGAGGCGATCCGGTCATCGGTCGAGCGTGCGACGGAGCTGCTGGCGCGCCGCCCCAGGCTCTCGCCGGCCGCGCTGGGTGCGGCGATCGGGCTGCCTCCCGGCGAGGCCGCCGCCGTGCACGTCTATGCCACCTTGGTGCGGGCGCGCCTGCGCGGCGCCGCGGCCGTCAGTTGAGGCCGATCGCGTAGAAGAGCGTCGAGAAGAGCAGGTCGCTCAGGATCACGAAGATGATGGTCTGCACGACCGTCTCGGTGGTCGCGCGGCCGACGCCCGCCGCGCCGCCCGTCACGCGCAGGCCGTTGTAGCAGGCGATCAGGCCAAGCAGCAGGCCGAACACGCCGGCCTTCGAGAGGCCGGTCAGGAAGTCGGTCATCTTCAGCTGGTTGATCGTGTTCGAGACGTACAGGTCGTATGGGATGCCGAGCACCGTGGTGCCGATCACCATGCCGAAGAAGACCGAGGTCAGGTCTGAGATGACCGCCAGCGCCAGAAGGCTTGCCACCGTGGCCACCAGCCGCGGCACCACCAGGTAGCGGACGGGGTTCAGGCCCATCGCTTCCAGCGCCTCGACTTCCTCGCCGACGACCATCGTGCCGATCTCGGCCGCGATCGAGGCGCCCGCGAATCCGACCATCACGATGGCCGCGATGAGCGGGCCCAGTTCGCGGAACACCGCGACGCCGATCAGGTTGGCGACCTTGTCGGTCTGGCCGTACTGCTCGAGCGTGGGTGAGGTCTGGAATGCAAGGATGATGCCGATCGAGCCGCTGACCAGCATCACGATCGAGATGCTGCGCACGCCGACGCGGACGATCTGCGCGGTGATCGCGCCGAGCCCGATGCGGACCTGGCGGATGACGAACGCGCGCCACGCCCAGGTGACCGTGTCTGCGCAGAGCCAGTACAGCGCTCCGACCAGCCCGAACGCATCGGCCAGGAACGTGACCCAGGCGTCGAGCAGGCGGATCGGCAGCGGGGGGCCGTGCTCGGCGGTCGTGGTGTTGGCGGAGTCGTCGGCCATGGTTCGTCAGCGCGCGATGGCTTCTTCGAGCGAGGGGACCATCGTGAACACCTCGGTGAGGCGAGAGATCTCGAAGATGCCGCGGACCCGGTCGTTGGCGCCGGCCAGCAGCAGTTTGCTGCCGTTGCGCTGCGAGAGCTGCATCGCCTGCACCAGTACCGCCAGGCCGGGGCTGGAGAGGAACGATGTCTGCGTGAGGTCCACGATGACCTTTGGCTGCTTGAACGCGATGGCCTTGGCGATCCCCTGCCGAAGGGCGTCGATGCCGTCGGAGGTCACGTCGCCGGTGACGTGGACGATCGCCGCGCCGGCGGCCGAGGAACTGGTCACTTCGAGCGGGCGAAAGGCCATGCCGGGATGGTATCCGCGCCCGGTCAGCCCCGCGTCGCCGCTGCCTGCCGCGTCAGCCAATCCTTCCAGCGGACGATCGCTTCGGCGCGCTCGCCGGACTGAGCGTTGAAGCGGTAGCCGAGGGTCTCCCCGGTCATGCGCTGCAGCGCGCCGATCGCGGCCATCCGGACCGTCGGGTCGTTGTTGTCCAGGTTCTCGATGATGTTCTCCAACTGCGTGCGGTCCAAGGCCTCGGCGGACTGGCGGATCGCTCCGATCCGGGCCGCGGGGACCGGATCGTCGTAGGAGGGCTTGACCTCGGCCGAGCAGCCGCCCGCAATCGACAGGCAGAGAAGCGCGAGCCGGCAGGGGGATGGGCGGGGGCCCGTCATGGTGGCGGAGTGTAAGCCGCCCGGGATCCCAGTAGCATCCGCCGCTTCACCAAGGAACTGCGCCACGATGAACGCCGCGAATGCTTCCGAGACCGTCCTCATCCTCGACTTCGGCAGCCAGTTCGCGCAGTTGATCGCCCGCCGAGTCCGTGAGCTGGGCGTCTTCAGCCTGCTGGTCGCCCCGTCGACGCCGCTGGAGACGATCCGGAAGCTGAACCCCAAGGGCATCATCCTGTCGGGCGGCCCCGCCAGCGTGTTCGAGCCCGGCGCGCCGCGGTGCGATCCCGCGCTGCTCGACATGGGCGTCCCCGTCCTGGGCATCTGCTACGGCATGCAGCTGGGCTGCCAGATGCTGGGTTGCGAAGTCAGCCCCGCGCACCACCGCGAGTACGGGCGTGCGCAGCTGGACGTGCGCGACCGCGACGGCCTGATGCACGGGCTGCCCGAGCGCACCACGGTGTGGATGAGCCACGGCGACCAGGTCAAGGATGCGCACGGCGACCTTGCCGTGCTGGCCTCCACCGACACCTGCCCGATCGCCGCGGTCGCGCACCGGCGCAAGCCCTTCTTCGGGGTGCAGTTCCATCCCGAGGTGACGCACACGCCGCACGGCACCGACATCATCCGCAATTTCCTCTATGGCGCGTGCCATTGCACCGGAAGCTGGCGCATGGCCGACTTCCTGGACCGCGAATGCGCGCGCGTCCGCGCCGAGGTCGGCACCGACCGCGTGATCTGCGGGCTCTCGGGCGGCGTCGATTCCAGCGTCGTGGCCGCGCTGCTGGCGCGCGCCGTGGGCGATCGCCTGACCTGCATCTTCGTGGACAACGGCCTGCTCCGGAACGGCGAGCGCGACCTCGTCGAGAGCACGTTCCGCGACACCTTCGACATCGACCTGCGCGTCGTCGATGCCTCGCGCGAATTCCTCGGGGACCTCAAGGGCATCGAGGATCCCCAGGAGAAGCGCCGCCGCATCGGCCACCGGTTCGTCGACGTTTTCCGCGCGTCCGCGAGGGAGATCGGCGCCGACGCCCGCTGGCTGGCGCAGGGCACGCTGTACCCCGACGTGATCGAGAGCGGCGCCAGCCTGGCCGGGACCGCGGCGAACATCAAGCTGCACCACAACGTCGGCGGCCTGCCCTCGGAGCTGGGCTTCAAGCTGGTCGAGCCGCTGCGCGACCTGTTCAAGGACGAGGTGCGCCGGCTGGGCGACGTGCTTGGGCTGCCCTCGCAGATCGTCTGGCGCCACCCGTTCCCGGGCCCGGGCCTGGCGGTGCGGGTGCTGGGCGAGGTCACCGAGGAGCGCTTGCGCATCCTGCGCGACTGCGACGAGATCCTGCTGGAGGAGATCGTGGCCGCGGACCTGTACCGGGCGACCAGTCAGGTCTTCGCCGTGCTGCTGCCCGTGAAGAGCGTCGGCGTGATGGGCGACGGACGCACCTACGACTCGGTGGTCGCGCTCCGCGCGGTGACCACCGAGGACTTCATGACCGCGGACTGGGCCCGCCTTCCGTACGACGTGCTGGCGACGATCTCCAGCCGCATCATCAACGAGGTCAAGGGCGTCAACCGCGTCGTCTACGACATCTCGAGCAAGCCGCCGGCCACCATCGAGTGGGAGTGACCGGCCCCTGGGCGCCGGATCATCGGACCGCGCGGCCCGTGCCGCCGATCCGCGCCAGCGCCACCTCGAGCGTCGAGCAGACGACATCCACCTGGTCTTCGGTCATCGCGTTGAAGAAGGGCAGGGCGATGGCGCGGGCCGCCGCCGACTCAGCCGCTGGGAACTCTCCGGGTTCGTGCCCGCAGACCGCGCGGACGCGGGGGAGCGTGGGGATCGCGGGGAAGTAGTTCGCGGCGCCGACATCCTGGCGGTGCAGCACGCCGATGACGGCGTCGCGGTCGTCGGCCGTGTAGCGCGTGGTCAGGCGGATGACGAAGCTGGACCAGCTGACGCTGGCGCCTTCGGGGACCGTGGGCAGCAGCACGTCCGGGTTCGCGGCCAGGCGGCGGACGTAGGCGTTCGCGATTGCCTGGCGACGCGCGATGGTCTGGTCGAGCCGCCGGACCTGGCTGCAGCCCAGTGCGGCCGCCAGCTCGCTGAGCCTGCCGTCGTAGCCGGCCAGGCCCGTGTACTCGAGCAGCGCCCCCAGGTCGCGCGTCTGCGTCGCGAAGCTCACGCGGTCCTCGCGGCCCTGGTGCCTGATGGCGCGGCATGCGCGCGCCAGCGCGTCGTCATGCGTCACCAGCATGCCGCCCTCGCCGGTCGTGACCTGGCGGTTGGCCCAGAAGCCCAGCGCGGCGATCCGACCGAAGCGGCCGGCGTTGTCGGTGCCGTAGGTCGTGCCGAGCGCCTCGGTGGCGTTCTCGATCATGGGGATCTCCATGCGCGAGGCAAGCGAGATCAGTTCGGGCAGCTTGGCGGGGTTTCCGAAGGTCAGGGCCGCCAGGATCGCCTTGGTCCGCTTGCCGCAGGCGGCGGCGGCGCGCTCCGGATCCATGTTCAGGCTCATCGGGTCGACGTCCACGAACACCGGGCGCGCACCGACGTTGAGCACGCTGTGCGGCATGCTGCTGAAGCCGAACGCGGGCACGAGCACCTCGTCGCCGGGACCGATGCCGAGCGCATGCAGTGCGATCTCGATGGCCGCCGCCCCGGAACCCACGCCGACTGCGTGGGTGCGCCGGGTGCGTTCCGCGACCAGCTGCTCGAACTCGGCCAGGAACGTCCCCAGCGTCAGCACGCCGGTGCGCAACGCCTCGGCGACGCAGCGGACGTCCTCGTCGGTCACCTCGGCCTGGTTGAGCGGGATCACTTGGGTCACTTGGGGCCTCCGGCGCTGGCGCCGACGACGCGTGCCGTGGCGGCATCGGCGCCGCCGAGCTTCGCGTTCAGGTAGTACCACGCTGCCTGGGCCTGCTGCACCGGGGTCACGTCGCCGGAGCCGGCCGCGGCGCGTCCCAGCACGTCGAGGTCCTCGTCGCTGAGCGGAGCACCGCACCGTGCCAGCGCCAGCGACGCCAGGACCTCTCCGGTTCGCGTGAGCTTGCCCCGCACTCCGCGTGCGAGCGGCACGCACTCGGGGCGGCCGCTGTCGTAGATGCCAGCAAGGATCGGGACCAGGACGTCGGGATTGCCCTCCGCCCACTTCGCCAGGCCCTCGAGCGCGGCGGGGTCGGTGCGCATCAGTTCACGGGCGGTGCTGGCGACCAGGAATCCGCTCGGGCGCGCATCGGCGTCGGCCTCGCGGATCGTGCGTTCCAGGTGGTGCCAGACCTTGGCGGCCTGCTCCGGTGGCAGGGTGGTGGCACGCAGCAGCGCCCACTCGGAGGATGCCAGGTGGCCGGCATCCAGCAGCGTGATCAGCGTCTCCGCCGGGTCGGCACCACTGCGGAGTGCCTTGCCCGCATCAGCGATGGCATCAAGCCCACGCGAGCCGTTTCGGACCTGGTCGAACGCACCGGCGGGAACTTCCATGTCCACCGATGCCAGCAGCTGCATCGCCGCGCGCTGGAGCGACGCCTGGCTGCGGTGGCTGGCCACCCAGTCCTGCCAGGCCTCGACGCCCTCCTTGGTCGAAAGGCGCAGCGCGGTCCCGACCAGCGCGAAGGTGGTCTCGTCGGAAAGCGGGCCTGCCGTGCGTTCGGCCATCAGGACAGGCACCAGCGAGCGCAGCTCGAAGACGAGCACGCCCTCGGCCAGGAAACGCAGCATCGAGGAGCGCTCGGCTTCCGGCATCCCCGCGAGCCGCTTGCGATAGGCGTCCCACGCCGCGGGCTCTCCGCGCGAGTGCAGCAGGAGCGCCGCGAGGCCGGCGGCCACCTGGTCCTTGCCTTCCAGCATCGGGTCGAGCAGCTTTGCGTCCCACTTCAGCCCGCGTCGTTCGCATTCGGACGCCAGCGTCAGCACCGCCGGATCGGGCAGGTTGCCCTGTGCGAGCATCGCGTCGACCGGCGTCGCGCGCAGGATCCCGGCGACGTTCGCCTCGCGGACGATGCGCGCACGCGTCTGCGCATCCTTCACGGCCGCCATCAGCGCGGGGTCGATGCCCTTCTTGGTCAGCAGTGCGTCGCCCAGGACGCCGCAGGCCTGCTCGCCCGGGTCGGCCGATCCCGCAAGCGCGCGGAAGAGGCCCGAGAGCCGCGGGTCCGACAGGCTGGACAGACCGCTCAGGACCGGGCCAGAGGCTTCCGAGTCGCCCCGCAGCGGATCCCGGAGCGTCTTGGCGGACGCGTCGACCAGGTCGACCTTGGCGTAGTACTGGGCGGACGCGGGCACGCCCAGCGCCAGGCAGGCAGCCAGGGCGAGGGCAACGGCGTCGAGCGGGGCGTCCATGCGTCGGAGGCGTTGCATCCGACGGAGTCTATCGGCCTATCGGGCCGCCCGGCTCCGGCGTTCCGCGCCTCGGCGGACCGTCTCGACCAGTTCGCGCACGCTGCGGACGCCCGGGGTGGCGTCGTCCGCGGGAAGTTCCTCGCCGCGATCAAGCATGTCGTGCACGCGCCGGGCGGCGGCGTGCGCGCTGGAGTGCGCGCTGCGGCCGAGCTGCCGGGCGATCTCGGGGAAGCTCAGCGTGGTCATCTCGCGGGCCAGGTGGACGATCACGCCACGGGCCATCACGATGCGACGGTGACGGCCGCTCGATGCCAGGTCCTCGCGGGTGACCGAGAGGGCCTCGCAGGCGGCATCGACGATCGCGCCGATCCGGGGCGGCGCGCCGCGCACGGCGGCATCGCCGACGCCCAATGCGCGTTCGACCAACGTCAGCGTCGCCGGGCCATCGACGTCCTCCAGCAGCATCGCCGCGGCGATGCGCGCAAGCGCGCCCTCGATCTCGCGGACGCTGCCGATCGCGCGGTCGGCGACGGCGGACGTGGCCGGTCCCTCGAGCGTCAGCCCGCGCGCGGCCGCCAGGCGCTGGACGAGCGCCTCGCGCATGGCGCGGTCGGGCGCCTCGACCTGCACGACCATCCCCGCAAGCAGCCGGCTCACCAGGGCCTCGCTGAACGATCGCAGCGCGCGTGGGTGCGCGTCGGTGACGATCGCCACGCGCGCGCCGGCCAGGCCGATGGCATCGATGGTGTGCAGGAACTCGGCTTGTGTCGCGCCCTTGTTCGAGAGGAAGTGCACGTCGTCGATCGCCAGCAGGTCCAGTTTGCGGATCCTGGCGCGGAACTGCTCGATGGTCCCTGCACGGACTGCCTGGATGTAGTCGTTCGTGAACTGCTCGCCGGTCGTGTAGCGGATCTGCTCACGCGGGTGCAGTGCGCGGCGCGCGCAGCAGAGCGCCTGCAGCAGGTGTGTCTTGCCGACGCCGCAGCCGCCGTGCAGCAGGATGCTGCGGATGCCTCCCAGCGAGTCCTCGGCCAGTCGACGTGCGGCCTCGAAGGCGACCCGGTTGGAGTCGCCGATGACGAAGTCGTCGAAGCGGTGCCAGCGCTGGCCCTCGGCGTCGGCGGCGCGCCTGGGACGGCCCTCCCGCACGGGCTGTGCAGGGGATTGCGCGGGAGCGGGTGTTTCCGCGGCAGGGGGCTCGGGTGAGGCCGGTGCGGCCACCGTGATGGTGACGTCGGTCGCGCCCTGCTCCGCCGCCACGGCCTGGATGTCGGCACGGAAGTGTCGCTCGATCCACTCAGCGGCGTACCGGTTGGTGACGGCGATCTCGATGCGCCCGCCGCCGAAGCGGACGGTCGCCGGCTCGCCGAACCACAGGCGGTAGCGCGGCGCACCGATGCGGGCCGCCAGGCGACGTTCGAAGGCCGCGACGTCGCCGTCGGTCGTCGGTGCCGTGCCCGGCCGAACCGCGCGTGCCGCGGTGGGGCGGCCGGCGGTTCGCGCGATCGGTTGCAGGGCAGGGGACTGGGGGGGCATCTGGTCGTTTCTCGTGTCGCTCGGTCGTCCGTTGTCCGGCCGCGCGTCGAAGCGCAACCACCTGGCCCGTGACCATCCGGTCCAGGGCACCACTGCCGCGCCAACGCGCGGTTCTCGCCGTCTCTCGGATTGGGATCGTCCGTGCGTGCCGGGTGCACCTGCAGCCCGATTTCCGGCAGCCCGCCCACGCGGCGCGCGGCACTCCGCCAGCGCGCGGTCGCAGGTCGCCGCATGGGCGGCGCTGCCGAATCGCTCCACGTCCTGCGGAGCGGTGCGAAAGGTAGCGCGGATCGTGCTCGCTGCAAGCTTGCATCGTGTCTCGTCCATGCATGCACGCGCGTAAGTGCCGTCTGCGCAGCGGCTCATGCCGTGAACGAATTTTTCATCCACGGATCCGCGCGCTCGATGTCCACCCGGTGTGGACAACTGACGTCACTTGACAGGCGCCGACGACGGCTCCCCGCCGTCGGCCGACCGGGGAACCGCGATCCACGCCTCGCGGCGACGGACGGGCACGAATCCCGCCCGCTGGTAGAGGCGCATCGCAGGCACGTTTCGCACGTCGACTGCCAGCGCAAGCGTGCGCTCCGGGCGCTGCGCGACGGCACGGATGCCGTGTGCAAGGAGCGCCGCGCCGATCCCGCGTCCGCGCGCCTCAGGGGCGAGCCCCAGGTAGATCACCTCGACGGAATCCGTCGGCGGCGAAGCGGAGAGCAGCAACGCGCCGATCACGCATCCCCGCTCGCGCAGGATGAACCAGGTCGCGGGATCGAATGCGCCGGCGCCCAGGTGGCCGTCCAGGATGTCCTCGTCGCGTCGCAGCTCGGAGAGCCCGGGGCAATCGAGCGTGCCCTCGTAGGTGCGTCGCAGCAGCTGGGTCATCGTGGCGCGGTCGGCCGGGTCCCACGGCTCGATCGACGTGCCCGCGGGCAGCGGGGCTGCTCGTGGGGGCGGCCCCGGGATCGGGCGCTCCAGGTACTCGAGCGTGGCGAGGTGCCGCAGGCCCGCTTCGCGCAGGGCAGCTTCGCGGAGCGTCTCGTGGGGCGAAGTGAGGGCCTGCACGAGGCGAATGCCGGCAGCCCCGACGCCGGCCAGGGCAGCGCGGATCGTGAGGGCGACCGCCTGCATCTGGGCCGCATCCCGCGGCATGGTGCACAGCAGGAGTCCGGTCCGTCCGGGGTGCGGCACGACCAAGGCGGCGGCCTGGACCGGGCGCCCCAGCGACCAGAGGAGCGAGAGGTCCATGCCGGACGCGGCGGCCTGCCGCTCGAACGCCGGTCCGGGGGCCACCGAGGCCCCCAAGGCCGACGCCAGCGCGGCGGCTCGGTCCTCGGGCGGGGTTCGCCCGGGAACGGCCTGCTGGGTGTCCGGCTGGGAGTCGCCGGGCTGGGGGGAACCCCGTCCGAACAGGCGGCGAATAGGCACGTGCGCAGCGTAGCCGCTGCACCCCGCCTTTCCGTAGACTGCCCGCAATGTCCCGCGACCTGATGCCGTCGTTCCGCCTCGCCCGCACGCTGGCCTGCGTGGCCCTTGGCTCGTTGCTTGCCGCCGGTGTGGCGCAAGCCTCGGAAGCCCAGGCTGCCCCGGGCGGAACGCCCTCGGTCGCCCCGAAGGTCAAGCCCGCGACGAAGGACGACCTGGAGTTCCGCCCCGGCTCGCTCTCGCTGGTCACGGATCCGCAGGGCGGCGCGCGCTACTGGGTCTTCACCTACGAAGTGGCGAACAAGACCGGCAAGCCGCAGCGCTTTTCGCCCCGCTTCGAGCTGCTGATGGGTGACGGCACCATCCTGTTGGGCGGTTCCGACGTGGCCCCCGAGGTCTGCCGCCGGCTGCAGCGCATCGCCGCCAAGCCCGACGCGGCGGACCAGTTCCAGATCATGGGCGACATCCTGGAGGGCGAGGAGAACGCCCGCGCCGGGTACGTCGCGTGGCCGGCGAAGGGCGACGCGAAGGACGTGACTCTCTTCGTCACCGGCGTGAGCGCGGCGTTCGACCGCGTCAACGACTCCGCGACCGGCAAGGAGACCTTCGTGCGGCGCACCTGGGCGCGCGACTACACGCTGCCCGGCATCAGCGACCCGCGCGAAAGCGCCGAGGCCACCGCGGTCCTCCGCGAGGGGCAGACCTACCGCTGGCTGATGCGGTGACCCGAGCAGGGCAGCCGCTACCACGGTGGTGCCCATAACCCGCGTCGAGCCCGGATTGCCCCGGCTTCCTCGCATCCATCGGGCCTGGAACGCTTGCGGCCAAACGGGCCTCCGGCTACCATAGCCGACCCGGTTCAGTTCACGCTCACGCAGGAGACTTCGCAGTGGCACACAAGAAGGGACAAGGCTCGACCCAGAACGGCCGCGACTCGAACCCCCAGTTCCGAGGCGTCAAGCTGTATGGCGGCGAGTCCACCAAGGCCGGTTCGATCATCATCCGCCAGTGCGGCACGCGCTGGAAGCCGGGCTACTTGGTCAAGCTCTGCAGCGACCACACCCTGATGGCGCTGGCCGAGGGCACCGTGCGCTTCCGCGGACGCTTCGTGGACGTCATCCCGGCGGACCCGAACACCCCGCGCCTGGCGATCGACCGCGCCTGACGCGCGTCGCGCCGGAATCCGATCGAATCCCCGTCCGCGCAGGTCGTCCGATCTGCGCGGATTTCTTTCCCGGCCCGTCCGGGGACCCGAGTCCACCATGAACGTCTTCGTCGATACCGCGCAGATCACGGTCCGCTCCGGCAAGGGTGGCGATGGCTGCTCGCACCTGCGGCGCGAGAAGGACCGCCCGAAGGGCGGCCCCGACGGCGGCGACGGCGGACGGGGCGGCGACGTGGTGGTGGTGGGTGACCCGCACCTGGACACGCTGATCGAGTTCTCGTACCGCGCGCACTTCTTCGCCGAGGACGGCGGCCGCGGGCAGGCCAAGAGCTGCCATGGTGCCGACGGTGCCGGCGTCACCATCCCGCTGCCGATCGGCAGCGTGGTGACCGACGAGGACACGGGCGAGGTCCTGGTGGACATCGTCGAGGCCGGCCAGCGCTGCGTGGTGGCGGCGGGAGGCAAGGGCGGTCTGGGGAACGAGCAGTTCAAGGGGCCGCTGCACCAGACGCCCCTCGAGTCGACCCCCGGCGAGCCCGCGGTGGAGCGGCGCCTGCGCATCGAGCTCAAGCTGATCGCCGACATCGGGCTGGTCGGCCTGCCGAACGCCGGCAAGAGCACGCTGCTGCGCGCCGTCAGTCGCGCCAACGCCAAGGTCGGCGCCTACCCGTTCACGACCCTCAGCCCGCAGCTGGGCATCGCGGACCTGGGCGAGGACCGGCGCCTGATCTTCGCCGACCTGCCGGGCCTGATCGAGGGCGCCGCGCAGGGCGCAGGGCTGGGCCACGACTTCCTGAAGCACGTCGAGCGCACCCGCGCGATCGTGCACCTGGTGGACATCGCGCCGCTGGACGGCAGCGACCCGGTGGAGAACTACCGCACCATCCGGCGCGAGCTGCTGGAGTTCTCGCAGGAGCTGGCTGAGAAGCCCGAGCTGGTCGTCCTGAACAAGGTCGACCTGCTGCCCGAGGAGGAGCGCGCGGCGCGCATCGAGCGCATCGCTGGCGCGCTGGGCATGAAGCGCGGCGAGCGGCCGCCGGTGATCAGCGGCGCGACCGGGCAGGGCGTGCCGCAGATGCTCGAAGCGGCGTGGCGCCTGGCCGAGAAGCACGAGACGAAGGTCTGGGGCGCGAGCTCGCGCTGAGCCTCGGCGTCAGTCGCCGTGCAGCTGGCGGAGCCGGGGCGAGAGCCGCAGCATGAGTTGGACGCGCTCGAACTCGTCGATCCACCCCTGCATGGTGGCGGCGGCCTCGTCGGCGGCGACCGGAGCGCCCGGCAGCGGGCAGCTGGCGCCCAGCTGGCGTGCGGCCATCGCGCGGTAGCGGGCCAGCGTGCGGTCGCCCATCACCGAGCAGAACTCGAAGTCCTCGGCGCACCAGATGACCGTCGGCACGCGCGTGCCGGAGTTGATGCGGATGCGTTCGGCGAGTGCATGGTGCGACTCCTGTTCCAGGAACCGCACGTCCGCGGCGGGGCATGCGCCCGCGATGGCGCCCAGCATCGGGCACTGGACGGCGCAGTCGCCGCACCAGGCGCCCGTCAGGACCAGGACCGGCATCCGCCGCGTGAAGCCGCCCAGGAGCGCCTGCTGCGCAGGCGAAAGGCGGGCATTGGCCAAGTGCTGGCCCCAGGACGAGGTCCGCGATGCGTGGGCCTGCAGGTACTGCGGCCACGGCAGCCCCGCGGCATGGGAGGTGCGAAGGATCGCGGGCGTCAGGAGGGCCGTGTCAGCGGTGGCGGTCATGGCGGAGAGGGTAGGCAGGTGCGATGGCGCATGGCTCACGGGCTCGCGTCGGCCTGCAGGCGCCGGAGGTGCTCGAAGGCCTGCATCGGCGTGGTGTTCGTCAGGTCGATCGCGCGCAGCGCCGTCAGTGCCGGGTGCGGCGCCGCAGGCTGTGCGAAGAGGGGCATCGCCTCGGCAGGCTCCTCGCGCCGGGCCCGGCCGCGGGTGGCCTTGGGGTCGGCAGCGGGCTCGGTCTGCACCGCCAGCGTGCGCAGGACGTCGCCTGCGCGGGCGACGACGTCGGCCGGGATGCCGGCCAGCTTCGCCACGTGGATGCCGTAGCTGCGGTCGGTCGCACCCGGGACGATGCGGTGCAGGAAGACGATCTCGTCCTTCCACTCGCGCACCGAGACGTGCAGGTTGCGGACGCCGGGCAGCTTGGCGGCCAGCGAGGTCAGCTCGTGGTAGTGCGTCGCGAAAAGCGTGCGCGCGCCGGCGGCTGCCAGGCGCTCGGCGATCGCCCACGCCAGGCTCAGGCCGTCCAGCGTGCTGGTCCCGCGGCCGATCTCGTCCAGGACCACCAGCGACCGTCGCGTCGCGTGGTTCAGGATGCGCGCGGTCTCGGTCATCTCGACCATGAAGGTCGACTGGCCGGAGTGCAGCTCGTCGCTGGCGCCGATGCGCGTGAAGATGCGGTCGACCAGCCCGACGGTGGCGCGTTCCGCGGGCACGAAGCTGCCCATGTGCGCCAGCAGCGCGATCAGCGCCACCTGGCGGATGTAGGTGCTCTTGCCGGCCATGTTGGGGCCGGTGATGAGGGCAAGGGTCGCCGGCTGGGCGGCGGTGCCCAGTTCGGCGTCGTTGGCCACGAAGCGATCCCGCAGCAGGTCGTCCAGCACCGGGTGGCGGCCGCCCTCGACGTGCAGGACCGGATCGGCGACCACCTCTGGTCGCGTCCAGCGGTGGCGGACCGCGGTCTCGGCCAGCGCCGCCACGCAGTCCAGGCTTGCCACGGCGTCGGCGAACGACTGCAGCGCGGGCAGCAGCGCGGCGGCGCGCAGGCAGAGGGCGTCGAACATGGCGCGTTCGCGCGCGTTCGCGCGACTCTCGGCCGAGAGCACCTTGTCCTCGAAGGCCTTGAGCTCCGGCGTGATGTAGCGCTCGGCATTGCGCAGCGTCTGACGCCGCGCGAACTCTGCGGGCACCTTTGCCGCGTGGGCGTTGGTGATCTCGATGTAGAAGCCGAAGACGCGGTTGTAGCCGATCTTCAGGCTCGGAATGCCGCTGCGCTCGGCCAGTTCCGCCTGGTAGCGCGCCATCCACGCGCTTGCATCGCGCTGCAGGGTGCGGCACTCGTCCAGTTCCGCGTCGGCGCCGTCGCGGAAGAGGCCGCCCTCGCGCAGGTGGGCGGGCGGGGCGTCGACGCACGACGCGGCGATCTCCGCGGCCAGCGGCGCCAGCGCGGCGGTGGCGTCGGCCAGCGCGCCGCGCGCGCCGGAGAAGGCGGGCGTGTCGCCCAGCGTGGCGGCGATCGCGGGGCCGGCCAGCGCGGACTTCCCGAGCGCAGCCAGGTCGCGCGGCGTGGCGCGGCCCATCGACATGCGCCCGGCGATGCGCGCGACGTCCTGCACCTGCTCGCACGCGGCGCGCAGTTCGGCGCGCATGCGGTCGTCGGCGGCCAGGACCGCCACGGCGTCCTGGCGGGCGCGGATCGCGGCCAGTTCACCCAGCGGGGCACACGTCCATTCGCGGAGCAGGCGCCGGCCCATCGGGGTGCGCGCCTTCTGCAGCACGCTGAGGAGCGTGCCCTCGGTGGCGCCCGACCGCAGGGTGCGCTCGACCTCCAGGCTGCGGAGCGTGGTGGCGTCCAGCGTGACGTGCGCCGTGCGCAGCGTGCGGCGCGGGGGGCGCAGGTGGGCGAGCGGCCGTGCGGCGGGGCGGCTGCCGGCCGTGGGGTCGGTGGCGACGCCCTTCTGCGTGTCCAGCAGGTAGCGCAGCAGCGCGCCGGAAGCCGCGGCGGCGGGCGCGTCATCCGAGAGGTCGAACGACTCAAGCGTGCGCACGCCGTAGTGCGTCTTCAGGAGGTCGGCGGCATCGGCGGCGCGGAACATCCAGCCGGGCAGTTCCTGCACCGGGCAGCCGATCTCTCGGCGCGCGCGCTCGGCAGGGCGGTGCGTGTCCTCGTGGTTGCCCTCGGCCAGGACCAGTTCGCTCGGGCCGACGCGCGCCAGGGCGTCCAGCAGCTGCGCCGCAGCGCATTCCTCGACCAGGAATTCGCCGGTGGAAAGCTCGGCGAACGCGACTGCCGCGCGCGACGGCTCACCCGCCGCGCCCGGCACCACCACCGCGGCCGCCACGCGGTTCGCGCGGCCGTCGTCCAGGAGCGTCTCGTCGACCAGCGTGCCAGGCGTCAGCACCCGGGTGACCCCTCGCTCGACGACGCCCTTTGCCTCGGCCGGGTCCTGCAGCTGCTCGCAGACCGCGACCCGGAAGCCCTGGTCCACCAGCCGGCGCAGGTAGCCCTCCACGCTGTGGTAGGGGACGCCCGCCATCGGCTGGCCCTTCGTGCGCTCGGTGAGCGTGATCCCCAGCGCCCGGTGCGCGGTGACCGCGTCGTCGTCGAAGAGCTCGTAGAAATCGCCCATCCGGAACAGGAGCAGGCATCCCGGGTGCTCGCGCTTGAAGCGGTCGTACTGCCGCATGGCCGGGGTATCCCGGTTGGGGGCCTTGGTGGCGGGCTCGGCTGTCTTCTCGCCGGCGGACATCCGTCCGATGGTACGGAACCCCGCGGCGCCGTAGGCCCCAAAAGCGCACCAGCCCGCCGGGGGGCGGGCTGGCGTGGCGGTCGGGGACCGCGTCCGAAGTGGAGTGGAAGAGGATCGAACTCTCAACCTCCTCGATGCGACCGAGGCGCTCTTCCAATTGAGCTACCACCCCAACAACTGCGAACCGGGGATTCTAGCCCCGTTCCCGGGGGGCCGCAAGGCCGCGCGAGGGCCGGAAACCATCACGGTCGGCCTGTATCGTGCCCCCTCTGCACACGCCCCAAACCATGGCCCCAACCGGACTTCTCATCCTCGCAAGCCTGCTCATCATGGCCGCCTCGGTGGCTGGCGGGCTGCTTCCCGTCCTGGTGCGGCTGACGCATCGGCGGCTTCAGTTCGGCCTGAGCTTCGTCTCCGGCGTCATGCTGGGCGTGGCGCTGTTCCACATGCTGCCGCACGCGCTGATGGCGCGCTTGGAAGCCGGCGGCGACGCGCACGAGGCGCATGGGATCCTGGATCCGCTGATGCTGGCGCTGGTGCTTGGGTTCCTTGCGATGTTCGTGCTGGAGCGCTTCGCGCACGTCCACCAGCACGAGCCCCCGGAGCCGGCGTGCGACGACCCGCACCACGGGCAAGAGGGTGCGTGCTGCCATGGGCACGGCCACGATCACGCCCACGGCCACCACCACGGCGGCGCGGCTGCGGCCGACCAGCCCGTCACGCGCGTCGGCGCGACGACCTGGCTTGGCGCGACCCTCGGCATGGGCCTTCACTCGCTGCTCGACGGCGTCGCGCTGGCCGCCAGCGTCGCCGCGGTGGCGGGCGCGGCGGGCGGGGGCTCGGTGACGACGCTCGCCGGCCTGGGCACGTTCCTGGCCATCCTGCTGCACAAGCCCTTCGATGCGATGACGATCACGACGCTCCTGCGTGCCTCGGGTGCCAGCCGCGCGCGCACCGTGGCGGTGAACGTGGCGTTCGCGCTGCTGGTCCCGGTGGGGGTGGTGCTGTTCCACACCGGCGTGGCCGCAGCGGGCGGCGCAGAGACGATCGTCCCCTGGGCGCTGGCCTTCTCGGCCGGCTCGTTCCTCTGCATCGCCGCGGTCGACCTGCTGCCCGAGGTGCAGTTCCACCGCCACGACCGGCTGGGTCTCTCCGCGGCGCTCGTCCTTGGCCTGGCGATCGCCTGGGGCGTGGCGCGGATCGAGGCGGCGTCCCACGGCCACCTACACTCGGACTCCCCGGCCGCCGGCGCCGATGCCGCGGCCCACGACCACGCCGAACACGCACACGACCACGCCGGTCACGAGCCGCACCCATGAGAGCCGAACGCGTCCTCGCCGAACTGAACCGCATCCGCCAGGACCTGGACAAGGACCCGAAGGACCCCGAGTGGTTCACGCTGCACCACGCGTTCTGCTTCATCTCCTACAAGTTGGGCGACTTCCAGAAGTACCTGGACGAGACCGTCAAGCCCGGCGACGAACCCGACTTCGACTGAACCCGCCATGCCCGACTACAAGGCCACGCTGAACCTCCCGAAGACCGCCTTCGCCATGAAGGCGAACCTGGCGCAGGCCGAGCCGCAGACCGTCGCGCGCTGGCAGCAGGAGCAGCTGTACGACACGGTGCAGGCCGCGCGCGCCGACGCGCCGCTCTTCGCGTTCCATGACGGCCCGCCGTATGCCAATGGCTCGATCCACCTGGGGCACCTGCTCAACAAGGTGCTGAAGGACATCGTCGTGCGCGCGCACCTGATGGAGGGCGAGCGCGTGCCCTATGTCCCTGGCTGGGACTGCCACGGTCTGCCGATCGAGCACAAGGTCGTGACCGAGATGAACGAGAAGGGCAAGCTCCAGAAGGTGATGGAGCTGCCGGACGACCAGCGCCGCATGGTGATCCGCCGCGAGTGCCAGGCCTACGCCGAGAAGTTCGTGAAGCTGCAGGCCGGGCAGATGCAGCGCCTGCTGACGCTGGCCGACTACGCGAACCCGTACCTGACGATGAAGCCGGCCTTCGAAGGCGCGGTGATCGAGGACTTCGCCGACCTCGTCGAGCAGGGCCTGGTCATGCGCGCGCTGAAGCCCGTGCACTGGTCGATCGCCAACCGCACCGCGCTGGCCGAGGCCGAGCTGGAGTACGAGGACCGCGAGGACCTCTCGGTGTACGTGGACTTCGAGGCCTCGGACCGCGAGGCCGTCGAGCGCGCCTTCGGCTGCGAGCTGGACTGCACGCCCAGCTTCACGATCTGGACGACCACGCCGTGGACGCTGCCGGCGAACCTGGCGATCGCGGTGCACCCGGACTACCGCTACGCCGTGATCGAGGTGGACGGCAACCTGGCCATCATGGCGAGCGACCTGGTGGCGAAGGTCACCAAGCTGGCCGGCAGCGAGGCGGTCCGGGTGGTGGCCGAGACCGACGGCGCGAAGCTGGTCGGCCTGCGCTACAAGCACCCGTTCTGCCCGCGCGAGGGCCGCGTGGTGGCCGCGGACTACGTGACGCTGGAGGACGGCACCGGCCTGGTGCACACCGCGCCCGGCCACGGCGCCGAGGACTACCGCACGGGCCTGAAGGAAGGCCTGGAGACGTACTGCCCGGTCCGCGACGACGGCACCTACGACGACACCGTGCCCGAGTGGCTCCGTGGCAAGAGCGTCTGGGACGCCAACAAGGAGGTCGCCGAGCACCTGCGTGCCAGCGGCCACCTGTATCACGACCACGTCTTCACGCACAGCTATCCGCACGACTGGCGTTCGAAGACGCCCGTGATCTTCCGCGCCACCGAGCAGTGGTTCATCGGCGTCGACAAGCCGACCAAGCGCGACGGCAAGAGCCTGCGCGCCCTGGCGCTGGAGGCGACCGGCAAGGGGCGCGCCGAGGGCGGCGTCGACTTCGTCCCGGCATGGGGCCGCAACCGCATGCGCGGCATGCTAGAGAGCCGCCCCGATTGGTGCATCAGCCGCCAACGCGCGTGGGGCCTGCCGATCCCGGCGTTCCGCACCGAGGACGGAGGCGTGCTGCTGACGCCCGCCAGCGTGCGCGCGGTGGCCAAGCGCTTCCGCGAGAGGGGGAGCGACGCCTGGTTCACCGAGGGGCCGGCCGAACTGCTGGCGCACTGGAACCCGGCCGCGGACCCCGACGCTCCGAAGGGCGTGGGCGTCTCCGGGCTGACGAAGCTCTACGACATCTTCGACGTCTGGTTCGAGTCCGGCTCCAGCTGGAACGCGGTGCTGCGCGAGCGCGGCCTGGGCTATCCGGCCGACCTGTACCTGGAAGGCTCCGACCAGCACCGCGGCTGGTTCCAGCTGAGCCTGCTGCCGGCCCTGGGCGCGACCGGCGTGCCGCCCTTCAAGGCGCTGGTCACGCACGGGTTCATCGTCGACAAGGACGGCAAGAAGATGTCGAAGTCCATCGGCAACACGATCGAGGTCGAGGACCTGCTGAAGCAGGCCGGCGCCGAGGTCTGCCGTTGGTGGGTCTCCAGCGTGCCCTACGAGGGCGACATCAAGGTCGACATGAGCTTCTTCGCGTCGGCCGGCGACGGGTACCGCAAGGTGCGCAACACCCTGCGTTACCTGCTGAGCAACCTGTACGACTACCAGCCCGCCGCCGACGAGGCCGCGCAGCTTGCGAAGACCGACCCCAACTCGGTGGACGGCTGGGCGCTTGGGGAGTTCTCCAAGCTCCAGGCCACCGTGCGCGCCTGCTACCGCGAATCGAACTTCCGCGACGCCCACGTGGCGCTCTTCGACTTCTGCAACGCGACGTTGAGCGCCGAGTGGTTCGCGGCCACCAAGGACCGCCTGTACTGCGACCGCGCCGACAGCCCGCGCCGCCGCGCCACGCAGCGCGCGATGCTGGCCGTCGCCGAGGGCCTGATCCGCCTGCTGGCGCCGGTCCTGCCGCACACGGCCGACGAGGCGTGGCGCGCGCTCAAGGGCGAGGACGCGCGGAACGTGGTCTTCGAGAAGCACGTGCCGGTGGCCTTCGCGGCCGCCGCCGGCTGGCCCGCCGCGTTCGCCGCGCGCGAGTCCGCCCTGAAGGCGCTCGAGGAAGCGAAGTCAACGGGCATCGAGAATCCGCTGGACGCCGGTCTCGTGATTCCCGACTCGGATGGTGCGCTCAAGCCGTTCGCCGCCGACCTGGCCGACCTCATGGGCGTGAGCCGCGTGAACCTGGACCCTGCGGCCACCGCGGTCCGCGTGGTCGACCTGCGCGAGGAACCCCGCTGCGACCGCAGCCGCAAGCGCGACGGCACCGTGAAGGCGCGTGCCGACGGCGGGCTGCTCAGCGATCGGGATGCGGCGGCGGTGGGGGTGTAGGCGCGGGGCGATTCGCTGCGGAAGACCCCGATGCTCGCTCCGGGCGCTCGCATGCGGCCGACGACGATGACGAGCGGAACCTGGTGGAGCGAGGAAGTTCGCGGAGGAGGGGGCCAAGCGCAGCGGAGGGCGCGGTGACCACGCGCCTGCTTTCGGCACCGTAGAGCGACGCACCGGGTCCCCCGGACCCGATCTCAGCTGACCTTCGACCCGGCCTTCACGGCCTTCGCAACCGTCAGCACGACCACGTCGCGCTCGTCGGCGCCCGGCTTGGCGTCGGCTGCGGGAGCCGCGCCTTCCTTCAGGTCGCTGGCGGCCAGGACCATGCCCTGGCTGACCTCGCCGCGCAGCATGCGGGGCTCCAGGTTGGCCACGATGATCACCTGCTTGCCGACCAGGTGCTCGGGCGCGTACCAGGCCTTGATGCCCGCACAGACCTGGCGGCCGCTCGGCGTGCCGTCGTCCAGCGTCAACTTCAGGAGCTTGTCCGCGTTCGGATGCGGTTCGGCCTTGACGACCGTGGCCACGCGCAGGTCCAGCTTCGCGAACAAGTCGTAGGCGATGTTCGGAAGGGCCTCGGGTGCGGTGGCGGGCGTGGCGGGGGTGGTCATCGGCGGTCGTTCCTGGGGGACCTCAGAAGGCGGGCGCATCCGTCGGAGCCACGCGGTCGGGGCCCTGGGGGTTCAGGCGCACGAAG
>JBIKJV010000184.1:0-4755 GCA_044360755.1 Phycisphaerales bacterium
GTCTCGGGCCTGCCCCGGGTGGGCGGCAAGCGCGGCGAGGACATCCCTCTCTTCGCGCGCATCGTCGGCCTGGCGGACGTGTTCGACGCCCTGAGCAGCCGGCGGTCGTACAAGGAAGCCTGGAGCGAGGCCGCGGTGCTGGAGCACGTGCGCGCCGAGAGCGGCCGGCACTTCGACCCCGAGCTGGTCGACATCCTGCTTGCGCGGATGGACGCAATCCGCTCGGTGCGCGACGCCCACCAAGGCGACTGACCAAGCGCGTATCCTGCGCGGATGCACACTTCGGGCACCTCGCGTCGGTTCACCCAGAGCCTCCTCGGCCGCATGACGCTGATGGGCATCGTTCCCGCGGCGCTGGTGGTTGCCGCCATCGTCACGATGAACGCGTACCGGAAGTACGACCTGCTGCTGTCCAACGCACGCGACGAACTGAAGCTGCAGTCCGAGGGGCTGGCCACGTGGGTCGAGGCCGCGAACGGGCGCGCCATCGAGGTGGCGAAGATGCTGGCCACCACGCAGGCCGGCGGCATGTTCGGCAAGCGCGAGGAATCCTCGGCGGTCTCCCGGCAGATCCTGCAGGCAAGCCCCGAGATCACCGGCACCTGCATCGCCTACGAACCGAACGCGGACGGCCAGGACGCGGCGGGGCTTCCGAAGGGCGGCACCACCGATTCGGGCCGTTTCGTGCCGTACTGGTTCCGCGACTGGACCAAGGGCGACCAGATCGGCTTCAAGCCCACGTCGGGCATGGACGAGAGCCTGTGGTACGTGGGCCCGCGCGACAACTGGCTGAAGCGCAAGACGGTCGAGCAGCTGATCACCGAGCCGTACGACTACGAGGGCCAGCTGATGGTGGAAACCACCTGGCCCATCATCATCGACGGCCAGTTCAAGGGCGTCTGCACCGCGGACCGGGCGCTCAGCACCCTGCAGCGCGAGATCTCGTCGCGCGCCGACGCACAGGGCGTCGACGTGTTCCTGCTGACTTCGCGAGGCCACGTGGTGGTGGCCACCGAGGGTTCGCGCCGCCCCTACGCGTTGGATCCCGAGCAGTGGAAGACGAAGCGCGTCGAGGACACCCCCCACGCAGCCCTGTTCCGGCAGATCCTCGACCGTGACACGTCGCAGAAGGAGTATGTCATCGAATCGGTGGACAACGCGACCGGCGGCGAAGCCTTCTTCGCCGTGTCGCGCGTGCCGACCGGAGACTGGACGCTGGTGATGAGCGTGCCGCGGTCCCAGGTGACGGACCCGATCGTGCGGGACACCATGACGTCCGCAGGCATCGCGGTCGTGGGGCTGGGCCTGATCGTGGGCCTGATCGCGATGCCGACGCGCCAGCTGGTGCGTCGCGTCGACGAGGCCGCCAAGGCAGCCCAGCAGGTGGCCGCCGGCGACCTGACCCGCGAGGCGAGCAACACCAAGTCGCCCGACGAGACAGGCGACCTGCTGCGGGCCCTGGACTCGATGACCGCTGACCTGAACGCCCTGGTCGGGCAGGTGCGCGGGGCAAGCGTGCAGCTGACGACCACTGCCACCGAGCTCTCGACCACGGCGCGCCAGCAGGAGGAGGTCGTGGCGACCTTCGGCGCCAGCAGCACGCAGATCGCGGCGGCGGTCCGAGAGATCACCACCACGGGCCAGGAACTGGCGCGCGAGATGGAGCACGTCGACGAGGTGGCCACGGCCACCGCGCGGCTGGCCCAGGACGGCCGCTCGCAGCTGGAGGTCATGGAGGGCGCGATGCAGTCGCTTGACCAGGCGACCGCGGGCGTCGCCGACCGGCTGGCGGCGATCAACGAGAAGGCCGTGAACATCGGGGGCGTGGTGACGACGATCACAAAGGTCGCGGAGCAGACCAACCTGCTCTCGGTGAACGCGGCGATCGAGGCCGAGAAGGCCGGCGAGTACGGCCGCGGATTCCTGGTGGTGGCGCGCGAGATCCGGCGCCTGGCAGACCAGACCGCGCAGGCGACGCTCGACATCGAGCGCATGGTGAAGGAGATGCAGGGCGCGGTCTCCAGCGGCGTGATGGAGATGGACCGCTTCAGCGACCAGGTGCGCCGCAACGTCGGCGACGTCCGCGGCATCGGCCGCAGCATGTCCGAGATCATCGGCCGCGTCGACGAGAGCACGCGCAGCTTCGGCACCGTCCGCCAGGGCATGCAGAGCCAGGCAGCAGGTGCCGCGCAGATCTCCGACGCGATGGGCACGCTCAGCACGGGCGCCAAGGGCTCGGCCGACGCCGTCCGCGAGTTCGGGCGCGCGGCCGAGGACCTGCAGAAGGCGATCGGCACGCTCCGCACCGCGATCGCGGCCTTCCACCTGCGCACCTGACCCGCACGGAACCACCGCATGCGCACCTTCGTGTTCACGGCCGCAGGCTCCAGCTACGCCCTCGATGCGTCGTGGATCCAGGCCGTGCACCCGCTGGTGCGCGCACGCCCGGTGCCGGGGACCCCGGCCTGGCTGGCGGGCGTGATCGACGTGCACGGCGAGCTGGTGCCGATGGTGGACGCAGCGATGCTCCTCTCCGGCACCGCCACGGTGCAGCGCACGCTGGGTGCGCGCATCCTGCTGGTGGACACGGGGATCGGGCAAGGCGGCGCGCGGGCGCGGTTCGCGCTGGCGGTCGACCGCGTGCTGGACGCCGTGGCGCTGGAGCAGGACGGTGGCTGGAGATCAGGTGCCGGCGTGGTTCCGTGGCTGGGTGCGGTCCTGCAGCATGGCGGAGAGGCCGTGCAGGTGCTGGATCCGCTGGCCCTGGCAGCCGCCAACCCGCAGCTGGCCGCACCGGCCGGCGGTGAACTGGCGGGAGGCACGGCATGAGCGCCGCGCCGCTCGAACGCATCTCCGAGGCCCTGCGCGCCCACGCCCGGATCGATGCCGGGCTGGCGGCGCCCGCCGCCATCCGCACGATCGTCGACGAACGCGCGCGCGCCAGCCGCTGCGGCACGCTGGACGACTACGCCGCACTGGTCGAGCGCAGCCCCGAGGAACGCTCACGACTGCGAGAGCTGGTGACCGTGCCCGAGACGTGGCTCTTCCGCTACCCGGCGTCATACGAGCTGCTGTGCGCGCGCCTGGCCGAGCGGCGGGACCGGCCGTTCCGCGCGCTGTCCGTGGCATGCGCCACCGGCGCCGAACCGGCCTGCATCGTGATGGCGGCGCTGGCCGCCGGGTTGCCGCCCGAGGCGATCACGGTGGAGGCGATCGACCCGAACCCGTCGGCCCTGGCCGTGGCGCGCGCGGGGCGGTGGAGCCGCATGGCGCTGCGCGACGCGCCGCCTGGGTGGGCGGCGCCATGGCTGCGGACCGATGCGACCGGCGTCTCGGTGGCGCCCGAGGTGATGGCGCGCATCCGGTTCGAGGAAGGCACGGCACCCGAGTCGCTGGCGGCATGTGCGGCGGAGAGCTTCGACGGCGTGTGGTGCCGGAACCTCGCGATCTACCTTTCACCCGAGGCACGGCGGGCGATCGGGGCGCGGCTGATCCAGCTCTTGGCGCCGGACGGGCTGCTGTTCCTGGGGCACGCCGAGCCGGCGGGCGTCTTCGGACTGGACGGACAGGTGACGCCTGCCGCCGGCGGGACGTTCGCGTTCGAGCGGGTGCCTGCGGGAGTGGCGGCGCGATCCACGCCCTTGCGCACTGCGGATGTGGGATCCGCACGGACCGCTGCAGCCAACGCTCCCATGGGCGCGGCGGGCGCCGCACGACGGCCCGCCCCCGCCGCCCCACCGCGCCCCGCCGCCGCACCCAGCCTGGACGACGCGCGCCGTGCAGCGAACGTCGGACGCGTCGACGACGCGCTCGCCATCGCGGATGGGCTGCACCGCGCGGGCGACCGCAGCACCGGGCTGCTGGAGTTGCTGGGAACGCTGCACGCGGCCCGAGGGGACGTCGCCGGTGCCGAGCGCTTCCTGCGACAGGTGCTGTACCTGGACCCCGAGCACACCGAAGCGCTGCTTCACCTGGCGCTGCTGGCCGACGGCCGCGGCGACACCGGCCTTGCACACCGCTACCGCGCCCGCGCCGCCAAGGAGGCCGGATGAACGCGATCGCACCCCGCCCCGACGACCCGCGCCATGCGCTGGCGGCACCCGCCGGGCAGGCCGGCCGCGGCTTGGCCGAGCTGATGTCGCGCCCGCTCTCCGAGGCCGACCTGGACCGCGCCACCGCCGAACTGGCCGCACCGCTCGAGGCGCGCTCGCGCGCACGCCGCAGCCTGCTGGCATTCCGCCGCGGCGCCGAGCTGTTCGGCGTACCCGCCGTCGAAGCCGCCAAGGTGGTGCCCGCGACGCAGGTGCACCGGGTGCCGCACCGGACCAACGCCGTCTTCCGCGGCATCGCGAACCACGAGGGCGAACTGCTGCTGGTGGTCTCGCTGGAAGCTGCGCTCGGACTGCCGCCGCACGAACGGCCCGAGCGCCGCGTGCTGGTGGTCCTGGGCACCGGCCGCGACCGCTGGGCATTCGAGGCCGACATGATCGAGGGCGTGCTGGACGTCCCGGCCAACGCGTTCCGCGCGCCGCCGGTCACCGTGACGGCATCCCGGTCGGGCTGCGTGGAGGCGCTGGCGGCGACGACCATCGGCGAAGTCGTCGTGCTGGAGCCCACGCGGCTGCATGCGCTGTTCAGGGGGGCCACGGCATGAGCGACCTGGGCGGCTTCTCGATGCACGAGCTCTTCCGCGCCGAGGCGGAGACCCACTGCGCTGCGCTGAGCGACGGCCTGCTGAAGCTGGAGGGCGCGCCG
>JBIKJV010000093.1:0-10664 GCA_044360755.1 Phycisphaerales bacterium
CATCACGCCGCTGATGCGTGCCGCGCATTCGCTGAAGGGTGCAGCGCGCATCATCGGGCTTGATGCCGCGGTGGGCGTGGCGCACCACATGGAGGACGTCCTGGTCCGGATGCAGAAGGGCCAGGAGCGCGCCACGCGCGCGCGCATCGACCAGCTGCTGGAGGGCACCGACTTCCTGCTGCGGATCGCCGGGCAGCCTGAGGCAGCGGTCGCCGAATGGAGCGCCCAGCACGCGGGCGAGATCAACGCACTGACCACTGCACTGGGTGCACCGCCGCCCGAGGCGCCGGCAGCCGCACCCGCCGCGCCGGCGGCCGCCGCCGCTGCCCCCGCGCCCGAAGCGCCCGCCATCCCCGCGGCACCCACGCCCGCCGCGCCCGAAGCGCCCGCACCGCAACCGCCCGCGCGCCCCGTTCAGGCAGCGGTCCAGCCGGTGGTTCCCGCATCCGAACCCCCGCGGCGTGGCGGTCCCGTGGCGACGCGAACCCCACCCGTCGTCGAGGCCGTGCCCGCCGAGCCCGCAAGCGGCGTGGCAACGCCGGTCGAAGCGCGCGCGGTGCGCGTCAACGCGGACAACCTGGACCGCATGATGCAGCTGGCGGGCGAGTCGATGGTGGAGGGACGCCGGTCCCCCGCCCTGCGACGGGCGCTGGCCGCCGTGCGCAACGAGCTGGTGCACGCGCGCGAATCGCTGGAGGCGGCGGTTCGCCGCGGCGACGCCGTGCGCATCGCCGCGGCGCGCGACGCCGTGGCCCGCGCCGAGCACGCGCTCGGCGAGCGCCTCTTCGAGCTGGAGAACTTCTTCCGCCGCACCGAGGAGGTCTCGACCGCGCTGTACCACGAGGTGATCGGCAGCCGGATGCGGCCGTTCTCGGAGGGCGTGGCCGGTTTCCCGCGCATGGTGCGCGACGTCAGCCGGCAGCTGGGCAAGAACGTGCGCTTCGAGGTGATCGGCGGCGACGTCCCCGTCGACCGCGACATCCTCTCGCGCATGGAGGCGCCGCTCAACCACATCATCCGCAACGCCATCGACCACGGCATCGAGATGCCTGACGATCGACGCGCGCGCGGAAAGCCCGAGCAGGCGACGATCCTGCTCGAGGCGCGCCACCACGCGGGCCAGCTGCTGGTGCGCGTCTCGGACGACGGGCGCGGCATCGACCCCGAGGCGATCCGCCGCAAGGTGGTCGAGCGCGGCCTGCAGGCGCCCGACTACGCCGCGCGACTGGGCGAGCGCGAGCTCTACGACTTCCTGTTCCTGCCGGGGTTCAGCACCGCGCCGAAGGTCACCGAGATCTCGGGCCGCGGCGTGGGGCTGGACGTGGTGCACCAGATGGTGGTCTCGACGGGCGGCACGGTCCGCGTCGAGAGCCGCCCGGGTGCCGGGACCACCTTCGGCATGGTGCTGCCGGTGACGCTGAGCGTGCTGCGCGCCGCGCTGGTCGAGATCGCCGGCGAGAGCTACGCCTTCCCCCTTGCCCGCACCGACCGGGTGCTGCGCGCCGAACCCGATCAGATCACCCCCGTGCAGGGCCGCCTGCAGTGCGACGTCGACGGCGTCGCAACCGGGCTGGTCGACGGCGCGACGCTGCTGGGCTTCGGCGAGACCGACCGCGGTGGCGCGACCAGCGTGGTGGTGCTGGGCGACGACGGCGGGCGCCTGGGCCTGGTGGTCAGCGCGTTCCTGGGCGAGCAGGACCTGGTGGTGCGCACGCTGGACCCGCGCCTTGGCAAGGTGCCGCACGTCTCGGCGGCGGCGATCCTGGACGACGGAGAGCCGGTGCTGATCATCGACGTGGACGACATGCTGGCCTCGCTGCGCAAGTCGCTCGGCGAGGGCAGCCTGCTGGGCATGGGCGGCGCGCGCGACGCCGACGGGGCCGCGCAGGCGCGCAAGCGCATCCTGGTGGCCGACGACTCGATCACCGTGCGCGAGGTGGAGCGGCAGCTCCTGACCCGCCTGGGCTACGACGTGGCCGTGGCGGTGGACGGCATGGACGCCTGGAACCAGTTGCGCGAGGGACGCTTCGACATGCTGGTATCCGACATCGACATGCCGCGCATGAACGGCATCGAGCTGGTGCGGATGGTCCGGTCGGACCCGCGCTTCGCGCACCTGCCGATCGCCGTCGTCAGCTACAAGGACCGCGAGGAGGACCGCCGTGCCGGACTCGATGCCGGCGCGAATGCCTACCTCACCAAGGGCAGCTTCCAGGACCAGAGCTTCATCGCCACCGTGACCGAGCTCGTCGGCGCGCCGTGAGCGAAAGAGGACCCAGCACCATGCCGTTCCGTGTCGCCATCGTCAACGACCTCGCCATGGCCCGCGAGGCGCTCCGCCGCGTGGTCGGCACCATGCCGGGCGTGACGGTCGCCTGGATGGCCGCCGACGGCGCCGAGGCCATCGCGAACGCCGGAAAGGACCGCCCGGACCTGGTGCTGATGGACCTGATCATGCCTGGCGTGGACGGCGTCGAGGCCACCCGCACCATCATGCGCCAGTCGCCCTGCCCGATCGTCGTGGTGACCGCGACCGTGGAAGGCAACGCGTCGCGGGTGTACGAGGCGATCGGCGCCGGGGCACTGGACGCGGTCGACACGCCGCGGCTGGCGACCACGGGCGCGCAGGGCGCGCAGGCGCTCATCACCAAGATCGAGGAGGTCCGCAGGATGCGCGCGGGTGACGCGCCGTCGGTGCGCGGCAGCGCGTGCGCCGCCAGCCCGATCGCCGCCGCGGCGGACCAGTTGGCCGAGGCCAGCAAGTCGACCCCGCTGCCGCCGATCGTCGCGGTGGGCTCCAGCACCGGTGGCCCGCAGGCGCTGGCCACCATGATGCAGGGCCTGCCCAACCCGGCGCCCTTTGCGATCGTGATCGTGCAGCACATGGAGCCGGCGTTCCTGCCCGGCCTGGTGTCCTGGCTGGCCTCGCAGACCGGGCGCGACGTCCGGCTCGCGAAGGACGGCATGCGCCCGCAGGCCAACACCGTGACGATCGCCGGCGAGGATCGCCAGCTGGTCGCCACGTCCACCGGCACCCTCTGCTACTGCGAGGGACCGATCGAGCTGATCCACCGGCCGTCCGTCGACATGCTGTTCGAGAGCCTGGCCACGTCCGACGTGCCGCCCGGCGTGGCCGTGCTGCTGACGGGCATGGGCAGGGACGGTGCCGCCGGCATGGCGTCCCTTCGCGCCAAGGGCTGGGACACGCTTGCACAGGACCAGGCCTCCAGCGTCGTCTGGGGCATGCCTGGTGCCGCATTCGAATCGGGCGCCGCCGCCCGCGCCGTGCCCATCAAGGAGATGGGCGCCGCCATCACCGACGCCATCGCGCGCCGCCGCGCGCAGAAGGGAGGCGCCCGATGAGCGCCGCCGTGACCGCCGCCGGGGGCGACCCCGCCCCCGCCTCGACGACCATCCTGATCGTCGACGACCAGCCGATCATCTGCGAGGCCGTGCGCCGCATGCTGGCGCCGCACCCCGAGTTCCGCCTGGTCGCCTGCACCAAGGGCGCCGAGGCCGTGGCCAAGGTGCTGGCCGAGAACCCCGACGTGATCCTGCAGGACCTGGTGATGCCCGATGCGGATGGGCTGGAGCTGGTCTCCGCGTACCGCCGCGAGGCGTCGCTCGCGCGCACGCCGCTCATCGTCCTGAGCGCGCGCGAGGAGGCGACCACCAAGGCCGACGCCTTCGCGCGCGGCGCCAACGACTACCTGGTGAAGCTGCCCGACGCGGTGGAGCTGGTGGCGCGCATCAAGTACCACTCCGGCGCGCACCGGGCGCAGAAGGAGCGCGACGCGGCGTTCAACGCGCTGCGCGCCGAACTGAACAGCGCGGCCGAGTACGTCCAGAGCCTCATCCCGCCACCCGCGGAGGGGAGGGTCCGCACCGCCTGGCGCTTCGTGCCCTCGGCCAGCCTGGGCGGGGACAGCTTCGGCTACCACTGGCTGGACGACGATCGGTTCGCGATCTACCTGCTGGACGTGTGCGGCCACGGCGTCGGCCCGGCGCTGCTCTCGGTCAGCGTGATGAACGCGCTGCAGGTGAACGCGCTGGGCGGCGCCGACCCGGGCGACCCGGGCGCGGTGCTGGCGGCGCTGAACCGCCTGTACCCGATGGATCGCCACCACGGCATGTTCTTCACGATGTGGTACGGCGTGGCGAACCTGCGCACGCGCGAACTGCACTACGGATCCGGCGGCCATCCCCCCGCCCTGCTGCTTGCCCCCGGGCAGGCACCGCGGCGGCTGGGCGGCGACGAGGAGATCTCGGGCCCGATGATCGGCGCGATCCCCGAGGTGCCGTATGGCACGGCGGTGGCACCGCTGCCCGCGGGCAGCCGGCTGTTCCTGTACAGCGACGGCATCCACGAGCTGAGCCGGCCGGACGGGTCGATCTGGACGCTGGACGCGTTCCTGGACGGCGTGGCCGACGAGGCGAAGGGCGGCGAGGGCGAGTTGGACCGCCTGCTGGCGCGCAGCCGCGCAGTGCGCACGCGCGATGACTTCGAGGACGACGTGAGCCTGCTCGAGGCCACCTTCGGCTGATGCGGCGCCTCGTGGCCCTCCTCCTCTGCGTGATCGCGGGCTGCTCGGCGCCCGCGGAGCGGCACGACTACCACCGCGTGATCATGGGTTCGCCGTGCGATCTGGTGCTGTGGGCACCGGACCAGGCTTCGGCCGACGCCGCCGCGCGCGCCGCATTCGCGCGGCTGGGGCAGGTGGACGAGGCGCTGAGCGACTGGATGCGCGCCAGCGAGGTGCGCCGGCTGCCCGCCCGCGCCGGCGCATGCGCGTCCGTCGGCCCCGACCTGCGCGCGGCGCTGGCGGCGGCGCTGGCGCACTCGCGCGACTCGGACGGCGCCTTCGACGTGACGGTGGGCCCGCTCACGCAGCTCTGGCGCGCGGCACGTGCCGCAGGCGCCCCGCCCGCCGCGGCCGACGTGGCGGCGGCGCGCGCACGGGTCGGCTGGCGTCACGTGCGCCTGGATGCGGCGGGCTACGCGGCGGACATCGACGGCGTGCAACTGGACTTCGGCGGGATCGGCCAGGGCTACGGCGCGGACGCCGCGCTGCAGGCGCTGCGCGAGGCGGGCATCGCCTGCGCGATGGTCGACCTGAGCGGCGACGTCGCGGCGATCGGCACGCCGCCCGGCAGCGACGGCTGGCGCATCGCGCTGGACGACGGCGGCGCGGCCGTGGGCGCCGGGAGCGCACCGACGCTCGTCCTGGCCGATGCGGCGGTCACCACCAGCGGCGACCGGTTCCAGCACCTGGACGTCGCGGCACCGGACGGCCGCGTACGGCGCATGAGCCACATCCTGGACCCCCGCACCGGTGAACCGATCGCGACGCGGACGTCGGTCACCGTCATCGCGCGCCGGGCAACCGACGCCGACGCGCTGGCGACCGCGCTGAGCGTGCTGGGGCCGGACGGGTCGACGGCACTGCTGCAACACCACCCCGACGCCGCCGCGCGATGGGCGCACGAACGGCCTGACGGCTCGATCGAGGTACGCACCACGCCGAACTGGCCCGGACCCGCACGCCTGGCGCCGGGCCGCTGACCGCGGCGATCAGGCCTGGCCGGGCACGGGCACCGTTGACGCCACGCCGGGGCCGGGCTTCAGGTCGCGCGGCACCAGGTCCATCGGGTCCTTGAGCGCAGCGTCCCACTCCAGGTCCTTGCCGGTGTATGCGGCCATGCGGCCCATGATCGCGGACATGGTGCTCTCGGCGATGCGCTTGCCCTCGTTCAGGTACGCCGCGTTGCCGCGCACCGCGTCCTGCAGGTCCACGTGCTCGACGACGTAGGGGTTCGGGTTTGCGCCGCTGAACTTCCACGGGTTCTTGCCGCGGATCTCGGCGAAGCCCGAGCGCAGGTACGCGGTGCCCCCGGTGCCGTAGACGATCTCGTCGACGCGCCCGTCGGTCCCGTCCTCCTGGCGGCACATCGAGGCGGCGAAGCGCTCCTCGGGGTACTCGAAGTCCACCGCGAAGTGGTCGAAGATCGTGCCGTACTGCGGCTGCGTGCGGGCCTGGCGCCCGCCCACCGCGACGCAGCGCACGGGGTGCGCGTCCATCGCCCAGTTGACGACATCGATGTTGTGGACATGCTGCTCCACGATGTGGTCGCCCGAGAGCCAGGTGTGGTAGAGCCAGTTGCGGACCTGGTTCTCGATCTCGCTGAGCGCAGCGTCGGGCTCCTTGTTCCACAGGCCGCCCTGGTTCCAGTAGCAGCGCGCGGCCACCGGGCGGCCGATCGCACCTGCGCGGATCCTCGCGATCGCCTCCAGGTAGCTGCGCTCGTGACGACGCTGCGTGCCGGTGACGACGCAGAGCTTCTTCTGCTCGGCGCGCGCCGCGGCGTCCAGCACCGTGCGCACGCCGGTCGGGTCGACCGCGACGGGCTTCTCGAAGAACACGTGCTTGCCCGCGTCGATCGCGGCCGCGAACTGCCGCGGACGGAACCCGGGCGGCGTGGCCAGGATGACCAGGTCGCAGTCGGTGCCCAGGACGCCCTGCTCGCAGCCGAAGCCCGTGAAGCGCGCCTTCTCGGGCACGTTGCCGCGGCCCTTGCCGTTCTTCTCCAGCGCGGCGGCCGCCGCGGCGACGCGATCCGGGAAGACGTCGCCCAGCGCCACGATGGTGCAGTCCGGGCTGGCTTCCAGCGCGTTCAGGGCGGCGCCGGTGCCGCGCCCGCCGCAGCCGATCACGCCGATCCGCAGCTGCTTGCCGCGGCTCTCGCCCTTCTTGCCCTTGGCGGCGTCCTGCGCCAGCGCACGGGACGGCGTCAGCACGGCGGGTGCCAGCACCGTCGCGGCGGCGACGGCGCCGGTGGTGCCCAGGAAGGTGCGGCGGGAGGCGGTCGTGACGGGGGTCGAGTGCGGATCCATGGTGCGGCTCCTGACATGGTGCGGGCGCGTGGCGCGCCGCTGGGGAACGGTGCGATCAGCTCAGCTTGTACTGCCCGGGCTTGCGCTCGGTGGGCATGGGCAGGTCGCCCAGCTTCAGGTCGGCTGGGAACAGGGTCTCCTTGCTGTTGATGGCCTGCTCCCAGGTGACCTGCTGGCCGCTCCACGCGGCCATGCGGCCCAGCACGCCCATCATGCAGCTGTTCACCATCCAGTCGCCGTCGTTGATGACGCCGCCGGACCGAATCGACTTGAAGAGCTCGTTGTGCTCCTGCTGGTACATGTCGACGGGCTTCAGGCCCTTGCCGCCGGTGCTCGCCCAGCTCCAGACCACCTTGCCCTCGGGGTCCTTGATGACCTGCGTCGGGCCCCAGCCGTTGATGAACGCCTGGCCCTTCGTGCCGGCGATCCAGTCGGTGTTCTCGAAGTAGCAGTCAGCCTGCTGGCGGCAGTTCACGAACGCACGGCGGCCGTCGGCCCACTCGTACACGATCGCGAACTGGTCGTAGACGTCGCCGCGCTCGGGGATGTTCTCGCGCGTCTGGCGGCCGCCCATGCCCACGGCGCTCTTCGGCGGCTCGTTGCGGAAGCACCAGTTGACCTTGTCGATCGAGTGCACGGCCTGCTCCACGATCTGGTCGCCCGAGAGCCACGTGAAGTGCTGCCAGTTGCGGATCTGGAACTCGGCATCGCTCCAGCCCGGCTGGCGCGGCTTGGTCCCGAGCGGGCCGGTGTAATAGCAGCTGTACATCGCCTCGGGGACGCCCAGCGTGCCCTTGTCCAGGATCTGCTCGAACATGGCGCGCTCGGGCCCGCTGCGGCGCCAGCAGAAGCCCGACATCAGGTTCAGCTTCTTTTCCTTCGCGATCCTCACGCTCTCGACCACGCTGCGGTAGCCGGGCGCGTCGACGAACATGGGCTTCTCGCAGAAGATCTGCTTGCCGGCCTTCACGGCGGCCGCCAGGTGCGCGGGACGGAAGCCCGGCGCGCTGCAGAGGAGCACGACATCCACGCCGCAGTCGATCGCCTGCTGGTAGCTGTCGAGGCCGGTGAACTGGCGCTCCTTCGGCACGTCGACGCGATCCTTCGCCTTGTGGCCCTTCAGCGCACCCAGTGCCGCGTCGATGCGGTCCTGGAAGACGTCCGCGCACGCCCACAGGACGACGCCGGGGTCGGCGTTCAGCGCCTGCGCCGCGGCACCGGTGCCGCGGCCGCCGCAGCCGATCAGGGCGACCTTCAGCTTGTCGGAGCCGCCCTGCGCGCCCCAGACGCGTGGCGCGACCAGCGCAGCGGCGCCCAACGCGGCGCCGGTGGCGACGAAGGTGCGTCGGGTGGAATCGGCAAGGATCGGGTCGGTGGTCATGGTCGGGTCTCGGTGGGTGTGCGGGCGTGCTTCAGCGTTGTCAGGGCTTGGATGCGGCAGGCTTCGGTGCAGGTACGGCGGGAGCGGCCGGCGCGGCCGCTGCGGGCGCGGCCCCGGGAGTGGCGGACGGCGCGGCATCCGCGGTCACCACGCGCATGCCGATGAACGGGCCATCGACCAGCCACCACACGCTCTTGGGGAACTGCGGGTCGCTCTCGTTCCAGTCGGGCGTCTCGGGGATGGGCTCCATCGCGGCGGGATCGATCTTCTCCTCGCGGTAGGAGCCGCCCAGGATCGCGAACCCGCCCTTGCCGTCGGTCACCCACTCCGCGGCGTTGCCCCAGAGGTCGAAGACGCCGAGCGCGTCGGCCTTCTTGCTGCCGCACTTGTGGGTCGCGACGTTCGCCTCGGGGTCCATCCACGCATGCGCGGCCATGGTGGCCGCGGTCACGCCCGAGTGCTTGGCCGCGCACTTCCATTCGTCGACGGTGGGCAGCCGGTACGTGCGTCCGGTCTTCTTGGAAAGCCACTCGCAGAACTGCACGGCGCCCTTCGAGCTCATGCTGATGGCAGGCCAGCCCTGATGGCCGAAGCCGCGGTCGACCGAGACGTAGGGCTTGGTCGGGCGCACCACCGCGTCGGACTCGGGCGTGCTGGCGCCATTCTTCTTGTCCAGCTGGTAGATGAAGGCGTCGAAGAGCTCCCACGGCACCTCGGCGGTGGCGATGAAGAAGGGCTTCGTGCCGTCGCATCCGGGGACGGGGACGCAGACGAAGGTGATTGCCGTGCCGGGGACCGTCTCGGTGAACGTGGTGGGCGCCGCAGCTGGGGGCGCGGATGGCGCGGGATCAGGTCCGGCGGCCACGGCGCACGCCGCCGCCACGGGGACCAGGCAGGCGAACCGACCACCACGACGACCAATCACCGAACGAAGCATGCCGAGCACCCTACCGGAAGGCCGCCCCCCTGTTGCGCTTCCTCGGGGAATTCTCACTTCGGCGGAACGCCCCATGGGGCGCCCGGCAGCGGGCCGGTCAGCGCCTCCAGAAAGGCCACCAAGTCGGACTGCTCCGCGGCGGAAAGCCCCAGTTTGACGAGGACCGACTCGCGGTGGTGGTCCAGCGACGTGGCACCTTCCAGCGTCGAATAGAAGCGAACCACGTCGGGCAGCGTGGCCATCTGGCCGGCGTGCATGTAGGGCGGCGTCTGGGCCACGTTGCGCAGGCTGGGGGTGCGGAACTCGCCCCACTGGTCGGGCGTCCGGACCAGCGCTGCGGAGATGGCGGCCTGGCGGCCCTGGGGGTCGTCCGAGTGCGGCCCCGCAGCGTTGAAGGGGTCGGAACGGATGCGTTCGATGACGGCGTAGCGGCCGGCATCGGTGGGCTGGCCACCGTCCCGAGGCGGGATGCCCAGCATGTGGAACTCGCCGTCGGAGAAGAGCGCGCCGTGGTGGCACTGGAAGCAGTTCGCCTTGCCGAAGAAGAGCGCCAGCCCGCGGCGCTGGGCATCGGTCAGCGCGTCGTCGGCCTTGGGGTCCCCCGCCGCGCGGCGAGTCCACCAGCGGTCATAGGCCGACGGACCGGTGACCAGCTTGCGCTCGTACGCCGCCAGTGCCTTGCCGATGCGCGCGAAGGCGGCGTCGACGTCCGCGGGCGCCGCATCGGCTGCCGGCGGCGCTTGGCCGAACGCACGGCGGTAGGCGTCGCGCAGGATCGAATCACCCGCCACCTGCGCCACCACCTTGGCGCGCGGCAGGTTCATCTCGAGCGGCGTCTCGAACGGCTGCACGGCCTGGCTCCACAGCGTGTCGGCGCGTCCGTCCCACGTGAACCAGCGCTGGTGCGCGGCGTTCAGCACGCGCATGGAGTGGCGCGGGCCGGTGCCCTCGCCCTTGGCCAGCGGGCGGGGATCGCTGAAGCCGTGCGCGGGATCGTGGCAGGTGGTGCATGCGACGCGACCGCTTGCCGAGAAGCGCTCGTCGAAGAAGATGCGGTGGCCAAGCGCGGCCGCGGCGTCGCTGTCGGCCCAGCGGTTCGTCGGGTCGGCCGGAACCGCGCCCAGCGGCGGGTTGCGGCGGACACGCGCCGCGAGTTGCTCGGTCAGCCAGCCACCGGCGGCGGGCCCAGCAGGCCGGGCGAGCGCGTCCGAGGCCTGCAGCAGCAGGCACACCGCCAGCAGCGCACCCGTCATTCCAGCGTCACCGCCCCCTGCGTCCGTTCCAGGCGCCCTGCGTCCACGGCGTCGAAGTACAGCTCCCAGTAGCCGGGCATGTGGAAGAGCATGCCCTCGGCGCGGTACTGGCCGGGTGCGGTTGCCTTCACCACGGGCGCGACGTTCATGCCATGGCCGTGCTGCGGCATCGCGGCGTCGACGCGCCACTCGCCGGTGAAC
>JBIKJV010000137.1:0-7347 GCA_044360755.1 Phycisphaerales bacterium
GGTCGCGCACCGGTGGCAGGCCGTTGGGGCCCTCGATCCGCCATGCCACGTCCCACGCCCCGCCGGCGCTGCGCGCGTGCCACCAGCCGTCGGCGTCCTTCGTGGGCGCGGGGAACTGCGCGCGCGTGTCGGCAGCACCCTCGGCGCTGGGCGCCTTGCCCTCGGGCACCACCGGCGCCGTGGCCTGCGGATCCTTCGGACGCACGTAGGGCCGCCCGATGCCGAAACTCGACTGCCACAGCCCGTCCGGCGTGAAGGTCTGGATGCGGTGGTTGCCGTGGTCGACGACGACGATGCGGCCAAGCGCCTGGCTCCAGGCCACGGCGCCGGGCTCCCAGAGTTCGCCGGGCTTGGAGCCGTTGGATCCGCAGGTCGCGCGTACCGCCCACGTCGCCGGGTCCAGCACCAGCAGACGGTCCGCGCCGGGGTCGGACACCACCACCGCCTGCGGCCCGCCCTGCGGCCCGCCGGGGATCGCGGCGATGCCGAACGGGCGAACCGAGCCCGCGAGCGGTTGCAGTGCCCGCAGGGCCTGCGCGGACGCAGCCTGCACCGCGCGGGGCGTGAGCGCGTTGGCAATGCCCCGCCGCGCGGGGTCCGTGACCCCTACGAGCGGCCCGAGGGGCGCGCATTGGCCGGGCACGAAGACCTCCGCCGCGAGCGGAACCGGATCCGGCAGCATCGCGAGCGACGCATCCAGCCCGATCAGACGCGGCCCGTTCGCATCCAGCAGCACCAGCGTGCCATCGACCGACCGCCGCAGGTCCACCGGCCAGACGGCCGCAGGTTCGCGACCGGCGCCGGGGGCGCGCGCCGCGTCCTTCGCCGACGCCGCCGCGCCCATGGGGGCCAGCGGCACCTCGCGCACCAGCCTGGCCATGAACGGGTCGAAGTGCGGCGCCGTGCCGTCGCGCAGGAGCGTCCATTCGCTGATCACGCCGCGCAGCGGGTCGGCCAGCCACAGGCGGTTTGCGGCGTCGTCGACGCACAGCGCGGTCACCTGCCCGAACTGGCCGGCGCGCGTGCCCGGGCCGCCGAACGTCGTCACGTGGATCGGTGGGTCGGTTCGCAGGTCGAAGATCAGCGCCGAGGCGGACTCGGGCTCGTAGACCAGGAGCGTCTTGCCATCCACCGCGAGCGACGTGCTGAAGTGGCTGGCCACGCCGTCGATCCCGGGCAGCGGCGTCGTACCGGGCTTCTTCGGGTCCGGTGGGAGCTTGTGCCCGAAGACCTGCACGCGGCGCTCGAAGGGCTCGGCCACCACCACCAGCCGACCGTCCGGGCTCGCAGCCGCATCAACCGGGTAGTGGATCTTGCCGTCACCCTCGCGCGGGCGCACGGCGTGCATGCCCCACTGGTCGAGCACCTTGCCCACCGCGTCCAACCGTACGACGCGATGGTTCAGCGTGTCGGTGACCAGGAACGCAGCGCCATCCCATGCCACGCCCGCTGGTGACTGCCACATCCCAGGGAACGCGCCCCGATCGCCATGCTGCGACTGCAGTGATCCATCCGCCGCCGAGAGCAGCAGCACCAGGTTGTTCGCCACGTCGGTGACCGCGACGACGCCGTTCGCCGCGGCGATCCCGCCCAGCACCGTCGGCAGCACCGCGGGCACCTTTGCCTGCACGCTCCAGGTGCCCTGCACGCTGCCATCGGGCGCGCACACGATCACGCGCGGCGTGCCGCCGTCGGCCACCAGGAGGCGCTGGCCGTCCCAGGCCACGCCCACTGGGCGCGACCGCACGTCGTCTGGCAGGAGCGGCACGCCCGTCGTCGCGCCGTCCCGCGCCACCAGCAGCACACCACCGAGCGCCGCCCGATCATCACCGACGCGGATCGTCCCCGCGACCGCCAAGCGGCCATCCGCCGACCGCGCCATCGCCACGCCCGCCGGCACGGGCCCGTCCGGCGACCCAGGCACCACCTGCGCGCGCGCCCCGTCCGCCGCCACGCGCACCACGCCGCCGGCACCCAGCAGCGCGGTGATCGTGCCGTCATCCTCGACCAGCGCCGCGCGGACGTCGTCCAGGCCTTCGACCGTGCGGATCCACTGGCCGTAGCCCAGGCCTGCGGCGGGCGGCGCCGCGGGCACGGCCGCAGCCAGGCAGGCAACCGCCCCTGCCACCGCTGCCACCGCCAGCCGCCGCATGCCCCGCATCAGTCCTTCGGCTCCGCGCGTCGCCGCATCTGGTTGCCGGCCTGGCCCATGAATTTCTCCATCGGCACGCCGACCTTCGCGTCCTTCGGCGCGTCCTTCCCGGGCTGGTTGCGCTGCATCATCACGAAGATCACCGCCTGCGCGGCCGCGCTCTCGCCGATCAAGCGCCCGGCGCGCTCGCCCGCGGCTTGCAGCGTGGGGAACTTGCCCGCGTCGATCTCGTTCTCGAAATCGGTGAGGGCATTCTCGATCGCGAGCATCAGGAACGCGACCACCGCCCACTCCTCGCGGGTGTCCGGGAAGTACTCGCTCTGGCGCACCAGCTGCGCCGGGAACGTCACGCGCCAGCCGTCCTTCGTCTCGGCCATCGTGAGCACGCCGCCCAGCACCGGCTTGCCGTCGACGCTGAACGCCGCCGTGCCGTCGCCAAGGTCCTCGACCTCCAGGCGCGCGCGGTTGGCATCCAGCCAGCCGAACGGATCGGCGACCACCTTCGCGACGATGTCGCCACCGACCTGCCCCGACGCCCAGCTGCCGCCCTGCGCGACCAGCGCATCGACGTCCTGCGGGTAGCGCTGCTTGATCTTGCGCGAGACGCGCCACAGCTGGCCAAGCATGTCGCCGGCCTTGCGCTTGACGTCCTCGATCGCGCTGGCCTCGGTCACGCCGTCCGTGAAGGTGACGTCGCGGGGCTCCACGTAGAGGAGCGTCGGCAGCAGCTCGGGGCGGCCGTCGCGAACCATCGCCTCCATCGACTCGACCGCCCGCTGCGGGGTCGAGGTGTCGTACTTCGGCTTGCGGCAGCCGCCCGCGGCCACCAGCGCCAGCAGCGCCAGCACGGGTGCAAGCGCACGCAGCAGGCGGCGGACGGGGTTCGCGTGGGGGCCGGGCACGCGTGGATGGTAGCCCCGATGCAGCCTCCGCCTACACTGCCGGGATGCGCCTCACCGTGAACGGCGAAGCAAAGGAATGCCCCGGCGTGGCGACGGTCGCGGACCTCGTCCGTACGCTCGGGCTGGACCGCGCGCCCTGCGCGGTCGAGGTGAACGCCGCGCTCGTGCCCAAGGCGAAGCACGCCGCCCACGCGCTGCACGACGATGACCGCGTCGAGATCGTCACCCTCGTCGGCGGCGGCTGAACCCCGCGGAACCGGACCCACCATGACCACCCTCCAGACCCCCGCCCCCGCCACGCCCGCGATCCCCGCCCTGCAGGTCGGCGGCTTCACGCTGCGCAGCCGCCTGGTGGTGGGCACCGGCAAGTACAAGGACTACGCCACCATGCAGGCCGCGGTGGCAGCCAGCGGCGCCGACTGCGTGACCGTTGCCGTGCGCCGCGAGCGCTTGGTGGACGCCGAGGGCCGCTCCATCCTGGACTTCCTGCCGCTCGACCGGATCACCATCCTGCCGAACACGGCGGGCTGCTTCAGCGCCGAGGACGCCGTGCGCGTGTCCCGCCTGGGGCGCGAGATCCTGGAGCAGCTGGGGAACCCCGGCGCCGGCTGGGTGAAGCTCGAGGTGCTGGGCGACCGCAAGACGCTGCTGCCGGACCCCGTCGGCACGCTGGAAGCCTGCAAGGAACTGGTGGCCGACGGCTTCACGGTGCTCTGCTACACCAGCGACGACCCGATCATGGCCACTCGCCTGCGCGATGCCGGCGCGGCGAGCGTCATGCCCGCAGGCAGCCCGATCGGGACGGGCCGCGGCATCGCGAACCCCGCGGCGATCCGCATCATCCTGGACCTGCTGAAATCCCCCGAGCACGGCGGCGATCCGTCGTTCCCGGTGATCGTCGACGCCGGCGTGGGCACGCCCAGCGACGTGACGGTCGCGATGGAGCTTGGCGCGGACGGCGTGCTGCTGAACACCGGCATCGCGCACGCGCGTGACGCGGTGCAGATGGCGCATGCGATGCGGCTTGCCTGCGACGCCGGCTGGTTCGGCGCCCGCGCCGGGCGCATCGGCAAGAAGCTCTACGCCAGCGCCAGCAGCCCGTGGGAAGGCGTGATCACGTCGATCCCTGGGGAGTGAGGGTGCAACCCGGTTGACCGGGTTCACCTGCCCGATGCACGCAATCTCGCGGGGAACGGGCGCGTGAACCCGGTCAACCGGGTTGCGCGCTCCGCCCCTTCCACGCGCGCCGACCGGTGCGGTGCAGCCACCAGCTGCGCCACTGGATGACCACGAGCGTCGCGATTGTCACGGGGTGCAGCAGGACGCACAGCCACGACTGACGGAACCGCGCCGCGAGCATCGCGCGCTGCACCAGCTGCGCGGCGATCGCGAAGCACGCCAGCACCAGCGGTCCCGTGCCCACGCCGCCGATCGCCAGCGCGCACGGCAGCCACACCCAGGGCAGCAGGATCCCGACCACCTCGATGAACGTGAACACACCCAGGACGACGGGCGATCCCAATCCCTCGTAGGCGTTCTTCGTGAAGCCGCGCCAGACTTGACCGGCGTCCCGATACATCCGGCAGCGCACGACGTCGGTGCCGTCGAACAAGTCCGTGTGCCTCCCTGCACGGCGCAGGTTGCGCGGCAGCTTGATGCCGTCGTGCATGCTGTCCTTGAAGGCCTCGTGGCGCCCGGCCGCATGCCACGCCTCGCGGCGCACCAGCAGGAACTGGCCGCAGCCGGCGCTGGTCGCGGGGTCGTTCGTGGTGCGCATCCGCGGGATCGGCAGCCAGCCGAGCAGCATCCAGTGGATCAGCGGCACGACCAGCTTCTCGAGCAACGTGCCGGTTTCCTCGCGCGGCACGGTGCTCAGGAGCTCGGCCTTCAGCTCGCCCGCCGTCGCCAGCGCGCGCGCGAAGCAGTCGGGCTCGAAGCGCACGTCCGCATCCGTGAACAGCATCCACTCGGCGCGCGAGGCCTGCCCCATGCGCTCGCAGCCCCACTGCTTGCCGTTCCAGCCCGCGGGAAGCGGCTGGGTCGGCACGACGCGCACGCGCGGGTCGGCCGCCGCCAGCGCAGCCACGATGCGCGGCGTCTCGTCGGTGCTCTGGTCGTCGTAGACCAGCACTTCCAGCGCGACGTCGTCGTTCGCCAGTGCGCCGCGGACGCACGCCTCGATGTTCGCGGCCTCGTTGCGCGCCGGGATGCACACCGAGAGCAGCGGCGCGCGTGCCGCATCCGCGGGCGGCACCGCCAGGCCGCGCGGCACGCGCCGGCTGCGCGCGTAGAGCGGCAGGTTCACGAAGGTCATCGTCAGCGCGATGGCGCTGATCGCGGCGCTCACCGCCGGCAGCCACTCGACGACCGTGCGTCCGATGCCCCATGCAGCGTCGATCACGGCACACCCCCCGCGCGCGGTGCGCCGGGCAGCCGATGCGCCGTCTCGATGCCGACCGACCGCCCCGTCAGCCGCAGCCACAGGTCGTAGACCGGGTTGATGCGCGGCGCATCGCCACCCACCAGCGACGTGAAGCGCGCCGGGTCGCGCGACTGCACGGCCGCGGCCAGTGCCGCGGCGTTCGCGTTCATCGCGGACTCGATCGCCGCGTGCCAGGCACGCGCGTCGCCCACGTCAGCCGGCGGCGCCACCCGCGCCACGCGCAGGAACGCCTCGGGGCGCTGGTCCGTCCAGAAGCCGTACTCCAGGGCCGCCACCAGCACCGCCGCCGCCGGATGCCGCGCCGCGACCATGCCGATCCCGGGCCGGATCTCCACCGGCAGCCGCGGATCGACGAATCGCCCCTGCGGCGTCATCAGCAGCATCCCGCGCGGGTCGCGCGCGAACACGCCGTCCACGTAGCGGACGAACGCACGCAGCGACGCCGGGTCGTCCGGGTGGACGCCGAACATGCCCAGCTTGCGGAAGAAGCGGAACTTGGCCAGCATCGCGTCGTCGATCGGGCTGCACGCCTCGCGCGCCGTGAACCAGCGATCATGGACCCAAAGCCCAAGCAGCGGGTCCCACCACGCGCTGTGGCTCGATGCCAGGATGACCGGCGCGTCACCTCCGGCGGCCGCAGCCAACACGCCGGCCGACGCGCCTTCCGCGCGCACCGCATGGAACCGCTTGGCCAGGAGCCGCCGCAGGTACCAGGCGAACACGCGCCGGAACCCGGGCGACCATGCGCCGGGGGTCAGCTCGCGCCGACCGTCTGGCACGCGTGGCCTCCCTTGAGGAGCCGCGAACCCGTGTCGACGCCGAAGCCCGGCTTGCCGTGCTTGGAATGCGCGATGCCCAGGTCCTCGCAGGCCGCACTGGCCGCGGTGACGCCGCTCATCAGCACCATCGGCACGCCGGGGCCCGGGTTCGCGGTGCCGCCGGCCAGGTATAGGTTGCGGTAGACGCGACTGCGGTTGCGTGGCTTGAAGCCGCCCTTCAGGCGGCCGTGGCTGGCCAGGCCGTAGATCGCGCCACCCTCGGCGTTGTACCACTGCTCGATGCCCTGGGGCGTCAGGTGCCGCTCGACCACGATGTGGTCCTCGATGTCCGACATGCCCATGCGCTTCAGCTTGTCCATGATCACGGGCCGGTACTGCTCCAGCATGCCGCCCGGACCCTCCCACCGCTGGCCGGGGCGCATGTACGGGGTGTGGATCAGCGCATAGAACGCCTCGCAGCCCTCGGGGGCCTGCGACGGATCGGTGCGGCTGGGCACGCACAGGTAAATCGTCGGGTCGCGCGCGGGGATGCCCGCGCGGTAGATGTCGTCGAACTCCTGGTGGCTGTCCTTCGAGAACAGGAAGTCGTGGTGCAGCAGGTGGTCGTACTGGCGGTCCAGGCCCAGGTACAGCACCACGCCGCTACACGCCGGGGCGTAGTCACCGGCAATCCGGCCCTGCTCGCGCAGCCCGCGTGCCGTGCCGTCCAGGTCGCGGTAGGTCCGCTGCACGTCGCAGTTCGACACCACCACGTCGCCGGTGATCGTGCGGCCGTCGTCCAGCGTCACGCCGCGCACGCGGTCGCCGTCCAGCACCAGCTTGGTCACGGCGTGGCCCGTGATCAGCTCGGCGCCTTCCTCGCGCAGGATCCGCTCCAGCGACTGCGCGATCTTGCGCGTGCCGCCCATCGCGTACCAGCAGCCCTCGTCCACCTGCGCGGCGGCGATCAGGCTCAGGATCGCGGGCGCCAGGAACGGGCTGCTTCCGACGTACTGCAGGAAGTGCTCGCTGAGCTGCCGCAGGTGCGGTTCGCGCAGGTAGCCGTCGACGGTGGCGCCGACGGTCGAATGG
>JBIKJV010000362.1:0-7492 GCA_044360755.1 Phycisphaerales bacterium
TTTTGTCTCCGCGCTTGTACGCGTCGATAGGCTTGTCCATGAAAAGACTGATGCCTCCAATGGTCATCCTAGTCATGGCTACAGCCTGCTGCACCCGACCACCCCACGGGTCAATTCGAATATCTCCGAGTCGGATCTTCCCAAAGTCTGAGCTTCTTGGGTCCGTTTCAACATACGTTTCATCGTCGTCGTCTCCGGCAAGGGCGATAGCGGCCAGCGTAACAACACCCATCGTAGTGCCAATGAACCTGCCCATATCAAGGACGGCCATCTTTCTGGCGGTTGGCGTCATCTTGCCGAAGTGATACAATCCGTATGGAGTTCCTGTCTTGATGGCCGACGCCCACATCCTTGGAGAGTAGAACATTCGGGTCAGACCCTTGGAGAATCCTTCTAGCGCCCCCAGTGATGCACGGCCCGTCAAAGTGTTCACCACGTCGGCCACGTCCTTGTAGTCCTGAGTGGTAACCTCCTTGCCATTGATGTCAGCCTTGCGGGCCTCCAGCATCTTCACTCCCTCTAGATATCGCTCGACTCGCAGCGTATCCAGATATGCGCTTGCGCCCCTCTCCAGCGCCCTGAATGGGTTGGCGGCCACCCACTTGTCGTGAGCCGCCCTGCTTTTCAACAAAAGCGGGGATCCGGCGATAGCCCACGCGATACGCGTCCAGTCGGACATGAACAACTCCTCCCTTCCGGTAAGCTCTGCGTGCGGCTGTGTGATGGCCAGCTTTGCCTCCTTCGCCTGATCGTACCAAGGCTGGGCCTTGATCTTGCGGAGCCAATCCTCCGACTTCTTTTCGCTGTTCATGGCGGTGAACATATTCTTGAACGCACTAGCAACAACATCCGGCCTTCGCCACATATTGCTTACTGTCAGTGCGCCGCCCTGCAAGAGAACGAACGACAGATCAAGCGTTGACTGAACGGCACGCAGAACACCCCAAGCCTCCCATCCGGCATCGCCAAGGCGTTGGCTTGTGGTCCTGTTGCGCATCATCTCCTTGTAGAAGTCGGCATCGTACTGCTCCTTGATACGCTCCTTCTCTGCGCGAAGTATAGTTAGCTCGTCGTCTGCAATGGTCTTGCGAACGGGCTTCTTTGAGAAGTCCTGATCCGCGACCCTGCGCTCGAGTTCTGCAATGCGTTTTTTGGTAGCCTTCTTAGCCGCCTCGGTCCTCCTGCGATCAACAACGCCAGCCTCGTCCTGTAGCTTCTTGTAGTCGTCGCGTAACTTGCTCAGATTTTGCCGAGCTATCTTCAACTCTGGAGTTTCGCGTACCGGAGTTGGCTTCTTTGGATCCAGTTCGTTATCTGCGATCCTGCGCTCGTACTCGTCGATCGACCTACGGATAGAGTCGAGTGCGGACTTCACTCGCATCTCCTCGGTAACTACCCTTTTCCCGAACACGCGGTCGTGCTCCTCCTTGAGCATGTCGCGCTCCTTGATCAGTGCTGCCAGTTCGCTGTCAGGAACGATGCCGGACTGATTCCTTTCAGCACGCTCCTTGGTGTCAATCTCCCTTTGAAGATCCTCGATGCGGTTGCGGGCGCGGGTCTTGGCCGCTTCAAGTGCCGTCTTCAAGACACGATCGTTTTCTGCCTGATCCATGGGCAGGTCCCTCATCGCGTCACGCAGCTTGTTATGAAGAGCACGCTGTTCTGCGTCCAGCTTGTCGCGCTGCAATCCACTGCGCATTGGACGCATCTTTTTCTCTATGTCCTCCAGAGCGGATGCTACACGACCAATATCCTTCATCCTGCGGATGGCGACAGATATTTCGTCCTTACTCATGTTCACCACCTTCCCGTATCCGGTGATGGCGTCACGTATCTCGCGGTCGGAAGCGTCAGGGTACCGGTCCTTGATCTGCTCCTTAATAACTGATACCAGCATGTCGATATCGCGGATTCCGGCAGCAACAGCGTTGCGGATCATGGCAACAGGAACCTTGACGCGTTCGTTTCCAAACCCCTCCGAAGCTCCCTTTACGGCATCCTCTAGCTGGCTCATTACGGCCATCTTGTTCCGGTCATCCAGAGATGAGAACCACTTCTGCTTGTTCAGCTTCTCCGCCATTGCGGTAACAGCATCGGCGACTTGTCCGGTCTTCTCGATGGCCTTCGCTCCAACCTCGATCAATTCGTTCCAGTCGAACGGCAGGGCAGACCCCAGCTTGGTGATGTTGATCGGATTGCCGTCGGCATCCAGAATAACGATAGGCTTTGTCTTCAGTGTTCTGAACTGGTCGGCCATACGCTTGGCCTGACTGGAGTACTTGCCGGACTTCTTTCGGTTGTTTTCACGAATCACCGACTCAGCTATGGACTGAATGGCCTCCTTGGCCTGAGCCTCCTCTTCACGCTTCTCTGCCGCGTCAATTTTCTTCTTGAGCTCGGCCAGCTTCTCGTCCCTCTTGCGCCAGCCGTCCATGATCTCCTTGGATGGACGCTCTCCAAACTTGTCCTCCCATTCCTTGGCCTTCTTCTCGGAATGGTATCCAAGGTCAGAGTTCTTCAGGATGTCGCCCCATGCGGAGTTGAATCGACCGGCAGCAAGCTGCATGTCTCCGATCTCCTGAACCATCTCTGCCTGCTTTGCAACAAGCTCTTGGTGCGTAGTGGGGTCTGTGGACTCCGCTATCTCGTTGTCTAGTTGACGGAGAGCCTCGTCCCACACGAACGCCGCAGCACCACCCTCCATGTCCTTGTTCCTAACGGCATCCACGGCTGCGTCGATGCCGACCGATTCGATCAGCTTCTTGGCCTTCTCGCGTGCCTCTGCCCGACTTTCAACCTCCCTGAACAGGCCCAGCTTGCGGACTTCTTCGCGCACCTCGTCGCGGAAGGATCCTTCATAAACCCGCTGGCCAGCAAAAGTCTTCTTCACTCCTTCGCCAACGGGCTTCTGTGGTGCCTGTTTTGGTGGGGCGGCCTTGCGTGCAGCGGCGGCATCGCGAAGCTTGTCGAACTCGGCCATGACCTGATCCACCATGCGGTCGGCTCCCTTGGAGACCATGTACTCGCGGGCCTTGGCCTTGGTGTTGTATCCCTTCGCGATCAGTGCCTTGGCAATGTTTTCTGGTGATGCTCCCGAGAACTTGATGTTAGAAGAACCCTTGATTTCACTGACAAGCTCGGCAACGTCATTAGTGACAGTTGATTTTACGTTCAACTGGTCATCCATTCTAGCATAGGCCCAGACATACTCCTTTGGGAAGCCAGCAGAGTCCTCCTCATCGCTTATGGCATCAGGATCTTCATACTTGGTCAACCCGTACACAACGCCATCCACATTGATCACCGAGTGCCAGTCAGACCATAGGTTAAAGGAGTTGCTGTCCGTCACGCGCTTCGGCTTCTCTGTTGGCTTCGGAACTAGCTTTTCGGCCTCGTATAGGCTATACCCTTCGTAGTTGTCGTCTTCTGATGGATCGTAGTTGTCGCGATCCTCATTGGTCATGGCCTTGACCTTCTCCGCACCGGCCCTTACTTCGGCTGGGGTCTTCTTCGAGAACTTCGGACCACCAAACCCCTTCGCCTCCTTCGCGTTCTGCTTGTCACGATCAGCACGGGCCTTCGCCATCAGCTTCTCGTAGTACGGATCCACGGACTTGGTCAGGTCAACAACGCCCTCCTCCTCGTACTTCTTGGTCAGCTTGGCGTCCGGGGCCAATGACTTGCCTGACTCTGCGCGAAGCGGGTACATCGACCAGCCAGCGATCATCATGTCGAAGCCAGCCTTCTCCGCCAGAGGCCCAATGAAGTCGGCCTGACGGACAGCGTCGAACGCCTGATCCTTGCCGAACTTCTTGCGGAAATTGGCCTCCGCCTTGTCGTACAGATCCAGTGGATCGGACATCAGCGGGTACACCTTCCACTTGGGTACCGGTACTGCGTAGGTCACGTCACCCTTGATCATCCGCTCACCTTGATCCGGCTTGGTGTAGTAGTTCATCACCGGGTTGCTCCGGTTGTCCTTGGTCTTTCCTGTGCCGAAGTAGGCTGGGTTGATCTTGCCTCCCTTTAGGCTCTTAGGGCCCTTGTGGAAGAAGACGTAGTTGCCCTTGCCGTCGTCGGTTAGGTTATCTCGGTGCTCTTGCGGAACCCTGTTCTTGCCGGGCGTGGCTTTTGAGAACTTGGGCTTGTCGGCCTCGCTTACAGAGTCGTTGCGCCCATCCTCGCTGACCCACATTGGCATAAGCCCGATCTTCTGGTCGGCATATACGGTTTCGCCACTTTTTGCGGTCCTATTCTTCTCCCCGTATGGGCCGTAGTTGACCCAGCTATTCTGGCCACGAGTCAATGTGGTAAGTGCCCTCTGTGCTGGTGGCGTGAGCATGGAGGAGTGAGCCCTCCATGCGTTCTCCTCTCCATTGGCACGGAAGCCGACGCCCTCCTTTACGTGACCGAAGTAGTCATGAACCATTCGGAACAACTCCTGCTTTGTAAGCTCATGGTCTCCGGCAAACCTTCCGGTCTTCTGAAGGGGCTTCAGGTCCTTTACGCCGTCAAGGTCCATACGAACAACGTCCGGAGTTCCCATCGTACTCTTGTCCCACCCACTAGGAGCGTACTCGTCATTCCACTTGATCCTCTCTGTTTCCTTTGCTCCGCGCTTGGCATAGCTGCTTGCTAGGTACGTATCGAACGCCCATAGGTGCGTGCCGCCAAGACCCTTCCCGATCTGCAACGCTTGGTCCATCATTCCGCTCGGACCACCGGCCGACTTGAATAGGCCAATAAGCTCACCGTCGTCCGCAATGCCGAACCCGGCCTTTCCGCCAGAGTACAGGAACAGCCTGCCCTTGAAGTCCTTTGGCAGGGAAGAAACTTGGCCCCTGTCCTTGGCGCCCATGGAGGCCCTAGCGGCCTCAAGAGCCTTTGAGAAGTCGGACGGAGTGGCCCTTACAAATGGGCCGTACCCACCATCGGACGGGTACACCCATACGTGGTTATTGTCCCTAATATCCACCGTAGACCCCCATGGGTTGCCGTTGTACGGATCTGCGGACAGTGGATCCATGATCTCGACATCAAGACCTGTCTTTTCTATGATCTCATCATACTGTGCCAAGACCTCAGTATCCAAGGCATCGAAGTCAGCAGCCACCTCCGGATTCTCCGGATCGTGCTTCATCTTCTCGTACTCGTCGGCGATGCGCTTGGCGCGATCAGGGTCCACCTCGACGTAGTCGGATGGAGGGTTGTACGGAAGACCGGCCTTCTTCATGTAGGAGATGGCCACGTCCTCTGCTGGCTTCCAGTGAGACGCCTCCATCTCCTTGCCTCCGACCTTGAATTTGCGAGGGAGTCCGTTCAGGCTTCCGTCCGGCTGTCGCTTGGAGAACTTTGGCTTGTCGGCCTCCTGTAGTTCGGACCCCATCCAGCCCGGGGTGGAGATACCGCCAAACAGATCAGATACTGCTGCGCGGGCGCCATCAGGATCGCTGGGCATGGCCTTCCACACGTCACTCGCCGAGCTACCTGCGCCAGCTTTTTGCCCCTTCTCGAATAATCCGCGAACCGCCTCCCATGTAATGGACTGCATCTCTCTCGGGAGCAGACCCCTCTGCTTGGCAGCGATCTCGTAAGCGCGCTGGTAAATCGGATACAGCCCGGAGTGGCCCGAGGCGCTGTCCGATAGTCCGCCAAACCCAGCAGTGGTTATCGGGCTGCTACCAGACAGCGGCAGGAACATCGCCGCAGCCATGGCGTGGGTATCAATGGTGGTGAAGTCTGGAGACGATGGATCGAATATGTTATTGTAGAAGCTCCTGACTTTGTGAGCTTCTCCGATCCCTCGACTCACGACATCGATGCTAGTACCGTTCTCTGCAATATCGATTGCAGCGGCGATCGACTTGGCGTTCTGCCATGCGATCTTGGACGGAACGCCAACTGGATCTGGATTCTTCTTTGTCGGCTTCGGTGCCTTGTTTCTTTGAATGACGGTCTTTTCTCCTGTGGGGAGGTACTGGTTGAACGACGGGTCATTGTTGGCCTCGTCCCATATCCGCAAGAACCAAGCCTTGTCGTTGCCGCTCGTCAGGTCGCTGTAAACCTTGCCAGATATCCTAGGTATGGCAATATCCAGCTTCTCTACCGCAGACTCATAGCTCCGAAGCTCCTTGCGCTTCTTGTCGTTGTTGGGGTTTTTGGCCAGCGACTTTTTCGCCTTGCCTATCTTGTCAGTGTAGTCATCCTTGATCTTCTGGGCGCGATCGGACATCGCAGAATCCCACTTGTGGTCCCTATGATTGGTGACAAAGTCCAAAACCCTCTCGGCCAATGACATGTTGGTGAACCAGTCCTTCTGAGGAGACAACGCAGCTATCACACCGGCGGTCTGCGCTGGCGTTACGCCATACGTCTTGGCCCACTCGAGTGAGACCTTGTTCGCCCCAACGTACCACTCCTTGGCCAACTTCCTAACATCCTCTGGGAACGAGTCATGCAAGTACAGGATATTGCCTACCATCCGGTCGATAGCCTTGGCGATCCTCGTCTTTGCCGACCCGCTGCCGATCCTCATGCCCGGATACTTTGCCAGCATGTCCGCCGCTTTGTTTAGCGCCTTGTCGGACATAGCGTCCATGTCCACCGCCGCCGGGTCTACCGCCGCCAAATTGTGGTCGTATGGTCGCGCCTTAGTGCCGGGCGTTCTTGCCGCAAGGCGAGAAAATTTAGACCCGGTGCCTGTCCCACTGCCCCCAGCCCTCTTGCCAGTCTCAATCCTCCTCCCCGCCTTCATCGCGCTGGCGATCTGCTTGGCCGCAGCGATGAAGTCTCCGTCCTCCTTGAACTCCACCTTGGTTGATACCCCAAGAGCGGCCATGATCCGGTTGTACATGTCACGGATGAACTGGCGCATGGCGTTGTCCAGCTTGATGGTCCCGTTGTAGATGGAGGCAACGAACTCAGACATTACCTCCTCCGCAAGTCCTTCGTCTGCGATGGTTGCATCAATATCGACGGTGCCGTCCTCTTTCTTCTTTGCCCCTCCATAGTATCCCAAGAAGTCAATCAGCGCCTCCTTGGCCTTTGGCGATGACTCAAGAGCCTGCTTGGCCGAGCTAGAGATGATGGCCTTACCGTTCGGATTGCCAGATAGAAGGGCGTTGAAGATGATGGCGTGAGTGCCCTCGTGGGCTACAACACCACGGCGGAATCTGTCTCGGTTGATGTAGATCTTTCCATTACGGCCCATGAAGAATCCTCCGCTAAGGGATTGGGAGATATCTCCACCGACTTTATCCACGGCTTCGGTGTATTCATCCTGATCCAGCCCGACCACTTCTGCCCCCGTAGCCTTGGACACCTTAGCCATCTCGGCGTCAATATCCTCGTCAGACACCACCTCCCTTGGAACGCCCATTGCCTCTTCAAGCAGGGCGTCCGGGTCGTCGGCAACCTCCTCGTCGATGGTTATCTCGGCGTCATCGTTGGGGTCAACGGGAGCCTGTTGGGGGGCCTGCTTCTGAGGGCCAGC
>JBIKJV010000134.1:0-7486 GCA_044360755.1 Phycisphaerales bacterium
CGCGGTTTTGTGGCTGCCGCTGCGCGGCAGCACAAATCCCGCCATGCACGCCGTAGCGGGGCGTGGCTGCCGCGTTGCGGCAGCACGAATGGCACCAATGCACGCGGGGCGTGCCCCCGCGTGCCCCGCGGTTACGATCGCGCCGGCCTCGACCGTCCCGGCATCCCCAGAAAGGAACCCCCGATGATCCGACTGTCCGCCCTCGCTCTCCTCGTCGCGCTCGCCGCCCCCGCGTGGGCGCAGGCCCCGGCCGCCCCTGCGGCACAGGCCAACGCCGCCGCGACGTCCGCCTGGCCGCAGCAGGCGACGGCCGATGGCGTCACCTACGTCATGAACGCGCCCGCGTACACCGCGATCAGCGGCAACACGGTCTCGATGCGCGCCTCGGTGCAGGTTCGCCGCGGGAACGCGGCGCCGGTCGACGGCACCGTCGAGATGTCCGCGGTCATGGCGCACGCCCAGGCCCCCGGTTACGTCGAGCTGAGCGACTTCCAGCTGTCCTCGTGCACCATGCCCGACGGGTCCGGTGCCACCGTCCAGGCGGCGCTGACCTCGCTCCTGAACGGCGTCGGCGTCGAATCGCTCCTCTCGAACATCGTGCAGGGCGTCGCGCTGGATTCGTCGCGTGACGTCTCGGGGATGTCGAACGAGGTCCCGGCGATCCGCGTGACCGAACGCCCGACGATCCTGATCTCGGTGAACGGCAAGCCCGTGCTCGGTGCCTGTGGCGACGGCAGCTGGAACCGCGTGGTGAACACGCCGAGCATCCTGCTCAAGTCCCCCGACGGCACCTGGTACACGCGCGTGGGCGGCACCCAGTGGCTGTCCTCGGACCAGATGCAGGGCGGCTACGTTCAGGCATCCGCGCCGCCCGCGGAGGTGGTGCAGGACGTCGGCCGCCAGCCGCGTTCGCCCGTCGGTTCGTCGGGCCAGGCGCCCCCGGCCGCCGGCGCGACGCCGCCCGGGATTCCCGACGTGATCGTGGCCACCGTCCCGACGCTTGTGGTCTCGGTCGACGGCGCGCCGCGCCTGCAGGCCGCGTGCGACGGCGTGCAGTGGGCGTCGAACTGCGCCGCTCCGCTCCTCTTCTCCGGCGACCGCTGGTGGACGATCGGGTCGGGCCGCTGGTTCAGCACCGACGACCTGATGGGCGGCAAGTGGAGCTACGTCCCCGCGAAGTCGCTGCCGGCGTCGTTCGCCAGCCTGCCGGCCACCGGGCCGCTGGCCTCGGCACGCGCGAGCGTCCCCGGAACGCTGGAGGCGAATTCCGCCGCCGCCGCGTCGGGCATCATCCGCGCGATCACCGTCCCGCGCACCGGCGCGCAGTGCTCGGTCCGCTACCACGGGCAGCCGCAGTTCCGGCCGCTCGACGGCGGCCTGGCGTACGCCGCCAACTCCTCGCAGCCCGTGATCCAGTGCAACGGCGCCTGGTACTGCTGCGATGACGGCGCCTGGTACCAGGCCGCCGCGCAGTCCGGTCCGTGGACCGTCTGCGATTCGGTGCCCGCCGCGATCTACTCGCTGCCGCCGTCGTGCCCGGCGTATGCGTGCACCTACGTCTCGGTGGTGGCCAGTTCGCCGGACTCGGTCACCTTCGGAAGCTCGGGCGGCTACATGGGCACCTACATGCAGGACGGCGTGCCCGTGTACGGCACCGGCTATGACTACAACCGCACGGATCCGCAGGCCGCGGATCCCTCGATGACGGGCAACCCCAACTACGTCGCGCCGAGCTGCCCCTCGACGTACGGCAACCAGGCGCAGTACTCCTACGACACCGGCACCTACGCGCCCGCGCCGGGCTACGGCTACTACGACTACGCCGACATGTATCCGTCGGTCTACGAGAACGGCTACGGCGGCTGGGGATGGAGCCCCTACTGGGGCTGTGCCTACGGCTACGGCTGCGGCTGGGGCTACGGTTACGGCTACGGCGGCTGGGGCGCCTGGAACCGCGGCTGGAACAACTGGGGCAACCGCCGCGACTGGAACCGCGCCGCGAACAACGTGGCCAACAACCACCCGAACGCCGAGAACCGCTGGAGCAACTACCGCGATGGCGGGCGTACGGACGGTCAGGCGCGCAACGGCAGCTTCCAGCAGAACCGCTACGCCGCGCGCGGCGAGGGCGGCATGGCGAGCCGTTCGCCCGAGGGCTGGCACTCGCCGTCCGGTGAGCGCGGCACGTCCGGGTTCGGCGCCGCGCGGTGCGCCGATACCGGCGGATACCGCTGCGCGGGCGGCGGACGCCGGGGCGGCGGCGGGCGGCGCTGAGCCGCCAGGCTGCAATTCGGTCCTTCGGCTTCGCCCCGCGGCTCGACCGCGGGGCGAAGTCGCTTTTCGTGGGCGGCTCGGCCCGTGCACACGTGTGACTTGGCGCAGGCCTGGATCCGTGGGACCATCCGTGGGCCGGCGCCGGAGGCGCGGCACTCCCATGCGCTTGGACCGACACCGAGTTCCGGAACTGATGGACGACCCGGCGCTGCCTGGGCCGCAGCATCGCGCGGCACTGGCCGGGCTTGCCAGGCTCAACCGAGTGGCCCGGGCGGATCGGTTGGCGTGGCCTGCGCTGCGGCGCGTGGCGGCGTCGGCGGCGTGTCGCGGGCGGGCGGTGCGCGTGGTGGACGTGGCGTGCGGCTCCGGGGACGCCGTGGTGCGGTTGGCCGCGCGGGCGCGTCGCGCCGGCGTGGCGGTCGAATGGTCGGCGTGCGACTTCAGCGGGTTCGCGCTCGAAGAAGCCGCGCGTGCGGCGCGTGCCGCGGGTGTCCCGCTCCGGACCGAGCGCGTGGACGTGCTGGCGGGTGCGCTGCCCGGCAGCCACGACTTGGTGACGTGCTCGCTCTTCCTGCATCACCTGGATCGGCCCGAGGCGGTGCGCGCGCTGCATGCCATGCGGTGCGCGGCCGCCAGCGGCGCGATCGTCGATCTGGATCGCACGCGTGCGGGCCTTTTGCTGGCGTGGATGGCCTCGCGCGCGCTCTCGCGTTCGCCGGTGGTGCACTTCGATGCGCTTGCCAGCGTCCGCGCGGCCTGGAGCCCGGACGAGGCGCTCGCGATGGCCCGCGAGGCCGGCATTCCCGACGCGCGCGTTCGCCGCGCATGGCCCGAGCGCTGGGTGCTGGAATGGGGTGCGGCATGACCGAGACCGAGGTGCTGGTGATCGGCGCGGGCCCCGCAGGCGCGCTGGCGGCCATCGCGGCGCGCCGCGCGGGCGCGAGCGTCACGCTGGTCGAGCGCGCGCACTTCCCGCGTCCCAAGGTTTGCGGGTCGTGCCTCTCCGAGGCAGGGCTGGCCGCGCTGCGCCAGGCCGGCGCTGCGGATGCCTGCGACGACGCCATCCCGCTCCGCGTGCTGCGCCTGCGGGGGGCCGGGCGCGAGCTTTCGCTGGCGCGCCGGGCCGGCGTCGCGATCGGTCGCGTCGCGCTGGATGCCCGCCTTGCCGAGCGCGCCCGCGTGGCCGGCGCGGACGTCCGCTTCGAGACGCCTGCGACGGCGCGCCCGGACGGCCGCTGGGACGTCGGCGGCGTCGCCATGGCCGCGCGCTGTGCCGTGGTTGCCGACGGGATCGGTGGCCGCGCGCTACAGGCCCTGCCGCAGTTCGACTGGCAGGTCAGCGCGTCAAGCCGCATGGGCTTCGGCGCCATCCTTCCCGCCGGCGCCGTCCAGTGCGCGCCGGGCGACCTGTGCATGCACGTCCAGCCGGACGGATACGTCGGCGCCGTCATGCTGCCGGACGGAAGCGTGGACGTCGCGGCTGCGGCACATCCGCACGCCGTGCGCGCGGCCGGCGGGCCTGCCGCGTACGCCGCTCGCGCGCTCGGGGCGCTTGTCATGGATCCACGTGCGCTGCATGCGGCCGAGTGGCGGGGGACGCCCACGCTCACGCGCCGCCGGCAGGCGCTTGCCGCGCCGGGCATCCTGGTGGCTGGCGATGCAGCGGGCTACGTCGAACCGTTCACCGGCGAAGGCATGGGGTGGGCGCTCATGACCGGCGCGGCCGCCGGTTCGCTGGCCGCCCGCGTGGCGCGCGGCGAAGCGTCCCACGAATCATGGCCCGGCATGCACGCCACGCTGGTCCGCACCGCACGGGCCCGCTGCCGTGCGATCGCGCTCGCGCTGCGCTGGCCGCGCGCGGTGCGTACGGCACTGGCCGTGGGCGCCGCCGTGCCACGGCTGGCGCAGCACGTCTCCGACGGCATCGGCCGCGCACCGCGCGGAACGCCGGTCCCTGCACCTTCCGCCACCTGCCCCGAGGCACACGCATGAACCCGACCCTGCGCTCGATCGCCACGGCCACGCCACCAGGCACGCTCGCGCGCGATGCGTGGACCGGCCTCGCCACGCGCATCGCGCCTGCGGGCGTGAGCCAGGCCGTCATCGAGCGCCTGGCCGAGCGCAGCGGCATCGAGTCCCGCGGCTGCGCCGCCACGCCGGTCGAAGGCGGATGCTTCTACCCGGTCGCCGATGGCGCCGCCGGCCCCGACGCCGACCCCGGCACCGCTGCGCGCATGGCGCTCTGGCGAGCCGCCGCGTTCGACATGGCCGAGCGCGCCGCCCGCGAAGCGATCGCGCGCGCCGGACTTGCGCCGCAGCGCTTCACGCACTGCGTCACCGCATCCTGCACCGGCTACGAATCGCCCGGCATCGACGCGCAGCTCATCGAACGCCTGGGCCTGCCGCGCACCTGCCGCCGCCTGAACATCGGCCACATGGGCTGCCACGCCGCGGTAAACGCGCTGGCCTGCGCGCGCGATGCGGTGCTGGCCGATCCGGCGGCGCACGTGCTGGTCTGCTGCACCGAGGTCTCGTCCGCGCACTTCCAGCGCTCCGCGCGCATGGATCGCCTGGTCGCCAACACGATCTTCGCCGACGGCTGCGCCGCCGCGGTCGTCGCGGCCGGCGGCGCCGGGCCAGAGGTCGCGGCCGCCCACACGGTGCTGCTGCCCGACTCCGCCGACGAGATGCGCTGGACCGTGGGCGACCACGGCTTCGAGATGACGCTTGGCGCCGGCGTGCCGGACATCCTCCGCGACCAGGTCGGCCCCTGGGTGCGCGACGCGCTCGCCGGGCATGGCCTTGCCCCGGACGACATCCGTGGCTGGGCCATCCATCCCGGCGGTCCCCGCGTGATCGACGCGGTATGCGAAGCGCTTGCGCTGCCGCCGGGCGCCGACCTGCACAGCCGCGGCGTGCTGCGCGCGCACGGCAACATGTCCAGCGCGACGCTCCTCTTCATCCTCCAGCGCCTGGCCGCGGCGGACGTGCCGCGACCCTGGGTCGGCCTGGCGTTCGGCCCGGGCTTGGTCGGCGAGATGGTTCTCCTGCGTTGACGCTGCGGGTGCCCCAAAAGCACCGCGAGGGAGCCGCGCACGGCTCCCTCGCGGGATGATCACTGCGAATCCGAACCCTCGCGCGTTCAGCGGCGACGGTTGCGGCCGGCCAGGCCGGCCAGGGCCGCCAGCGCCATCGCGCCGGGGGCGGGGACGGGGATGAACATGTCTCCGGCCGACCAGTTTGCGCTGCTGATCGTCTGCGCGACCGTGCCGCTCAGCAGATCCGCGAAGCTGTTGTAGACCGCGAAGCCCGAGACGCTGTTGTTCGGGCCGCCGGTGTTCGTGCGGTAGAACTTGCCCTCGAAGCCGAAGAAGCGGTCGTTGAAGCCGTAGGTCGTCGAGTAGCTCGAGGTGACGCCGCCCACGTTGTCGACCAGGTTCGCGAACGAGGTGTACCTGGTCACGCCGTTGCTGCCGCCGCCGGCGGTGCGGTTGCGGTAGAAGTTGCCCAGGCCGTCCGCGAAGAAGTCGTCCTCGCGGTCCCAGCCGCCGGAGCCGGTGGGCAGCGCGAAGTTGAACGTCTGGCCGCCCGTGTTGGTGCGGAAGTTGGCGAGCGGGTCGCTGGCCAGCGCCTCGTAGCGGATGATCTGGCTGATGCGGCCGTTCGAGCCGTACACGGTGCGGTACAGGTAGCCCTGCGTCGTCTGCGCCTGCGTGAAGTCGCCGAAGACGTAGCTGAAGCGGGCGCTGTCGATGCCGCCGTTGCCCGCGCCGTGGTTGCTCAGCGTCGCGGTGCCGCCCGAGGCGGTGCCGGCCGCGAGGGCGGCCAGCGAGGTGTAGTTGGTCAGCGTGCTGGCAACGCCGTTGTCGTTGTTCGTGCGCCAGATCCCGGTGATGCCGGCGTCGGCGGTGGTGACGGCGGCCGCGACGGCCGGAATGGCAAACAGCAGCGGACGAACAGCGTCACGAAGGCTCAGGGTCTTCACGAGGGAACTCCAGATGGTCGGCCGCGAGGGGGGCGGCGGGGAAGGAGAAAGGAATGATCTCCCGTGCTTCCACGGGGTTCGGGTCATAATGCCACCAAACCCCCCGTATGCAAGCAGGGTGCTGTCCGCAGGGACACTGCTTTTGCAAAGAAAACCCCCGACGGGCGTACGGACAGGCGACGAATCCGTTATTGAGACCTTGAGGCCGCCCTCACCGCCTTGTCCGGGACGCGGTCATCGCCGGCGGCGCGATCGCCAGAACCCCGCGACGCCGATCAGGGCGAGCGCCCCTGGCCCCGGAATCGCTCCCAGATTGAAGTTCACCAGGGAGGACGTCGGCATCTGGTCGGCGTTGTAGAACGCCTGGAACGTGTAGGTGCCCGCGGCCAGGTTGAAGTACTCGACGCCGCTGGACGCCTGCGCCCACGCGCCCCCGATCGAGGTGAATGCCCCGGCGTTGAAGGTCAGGGCGGCAACCGTGTTGCCGGCCTCGTTCAGCACCTTCCATCCGCCGGTCTTCGCCAGCGAGCCCCAGTTCCAGTCCACCATGATCGGGTTCGCGCCGTCGATCGTGTAGATCGCGTCGCAGCTGGACATGCCCAGGAAACTGCCGTTGGAAATCGACATCGATGACGCCATCGAGATCGAGAAGTCGGCCGTCGTCATCATCGTGCGCACGTAGCCATAGGTGGCGGTGTCGACGTCCGCGGCCCACTGGCCGTAGGTGTCGCCGCCGATGCCCGCGGTCTGCGGCGGCGCGGTCATGATCGTGGAACTCACGATGAACCGATCGACGGTGCCTGCGAGAGCGCTGCCGGCGATGGTGGCGGCGGCGACGATGGCAACGGTGGCAAGTCTGGTCATGCGCGTGCTCCGGGCGGTCGGTGGCGAGTCGTTGATTGTGTCACCTTCCACCAAGAGCGGAAGTTCCTGTCTTCCTTTCAAGGTAATTTACCGAAGCAGCCAGGCCACGCTAGTTATGAGACACTCACAGGCCCACCTGATTGCCTTCGATCGGACCGGCCGGACCGTGTCGGTCGCCACGCTGCTCGCCATGGGCGGGGCGGCGGGCCCCGCGTGGTCGCAGGTGATCAGCGTGCAGCCCTCGGGGCCGCTGGACACGGGGGCGTACGTCGCCAGCTCGCGGATGCAGTACGGGCTGACGCAGCCGTCGACCTACCAAGGCGCCATCCTGGGCGGGGGGCGGATCGCCAGCGCCCAGCAGGC
>JBIKJV010000390.1:0-7477 GCA_044360755.1 Phycisphaerales bacterium
GAAGGAATGCCAGCTGTGGGTCAGCAAAGTACTGGCGCTGCGCCCGCACTGGACTCGGCGTGATCCGCACCTGCCCTTCTACACCCTGGGCTTGGCGGCCTATCTAGATGCCGTGCGGGACGACCCACAACTGGGCGGCAAGCGCATCTACCACCAGGCCGCGCTCAGACAACAGAACAATCGGCTCATCGCCACGCACTTTGCGCCTTTGCTCGAGCAGTGCTGCCAAGCACTGGCACTGGCCATGGGCCAGCCGGTCAGCTGCCTGGACGACCAGGCCGCGCTGCCTGGCTTTCACATTCATCTGCCACACCCCCTGTTCGGGAAAGAAGTGGCCAGCCGCCATGTGGACCTGCAGTTCAGGCAGGTGTTTGGACTCCATCAGCCCCGCTCGCAGGACGTGCTCACCATCACGCTGGCGCTGTCTCTGCCGGCCGGTGCAGGACTGCGACTGTGGGCAGGCGATCAGACCCTGTTCCACCCCTACCAGTTGGGACACATGTCCCTGCACGACGGACTCATGCAGCACCAGGCCGTGCTGCACCCGCTGGGCGAGCCGGTCCCGCGCATCATGCTGCAGTGTCATGCGCTGCAGCGAAATGGTGCCTGGGGCCTGTATTGGTAAACAGCCAGAGCGAACAAACCGCGCACAATCCATCTTCAGATCGCCCATGACCCCCATGCCAAGCCCAAGCGACGCCACGCCGATCAGCGAGCCCCCTTTTTGGGACGGGCTGCTGCACCGCCTGCCCTGGGCCCAGGACGTGCTGGCCAAGGCGGCCGACATCCGTGAGGAGGTCCTGCCCTTTATTGCGCAGTTCCGGCCTTTCATGCCCTATCCCAAGTACGCCAACCTCTACAACAACACCTGGGACGCGTTTCCCCTGTCTGTGTTTGAAGGCGAGCACATTGAGTTGTCAAAGGACAAGCTGGCCATCAACATTGCCCCGCTGGTGTCCATGTTCCGCAGCAAGTTGCCGGTGACTTCCAGCACCATTGCGACGCTGGAGGGCGAAGGCCACATGCGCAATGTGTTTGTCAGCCGCCTGATCCCGGGCTCGGTGATCAACCCGCACCGGGGCTGGACGCCGGACTACCTGCGTGTGCACCTGTGCCTGGTGGAAGACCCGGGCTGCCGCATCACCGTGGGGCCCGAGACGAGAACCTGGAAAACAGGGCAGTTGCTGGCTTTCAAGGACGGTGGAAGACTCCTGCACAGTGTGGTCCATGAAGGAACACGCGAGCGGATCATCTTGTCCTACGACCTGAGCCTGAATTACCTCAAACCGTTCATCCCGGAATTGGCGTGAGCGGGTAGCGCGGCCACTGGCTCTGGCGCTCGAACATGGCATCGTGCGGTCGACGCCTGCGTATGCCTTGCAACACCCGGTTGACTGCAAAGTCTTCGCGCAGCAGCGCAATTTGCACGAGGTCCTCATAACCTTGCAATGCTTCGCTCCAGACTGCTTGGCGCAGCAGGCCCTCGCGCACGAAGCCCAGCCGTTCTTGCTGCTCGGCCACCTCCTGGTTGCTGCCATAAATCAGCCCAACGGCCTTGTTCAGGCCCAGGCAATTAAAAGCAAACATCAAGGTGGCGCAGTAAGCATCGCCCACCAGCACGGAACGGTCATGCCCCGGCAGCAGCCCCATGATGTGCTCGGCCGTCCGGTTGCGAAAGTTGATGTTCACAAACATGGCCAGGCCGATTGGCTGCTCGCCCTTAAACACCACCCACTGAATGCTGTGGCTTTCGGGCAGCAAGGCCGTGTGATCCTGCGTCAAGATATGCAGCAGATCGCGGGCTGTGAGATCCTCGGGAATGTGCTTGAGCCTGGCCGAAAAGTCCCGGTTGAGCACCACCGACCAGACGAAGTCAAAGTGCTCAGGCGCACGCCTCTCTAGGCGAATACCGCCAAACGCCAGCGGCTGCCACCACTGCGGGTCATGCCAGTCCAGCAACTCTTGAACGCCCGCATGATCGGGGTGGCGCAAGCGCAGGAGGCGCAGCGCCTGGCGGGCGGTATCGAGGCCTTTTTGCAGGCGCAGCCTGGCCAGCCAGTCGCGCACCTCAGGCATGTCGGGGGCAACCGTGGTCTCAAAGGCCTCGCTCATGCGCCGCCGCCCCCCGCAGGCTGAGGTTTTTGGGCCAACTCCGGCGGTGATTCGGCCACACTTTGGCGCAGCAAAGCCGCATCCAGGCGCTGACCAATCTGGTCGCGCGAGATCTTGAGCACGTTCATGCGCATGGCCATCTGCTCGATCTCGGCGTCAATAAAGGCCAGGTAACGCAAGTGGCCCTTGGCTTCGTCGTCGAGTTTGTCGAATTCGTAGGCCAGACCGTTGATTTTGATGAGCGGCATGAGAGATAGTCGTGTTTGGGTTATTCAGAAAAGGACAGCTGACTGGCGGTCTTGCGCTCACGTTCGGCCAGGCGTTTGCGCTGCCTGGCCGCCTTCCACTGGGTGATGGCTTGTGCGCACCAAACCAAACGCGGCAACACCTGAGAGCGCAGCAGCAAGGGCGCCAGCACGGGCACCAAGCGCGCATAGAGCTTGCCCAGACCCTGGACCAACAACTCATCATAGAGACACACAAAACCGACTGCGGCACCCGGGGCGCCCTGCCTGCCCGAGCGGCCATAGAGCTGCCACTCGATGCGCGTGGCCTCATGGGGCTCCCACATCAGCACCTGCAGACCCCCCTGTGCCGCCACATCAGAGGGCACCATGATGTCGGTGCCTCGCCCGGCCATATTGGTCGACACCGTGACAGCGCCCCACTGACCGGCGCGCTCGACGATGCGCGCCTCTTGGGCGTGGTGCTTGGCATTGAGCACCTGGTGCGGCACCTGGCGCAAGGCCAGCGCCTGTGACAAGCGTTCGGTGTCGGCCAGCTTGCGCGTACCGACCAAAACGGGCAGGCCACGCTCGTGACAGATCAGCAACTCATCGATCAAGGCGGCCATGCGCAGGTCAGCCTGGACAAAGGGCCGCAGCGGCGCAATACGCAGACGACTGGGTACGCGCGGAGCAACCGGCACCACCTCGACCCCATAGGTCTGCCGCAGTTCGCCGGCAATGCCTTGCAAGGTGCCGCTGGCGCCGCACAGGCGGTGATAGCGGTTAAAAAAAGTCTGAAAGGTCATGCGCGCCGAGGTCTTGGGTGGGCTGCTCAGTTCCAGCCCCTCCATGGCCTCAATGGCCTGGTGGATACCATGACTCCAGGATCGTCCGGCCATGACACGCCCGCTTTTTTCGTCAACGATGACCACCTTGCCCTCTTCGTCGACCAGATAGTGGCGGTCGCGCAGGTACACGTACTTGGCCATGATGGCCAGCGACACCATGCCTTGCGAGCGCTCTGGAAAACGCCAAAAGGGCGGCAACATGAATGCCATGTCGTCAATGCGCCGCTTGCCCGCTTCGGTAAATCGAATGTCGGTCACGGGTTCGGTCTTGACCACATAGTCCAGATCGGGGTGCAGGTTCTCAAAAATCTTCTTGCCGGCCAGCACCGCTTCAACCAGCATGGGGTTGTCGTCGGCCGATGAAATGATGAGCGGCGTAGTGGCCTCGTCAATCAGCACGCTGTCGGCCTCATCGACGATGGCCACCCATAGGCCACGCCCGACCGGCCGCGACTTTTGATCATCGCGCTTCATCTCCCACAGGCGTCGGCCCATGGGGTCTTTGGCACCGCCCAGCAACAAGTTATCTCGCAGGTAATCGGCCAGCAATTGCTTGCCCGTGGCGTAGACCACCTCGGCCGCATAAGCACCGGCCAGGGCTTGTGGCGGCGTCTCGGCGGTAACGGCCACGGCGCGCCAGCCAGCCTGGGCCAGCAGCGCAGCCATAAGCTCGGCGTCGCGCGCGGCCAGGTAGTCGTTGGAGGTGATCACATGGCAAGGCCGGCCGGCGCTGGCATAGAGCGCGGCCGTCAGGCCAATGGCCAGCGTCTTGCCCTCACCAGGGGCCAACTGCACCAGGTGACCGTTGTGCATTTCCAGCGCAGCGCGAATTTGCGTGTCGTGCGCTTTGAGGCCCAGCACCCGCTGGGCACTGACGCACCACAGGCCCAGCAGTTGGGCGCGCAACTCAAACCACACGCGCCGCTGCGGCCCGCCCTCAGGGGCCAGGGCACCGGTGTAGCGCAAGCGCTGCGACAGTTGCTTGAGGGCATCGGTCAGGGCATCGACCGGCAAGCCCTGAGCCTGCTCGGCGCTGAGCTTGACGCGCAACATGTCCGCTTCGGTTTGCCGATCGGCCGAACCGCTCAGGCGCCGCCAGCGCTCGCGCCATATGGGTAACCAGGCCCGCTCGGCCTGCAGCCCCCGGGGCGGGTGCCACGCTTCTCGGCGAAGACCGGCTGCTGAGTTCATCCTATTTGGTAGCGCTTTTGTACCAACTGGCGCAGCGCCTCGTTGATGCGATCGAACAGCGAACGTGGCGGCAGCGCCAGACGCAGCACGCCCCTCATGCCGTGGGCCAGGACCACGCTGGCCTCGGGATCGGGCTTGAGGTTCAGTCGCACTTCAAAAAACTCCTCGGCGGCTTTCTCACCCTTGGCGTCTTGATTCGACACGGCCAGGTCACCACCGCCCAACCAGCCCAGTGCGGCCGATGGCAGCTTGTCACGCTGATAAGGCAGCAGCACCACACGTTCGACGGCAATGAGCTGGTCGGCCTGTCCCAGTACGCGCAAGTTGATCTCGCCCACAGGTGAGGCAAACAACTCGCGGGCACGCTCTTGCGAGACCACCGCCACGAACTGAAAGCCCTGGGAGGGGTCAAGCACATGGCCCACTTCGGTGCCCTGACTCAACCAAGCGCCCTGACGTTCGGCGCCTTCGAGCGCCACGTAGCGACCCTCATGCGGCGCACGCAGCACGGCCTTGCTCAACCGACTCTGCAGTTCGAGCAAACGCTGATCCTTGGCCTGGCGCTGCTCGATCAGGGGTCTCAGGTCAACCGCCTGGCGCGACAGCGCCGCGCGCTCCAGGGCCAGCAGCTCATCGCGCTCGCGCAGGGTCTGCTCCATGTCCAGGCGCAGCACCGTGGCGTCAAACCACATCAGGGGTGTGCCCGACGCCACCGACTGGCCTTGACCGAGCACGGCGCGCTCAAGGCGTCCGTCCAGCGGCGCATAGAGCACGGAAAAGCGACTCATCTGCACCACGCCCTGAGCCATGATGGAATGCGGCCAAGGCACGGCAAACACCAGCAAGGCCAATGCGCCCAGCAGCCCGCCCGCCCCGGCCCAAGCCCGCCAGCGGTGGGCCTGAACCTGGGCACCGAACAGGTGATTGACGCCCTTCCATGCTGGCGCCAGCAAGAGCATATAAACCGTGAGCGCCAACATCACCAGACCCAGCCCCAGCCACAGGTCCATCACAAACAGCACGATGGCGTAAGACACGATCAGTCGGTACACCAAACTGACCGGGGCATACATCACAAACCATTTGCGCTCGCTGGGGACATCCACCGGCGTGCGTGCCGCATGGCTGCCCAGCAGGTAGCGATCGGCCAGATAAAACCAGTACTGCTGGGACTTCTGATAGAAATTCGGAATGTCCAGCGCGTCGGCCAAAACGTAATAGGCGTCAAAGCGCAACAAGGGATTGCCGTTAAAGAGCACGCTCGATACCGAGCCAATCAGCATCACATTAAAGGCCAAACTGTTGACCAAGCCCGGCCCGGTCGCCACCCACACCAAAGCGCCCAGTCCGGCCATGAAGAGGTCCGCCAACATGCCCGCCGAGCTCACCCACACCCGGTGCCACTTGTTAGGAAAGGCCCAGCTGGCGGTGGTGTCGACATAAGGCAGTGGCGTGGTCACCAAAAACATCAAGCCGAAGGTGTGGACACTGCCCCCATAGCGCTTGCAAACCAGGCCGTGGCAGATTTCATGCACCACCTTCATCACGGCCATGCACAGGTACAACCAAGGCAAGTTGGCCCAAGCAAATGCGCCCTGCGCACGGTCGCCCACGAGGTGCCAGTTGGCAATCACGGCAGAGGCCCCCGCCAGGGCCACCGCCAGCCACACCAGCGCCATCAGCCAAGCAGGGATCGCCCGTAGCGCCTTGTCCATGGCGGCCAGCGCATCGTCTGGGTCCCAGATCGGCATGCGAAAGTACAAAAACGACATGAGCTTGTTGCGTAGCTCTTTGCCTCGGACTTCGCGGGCGCGGCGGTCGATCTCGATGCTGTTGGCGCCGTCGCTGAAGTGCAGCAAGTTCGAGACATGCAACTGTGAAAGCAACTGCACCACCTCTTCCTGCCCAGGCGCGCGCTGGGGGTGGGCACGCAAATAGGCCTGCCAGGCCGAATCGACCGTGACGCCATGGTTCAGCGTCAGCAGGAAATCATGGGCCTCGGTCGTGATGCGAAAAAACCGATGGGCATAGGCGTCTTCCAGCACCACCCAGGGCTGGCCTCGGTAGCTCTGGCGGCTGGTTCGCACGCCCGGCAGCAGGCTGACCCGCGCATCGGCAATGCGGTACCAAGCATCACTGTAGATGGCTCCAGACATGTCGGTTATGCGAATGGAACGCGGGACAGGTCCCCGCGCTCAGTTGGATCACTGCGCCTCATCGCAAGGCCTGCCTCACCACCAGAACCACAGTCGCAACTTGTCGATGGTGCGGTGAAACAGCACCCAGCTGATGTTGCGCGAACCGGCGTCGATCTTGGCCAGGCCAGTCATGCCCGGGCGCCACCACGGCGCCACCGGGTCCAGGATCTGGGCCTTGAGCACGAATTGGTTGCCCTCCTCGCCCTTGACCTGGGCCATGGGCACAAAGCTCGAAATCTTCAAGCGAATGGGCAGGTCAGGCTGGCTGAGCAGCAGCAACTCGGCCTGAGCGTCGCCGCTGAACTCACGAATGGCGTACTCTGGCACCTGCATCACAACGTACAGATCGCGGACCTGGGCGATGCGAAACAGCTTGTCCCCGCGCCTGACCGACGAGCCCAGCAGATTGCGCCGTTCGCCTTCGACCACCACGCCGTCGAAGGGTGCCTCGGTGCGCGCCTGCTGTAGGAAGTAAGCCACGCGCTTGAGCCTGGCCTCAGACTGCACACGGCGCGCTTTGGCCACCTGCATCTCAGCGAGGGCGCCACTGGCGCGGGCTTTGTCTTCATCGGCCGCGTAGCGCTGAATCTCAGAGAGCACTTCGGCCTGCTGCTGCTGCAAATCGGTGGTGTCTAGCCGAGCCAATGGCTGGCCCTGGCTGACGGCGTCGCCCACGTCGACCAAGACTTCGAGCAGGCGCCCGTCATTTTGAGAAGTGATCAGACGGGTGCTGTCCGTGATCAGTTGGGCGCTGGCCTCCACCCGATAAGGCACTCGCACAAAAAGCATGGCCAGCACCAGCGCAGAGGCCACCAGGGCACCGAACTTCCACCAAGGCCGACCGGGGCCGACCAACAACTCCAGGCGCTGCAGCAAGGACTGGCGCAAGCGCTTGAACCAG
>JBIKJV010000027.1:0-22503 GCA_044360755.1 Phycisphaerales bacterium
GGCCTGACGCTCTACATCGCCACCAGCACGCTGGTGGGCATCTTCGAGAGCCGCCGCATCAAGGCCGAGGTGGACAGGATGGACTTCAGCAAGCCGCAGCCCAGCAAGCCCGGCTTCTTCGGCAACGTGATGCAGCAGGCGATGCAGCGCGCGGCCGACGCGCAGAAGCAGCAGGCGCGCAACGCGCCGGCGAAGAAGTTCCGCGACCGCTGAGCGCGATGGGCGACCGACGAGCCATCGTCGCCGTCGCGAGCGCACCCGGCCCCGCCGCGCGCGGCATCGTCCGCGCCAGCGGGGCCGGTTGCATGATGGGCGTGCAGGCGCTGTTGGAGCCGGGGTGCGCGCCGGACGTGGCCGCGCGCGGCGTGCACGTCGGGCGCCTGGTGGCGCCGCTGCCGCCGATCGCGGTGCTGGTGATCGCGATGCCCGGCCCGGCCAGCGCGACGGGCGAGGACTGCGTGGAGATCCACGCGCCTGGCAACCCGGTGCTGCTGGAGCGGATCGTCGACGCGCTGGTCGCCGCGGGCGAAGGCGCGATCCGGCGCGCGGCACCGGGCGAGTTCAGCGCGCGCGCGGTGCTCTCGGGGCGGATGCCGGTGGCCGAGGCCGAGCGCGTGGCGGCGGCGATCGCGGCCGAGACCGACGCGCAGCTGCAGGCAGCCGCGGCGCTCCGCGCGAACGCCGCCGGGCAGCGCGCGGCGGCGCTTGCGGAGGACCTTGCGCTGGCGCTGGCGCTGGTCGAGGCGGGCATCGACTTCACCGACCAGGAGGACGTGCAGGCGATCGCGCCGGGGGAGCTGGAACGCAGGCTGGCGGTGATGCACGCGTCGCTGCAGGCGATGCTGGCGCGTGCCGGCGGGGCCGAGCAGGCGCGGCGCGCGGCGCGGGTGGTGCTGGCCGGGCCGCCGAACGCGGGCAAGAGTTCGCTGTTCAACGCGCTGCTGGGGCGCGCGCGCATGGTCGAGGCGCCGGAGCGCGGCACCACGCGCGACGCGGTCGAGGAAGCGCTCGAGGTGGCGCCCGGCGTCGAGGTGCTGCTGGTCGACGCGCCGGGGCTGGACGAGGCCACCGCCGCGATCGACCACCTGATGCAGTCCCGCGCGCGCGCCGCGATCGAACGTGCGGACGTGGTGCTGGCGTGCGAGCCCGTAAATTCTTCCTGCCACAGTAGTTCCATTTTCGGAGCGGAGGCCGCGCAGGTCCTGCACGTCGCGACCAAGGCGGACGACCGTCTGGCACCTGGTTCAGGCGCGATCGCCACGAGCGCCCGCACCGGCCGCGGGCTGAACGACCTGCGCGCCGCGATCGCCGATGCGGTCACGGCCTTGCGTGGCCACCGGCAGTCCGAGGAATCGGCGCTGGGCGCCGCGCAGACCGCGCTGCTGCATGAAGCCGTGAACGCGCTTGACGAAGCGATCGCCACCGTGCGCGAGGGCCGCGGCCCGGGCACGCCGCCGCCCGCCCGGCTCGCGCACCCCGAGCTGGTCGCGGCGTCGCTGCGCACGGCGCTCGACCGCCTGGGCGAGGTGGCCGGCGCGATCCCGCCCGACGACGTGCTGGGGCGCCTCTTCAGCAGCTTCTGCATCGGGAAGTAGCCGCGCGGCGCGCGCTACCCTGCCGACGTGCAAGGCTCCATTGACATCCGCGTCCGCTACTGCGAGTGCGACCCCATGGGCGTGGTCCACCACACCGTCTATCCCGTGTGGTTCGAGATGGGCCGCACGGAGCTGCTGCGCCTGACCGGCCGCACCTACCGCGAGTTCGAGGAGGCCGGGATCCTTCTGGCCGTGGTGAAGCTGGAAGCGTCGTACAAGCGCCCCGCGCGCTACGACGACGTGGTGCAGCTGCGCACGACGCTCGCGCGCGTCGGCGCCGTGAAGGTCGAGCACACGTACGAGCTCTGGCGCGGCGAGGACCTGCTGGTCACTGGTTCGACGACGCTCGCGTGCCTGGATCGCGAGGGTCGCGCACGGGCGATGCCCGAGGGATTCCTGACCGCGTGAATCAGGCGCGCGGCGCGCGGCCCTGCCGCGTGCGCACGCGGAGCCCCGGTGCGCGCAGTTCGGTGCGGATCGCCGCCAGCGCGCCGCCGGCCAGCGCACGGTCCACCGCGTAGGCCACCGCCGCGCTGGGCACGCCCACCAGCAGCAGCGCCGGCGTCGCGCTCTCGATCCAGGACTCCGCCACCAATGCCGGCGGCATCGCGCGTTCCCACGCCTCGGCCGCAGCGGTCGTGCCCTTGGACGCGCGCTGCGCCTGGCGCGCCACCTCGGCAACCAGCCCGCGGATGCCCGTGTCCACCACGCGCGGCGCGCGACGCGCGCACATCGCTTGCGCGCGCAGGAGCTGCGGGTCCACGGGCGCGCCATCGCCGGCACCGCCGCTGGCGGCGCGCTTGCGTGGACCTTCGCCGGGACTCTTCCGGGCCATCGGGCGCATCGTAGGTGCGCGGGTACCCTGCGCCACGCATGGTTCCCGTGCGCCTGCAGAACATCCGCAAGGACTTTGGCACCGTGGTCGCGGTGGCGGACGTCACGCTGGAAGCGCCCGGCGGCGCGCTGACGTTCCTGCTGGGCCCGTCCGGCTGCGGCAAGACCACGTTGCTGCGCATGGTGGCGGGCTTCACGGACCCCACGTCCGGGCGGGTGCACTTCGGCGACCGCGACGTCACCGCGCTCCCCGCCGAGCAGCGCGGCTGCGGCATGGTCTTCCAGGGCTACGCGCTGTGGCCGCACATGACCGTCGCGCAGAACGTGGCGTTCGGGCTGGAGGTGCGCAAGGTGCCCACCGACGAACGCCGCCGCCGCGTGGGCCAGGCGCTGGAGCTGGTCCGCATGGCCGCCTACGCCGACCGCAAGCCGAACGAGCTCTCCGGCGGGCAGCAGCAGCGCGTGGCGCTCGCGCGCGCCGTCGTCTATCGCCCCGAGGTGCTGCTGCTGGACGAACCGCTCAGCAACCTGGACGCCAAGCTCCGCCTGGAGATGCGGCAGGAGATCCGCCGCATCGTGGACGAGACGCGCGTCACCGCCATCTACGTCACGCACGATCAGAAGGAAGCGCTCAGCCTGGCCGACAAGGTGATCGTGCTGCGCGACGGCCGCATCGAGCAGATGGGCGGCGCGCGCGAGCTGTACGAGCGCCCCGTGAACCGCTTCGTGGCCGAGTTCCTGGGCGAGGCGAACTTCCTGCACGCCGCGGTCGAGGGCGGGTTCGCGCACGGCGCGCGCACCGTCCGCACGCCGGCCGGCACGCTGGCCACCACCGGCGCCGCCGAGGTGCCCGCCGGCACGCCGCTCCTGGTGGCCGTCCGCCCGGAAGCACTGCGCCTGGCGCCCGACGCGGCGATCCCCGCCGACCGGCCCGCGCTGCGCGGCGTCGTGGCCGAGACCACCTACCTGGGCGAACTGGCCGAGCACCACGTCGACTGCGCCGGCACGCGCGTCCGCGTCTTCGAGCTGAACCCGCGCCAGCGTTCGCGCCGCGGCGAGCCGGTCGCGCTGACGGCGGACGCGGAGCAGGTGGTGGTGTTGGCGGGGTGAGGGTGGTCAGTGGTGGCATGGCACTGGGCGGGGTGCAGGAACTCACCCGCGTCACCGTCCGGAGCAACGTCGCCGGTCTGGGCGCAGGCGGAATCTGGTGGACCTCCGTCGGCCAGTCGCAGCAGTCGCCCGCGTTCCTGAATTTGGTTGACTGCGTTTTCACCGGTAACCGCACCACCTCCGGCCCGGACGGCGGCATGCAGCTGCTGGCCGACCAGCCGGGCACCTTCGTGAGCCTGTCAGGCACGCAGGTCTGCACCAACCTTCCGCGCCCCAACATCTCCGGACGCTGGAGCGACCTGGGCGGCAATACCGTCAGCGAGTGCGTCGGCGACGTCTCCGGCGACGGCCAGGTGAATGGTGCCGACATCGGCGTGCTCCTGAGCGCGTTGGGCCCCTGCGCACCCTGACGCCACGATCCACGTTGCATCATCTCCCGACGGGCGTCCGGCCCTTTCAGCCGGCGCCCGTCTTTGCTTCCCGCTCTGCCGCGGTGGTACACCGCAACCCATGACCCGCACCGCCGCCCTGCTCGCGTCCGCCGCTGCCGTGTCCGCTTCGCTCCTGGCCGCCGCCCCTGCGCCGCCGGCCGCGGGGGGCGCGACCGGCGCGCCCACCCCGCCCTCCGGCGCCCCCGGCACGCCCGCCGAGACCAAGGCCGCCCGTGACGCGCGCATGAAGTGGTGGCGCGGCGCGCGGTTCGGGATGTTCATCCACTTCGGGCTGTACAGCGAGCCGGCCGGCGTCTGGGCCGGGAAGGATTGGCCGGGGGTCGGCGAGTGGCTGCTGACCAACGCGCAGGCGGACCCGATCGAGTACGAGCAGACGCTGCTGCCGCGCTTCAACCCGGTGAAGTTCGACGCCAAGCAGTGGGCCGACCTGGCGCGCGACGCGGGCATGAAGTACGTGGTCATCACCACCAAGCACCACGACGGGTTCGCGCTGTGGGACTCGAAGGTCAGCGACTACGACGTGATGGCCACGCCCTTCAAGCGCGACATCATGAAGGAGCTGGCCGACGCCGTGCGCGCCGACGGGCTGACGATGTGCTGGTACCACTCGATCATGGACTGGCACCACCCCGACTACCTGCCGCGGCGCGGGTGGGACAAGCGGCCGGTGGACCCGAAGAGCTTTCCGCGCTACGTCGACTACATGAACGCGCAGCTGCGCGAGCTGCTGACCAACTACGGTCCGATCGGCATCCTGTGGTTCGACGGCGAGTGGGAAGACACGTGGAACCACGACTGGGGCAAGCGCACCGACGACCTGGTGCGGTCGCTTCAGCCGGCGATCATCGTGAACAACCGAGTCGACAGCGGGCGCGGCGGCATGGAGGGCTTCAGCGCCGACGAGAAGTCGCGCGGCGACTACGGCACGCCCGAGCAGCAGATCCCGCCGAACGGCATGCCTGGCCGCGACTGGGAGACCTGCATGACCATGAACGGCACGTGGGGCTTCAAGACCAGCGACACGCGCTGGAAGAGCGCGCAGGACCTGATCCGCAAGCTGTGCGACATCGCGTCGAAGGGCGGCAACTTCCTGCTGAACGTCGGCCCGCGCGGCGACGGCACCATCCCGCCCGAGAGCGTGGAACTGCTGCACCGGATGGGCGCGTGGATGAAGGTGAACGGCGACGCGATCTACGGCACGGACGCATCGCCGTTCCCGCGCAAGGTGGACTGGGGCCGCGTGACGCGCAAGGCCGCGGCCGGCGCCGACGGCACCGCCGGAACCGTGCTCAACCTGATGGTCTTCGACTGGCCGAAGGACGGCACGCTGCGCCTGGACGGGCTGCGCAACGACCCTGTCGGTTGCACCGTGCTGGGCGCCGCGGGCCGCACGCCGAAGGCCACGCGCGACGACCGCGGCGTGGTGGTCACGGGCCTGGGCGAGGCGCCCGTCGACGCCGACGCAACGGTGGTGCAGCTGCGCATCGCGGGCGAGCCACAGGTGGACCCTGTGTACGTCACGCCCGCGGCGGACGGCACCGTCACGTGCCGTGCGGCCGACGCGATCACGACGGGCAGCATCCAGTACGAGGGCCGGTTCGACAACCTGGGCTGGTGGCGCGACACGGCCAGCACGGCGCAGTGGGACATCAAGGTGCCTGCCGTCATCGGCTACCGCGTGAAGCTGGAGTACGCCTGCAACCAGACCTGCGGCGGCGACATCGAGGTCGACGTCGGCGGCACCAAGCTGAAGGCGAACCTGCCGCCGCGCACCGACTGGGGCGACTTCACGGTCGTTGCGGTGGGCGCGGTGAATCCGCCGGCCAACGTGCCCGTGCGCGTCACCGTCCGCGCGCTGACCAAGCCGGGCGAGTCGTTCATCAACCTGCGCAACGTCACCCTCACCCCGATCCAGTGGTGAAGTACCCTGAACGGCCCATGTCCGACCCCACCCCTGCCAGCAACGCCCCCGCCACCGACACCCCCGTCTTCGACCTGAACGGCACAAAGGTGCCGCTGGCGCCGCAGGACCGCGGCGTCTACGGATGGCTGGCCGGGCAGGTCTACATGAACCTGCGCAAGCCGGAACCGGTGCCGCCGCTCCAGGGCCTGCTGGCGATGATGGCGCTGGACGCCGGCCGCCAGGAGGTGACCAACGACGACCCGCGCGTGCAGGCCGTGCTGAACGTGCTGTGGGCGATGGGCATCGCGAAGGTGCGCACCGAGGGCGAGGGTGCCGACGCGCGCGTCAGCTGGGACGCGGGCACGCACGCCTCGATCGGCAGCCGCCCGGTCATCGAGCACTTCACCGAGGATGGCGCGCGCGAGGGCCGCGCGCTGGCCGCCGCGCTGATGATCGCGACCAACCGGTCGGTGCGCATCAACGGTGTCGAGCTGGCGATCCGGCCCGTGAACCTGGAGCTGCTGCAGGCGCAGGGCGCCGAACTGCAGAAGCGCATGCAGCCCGGCAAGGAGGACGCCAGCCTGACCGCGGCCCGCTACGTGGCCGAACTGCTGGCGCAGGGCGCGAACGACAAGGACCTGCGCCTGCGCGCCGCACTGGAACTGGCGGCCGACCTGGGCATCCGGTCGATGCTGGTGGACGCGCCGTCGCGGCAGCTGCGCATCGAGGGCTTCAACGAGCAGGCCGCGCTGGCGGCGGCCTACCTGCAGGGCCTGACCGGCGAGCAGTTCGACCTGGCGCTGAAGCGCATCCAGACGCTGAACCAGGTGGCGCAGGAGACCGCGCGCCGCCTGGCCGAACAGGCCAAGACGGGGAACGCCAAGGCCGCGGCGATCGCGCCGAAGCCCCAGCAGCAGGCCGCGCCGGCTGCGGCCGGGGCCCCGGTCAAGCGCCGCCGCCGGGACTGAGAACCGGGCCCGCACAGACGGAACCTGCGGCATCACCCCACGCTTTCGCGCAAAAAGGGCGTTCGTTGACTTGCCGCACGCGGCCGGGAATCGACTGTCCCGGGTGTCCTGCGATGTCCGCCCTGTGGTGGAGGCGGATCGACGGGACCTGCGGAGGTGTGTGTGATGTGCGGATCGCTCGATGACCAAGCGTGGCGGGGGACACGGAACGTGCCGGTTCGCCCGCTCGGCATCGAGCTCCGCACGCACGCGCCCCGCAATGCCGATCTCTACCGCGCCACGCTGGGCGATCTGCCCGGCCTGACCATCAGCGAAGGTCCCTTGCTGGACGCCTGTGCGCACGACGCGGTGATCGCCCCGACGAACAGCTTCGGTTACCTGGACGGCGGCGTCGACCAGGCCTTCGCCATGCGCTTCGGTCCGCGCCTGCAGCGTGCGCTGCAATCGCGGATCGCCGAGGAGCACGAGGGCGAGCTGCCCGTCGGCGAGGCCGCGATCGTGGCCACCGGCGACTTCCTGCTGCCGTTCCTGGTGGCGGCGCCCGCGACGCGGCTGCCCGGGTCGATCTCGGTGGAGCCGCTCCTCTTCAGCGCGATGACCGCGGCCTTCCGCGCGATCGCGCGCTGGAACGCGGCCGACGAGGGACCGATGATCGAGAACGTCGTGCTGCCGGACATCGCCCGCATGATCCCCGGCTGGCAACCCGACCGGCTGGTGCTCCAGCTTCGCGAGGCGATCGAGGCCTGGAACGACGTGCGGCGCGGCGGCGGGCGGGCGCAGGCGGCGTGAACGCTGGAGTGGCGTGAACCCGGGAGCGGCGTGAGCCGAGTGAACTAACTGGCAGCGATCGGGGGCATCGGCACGCCGATCGAGTCGCAGACCGCGCGCAGGAGCTCGGCTTCCTCGACCGTGGTGCGGCCATCCGCCGCGACGGACGCGACGCATGCGTCGACCAGCACGCGCTTGAGGCGCGGCGGTGCGGCGTCCAGCGCGCCCAGCGCGTCGTCCAGGGCATCCAACGTGCAGCGCGCGGGCGCGGCTGGCTCCACGGGCAGCAGCGGCGCGGCGGTGCGCGCGGCGGACCACGCGCGGCGTGCGGCCGCGGCGTCGGATGCACCACTCCACGCAAGCACGGAGACGACCAGCGCCGCGTCATCGGTGGTGGCGGCACGGGCGCGGGCGGCGGGTGCGGCGCCGCGGCCCTCGATGGCGCGGCGCAGCACGACGCGCACCGTCCACTCGACGCGGTCCACCTGGCCGTCGGCGGCGATCAGTTCCGTGAGCGCCGTGCGGAAGGCGGCCAGTTGCGCGGGGGAAAGCAATGCCAGCGAGGACGCGGCGATCTCGACCAGTGGCAGGCGGTGCTCGGCGCGCGGCTGCGGGTGCACGGCGTGCAGGTCCGCCACGGCGTCGCGCAGGTCAGGGTCGCCGGCAAGCAGGGTCAGCTGGCGGGACATCATGGCGGCGTCGCGGTCCAGCAGCAGTGCGCAGACCACGGCGCGCGCCGAGAATGGCTCACGGGCGGCGTCGATGAACGCGGGCGGGATGTCGCCGAGTAGGCGTGAGGCGCGCGCCAGCTGCGCGCTGGAAACCGTGCCGATCGCGTCGCGCGAGGCTCGCACGGCGGTGGCGGGGATGTCGGTGGGGGTGGCGTCGGAAACGGCGCGGGTCGCGGCTTCGGCGCCGGCGAACGCGGCAGCGCCGGCGGGCGTCGTGGATGACGCGCGGCCAGGCGCGGTGCCGGCTGCCGCGCGCGGCGCCGCAGGCGGCATCGCACCCGCCAGGCCGCGGATCCGGCGGATGCGTTCCTCGAGCGGCGGGTGCGTCGCGAACAGGCTGCCGATGCCGGCCGCAAAGAAGAAGTGGCTGAATTCGGGTGCGGACGGCGCGCGCAGGCGGCTGCCGACCGTCGAGATCTTCTCCAGCGCGCCCGCGATGCCATCGGGGTTGCGCGTGTACTGCACGGCGCTGGCGTCGGCCAGGTATTCGCGCTGGCGGCTGACGGCGCTCTGGATCAGGCGGCCGAAGAAGTAGCCCACGATGCCCAGGACGAACAGCACCAGCGCCACCAGCATGATGACCGCGACCGGGTTGTTCTTGCCGCGGCCCGACGAGAAGCGCAGGCTGCGCAGGATCACCTGGCCCACCAGCGACATTGCCATCAGCCCGCCCAGCCACGCGACCAGGCGCATGTTGAGGCGCGTGTCCTGGTGGAAGATGTGGCTGAATTCGTGCGCGACCACGCCTTGCAGCTCGTCACGCGTCAGCTGCTGCACGCAGCCGCGCGTCAGGCCGACAACCGAGTCACGCGGCCCATTGCCGGCGGCGAAGGCGTTGATCGAGTCGTCGTCGATCAGGTAGACGGGCGGCACCGGCACGCCGCTCGCGATCGCCATTTCCTCGACGACGTTCAGCGCGCGGCGTTCGTCGGGGTCGCGCGTGGCGGGGTCGATCTGCGTGCCGCCCATCGCCGCGGCCACGGCGCGGCCGCCGCCGGCCATCTGTGCGAACTTGATCGCGGTGCCGATGCCGATGATCGCCAGCACCGCGGCCGAGACGCCCAGGAAGAGCTGCGGGTTGGCGAACTTCCCGCCGCCGATCGTGGCGGCGAGCGCGGCGAACGTGCCCAGCACCGTGAAGACGACGGCGACCACGAACATCACGACGAGCACGCCGGTCCGGCGTTTCGCCTGCTCCTGGTGTTCGAAGAAGTCCATGGCCATGGTGGCTCGCGTGGCGGAAGGTGCCGCGGATCAGGGCGTGCGCGGCGGGGTGGTGGTGGCCGGGGCGGTGCCCGGTGCGGCGAAGCGCACTTCCGGCACGGCGCGCGAGGCGTCGTCGGCCTCGAACAGCCCGGCGGCCAGGAACGAGAACATCCGCGCCACCAGCACATCGGGGAAGACCTGCAGCTTCGTGTTGTAGGTCATCACGGCATCGTTGTAGGCCTGCCGCGCGAACGCGATGCGATTCTCGGTGGTGACGAGCTCTTCCTGCAGCTGCAGCGCGTTCTGGTTGGCCTTGAGGTCGGGATAGCGCTCCATCAGGAGGGTCATGCGGCCCAGCGCCTGCTGCAGTGCGCCTTCGGCGTTGGCAAGCGCATGGGTGGCGGCTGCATCGCCCGGGGTCGCGGCAAGCGCCTGCTGTGCGTTCACGGCGGCGGCGCGCGCGCGGGTGACCGCCTCGAGCGTCTGCTGCTCGTGCGCCATGTAGCCCTTCACGGTGGACACCAGGTTCGGCACCAGGTCGTGGCGGCGGCGCAGCTGGACGTCGATCTGCGCGAAGCCGTTCTGCACGCGCACCCGGCGGGAGACCAGGCCGTTGTACGTGGCCATCAGCCACAGTGCGGCGATCACGAGGATGCCCACGGCGACGCCCAGGGCGATCAGCGCGATCTCGGCTCCGGAGGCGGCAAGGACTGGGACCATGCCATAGTTCTAGCAGCAGGTGCAGGCGGGCGCTACGCTCGTACGGATGAGCGTGATTCCACGGCCTTTTTCGCCTGATGCGTCCGCCGCGGCGCCGGGCCGCCCCCTGCGCGTTCTGGTGACCGGCTTCCAGCCCTTCGGCGGCAGTCCAGTGAACCCGTCCGCCGAGCTGGTGGCCAGGCTGGCCGACCAGGGTGCACCGGGCTGCGAGGTACGTGCCATGGTGCTGCCGGTGGTCGGCGGAACGGCCGCGGGAAGCGCGCGGGCGATGCTTGATGTGGCGCTCGACGCGCTGCGCCCGGACGCGGTCGTGATGTTCGGTGAGGCACACGTGCGTGGCGAGATCAGCATCGAGCGCGTGGCCGTCAACCTGCGCGACTATTCGATCCCGGACAACGTGGGTGGGCTTGCACATGACGAGCCCGTGGTGCCTGGCGCGCCGGATGCACTGTTCACGGCACTGCCGGTGCGGCACATGATGGAGGCAGCACTGATGGCCGGCGTCCCATGCGGGCTGTCGATGACGGCAGGGACGTTCCTGTGCAACGAGGTCATGTTCCACGTGCTGGAGCGGCGCGCGCGGACGGGCGAGCCGGCGTTCGCGGGGTTCGTGCACGTGCCGCAGCTGCCGGTGCAGGCAGTGGAGCGTCCGGTGGGCGCGGCGGCGATGCCGCTGCCCGTCATGGAGCGCGGCGCGCGGTCGGCCCTGGCGGGGCTGGCGGCCGAGCGCACGCGGCAGGCGGAACGGCGGCTCGAGCTGACGTGAGTTCTGCCGGGGGCGTGAACGAAAACGCCCCTCCGGACGTTCCGAAGGGGCGCCGTCGCGCGTGAGCGTGGACGGAACACGGCGACGAACCGGTCCCAGAGGGTGAACAACGGTCCCGGCAGCCCGGATACGCGCCCATGCGCCCCGTGTGTGCCGGGCAAGGTACGTTTTTCGGATGCTCGCACGATTCCATCAGGACGGCCCCCTCGGCACGCTGACGCTTGCGGACCCCGCGCGGCGCAATGCGATGGGCACTGCGATGTTCGACGCGCTGGATGCCGCGCTCGCGGTGGCCGAGGCACGCGCGGGCGCGGCGCCGGGCGAGCGCATCGAGCTGCTCCTGCTGCGCGGCGAGGGTCCGGCCTTCTGCGCGGGCTTCGACCTCGGCGCGTGCGTCGATCGGCCCGCGCTGCTGGCGGACTTCGTGCATGCGCTCAGCCGCTGCGTGCAGCGCCTGCGCAGGCTGCCCTGCCCCGTCGTGGCGCAGGTGCAGGGCGCGGCGCTGGCCGGCGGATGCGCGGTGCTGGCGGGGTGCGATTTCGTGATCGTGGCGCCGGACGCGCAGCTGGGCTACCCGGTGCATCGCATCGGCGTCAGCCCCGCGGTGAACCTGCCCGCGCTGCTTGCGAACGCCCTGCCCGGGCGCGTGCGGGCGTTGACGATGGGCGGTGCGCTGCTTGACGGTCGTGCGGCGGTCGCGCAGGGCTTGGCTACGCAGTGCGCCGCCAGCGCGGATTCGCTTGCCGCCGAGACCGACGCCCTGGTCGCGCGGCTGCTGGCAAAGGGCCCCGAAGCACTCCGCGCCACCAAGCACTGGCTGAACGAGCTGGACGGAAGCGGCGATCCCGCGCGCTACCCGGCCGCGGCCGCCGCCAGCGCCACCGCCGCCGATGGGACCGAGTTCCCCGCGATGCTGCGCGACTTCTGGGCGAAGCAACGCCGCTGAGATTCGGTGAATGAAGCGGGGCGCAGTTTCTCAGGCTTCGCTGACGTCGTAGCCGGCGACGTAGCCGCCGCCCTGCAGGCGCAGCAGCTGGCGCGCGATGTCGTTGGCCAGCGCGCTGGCGCCGAAGCGGAAGAGGTGCGGCGTCAGCCACGCCTCGCCCAGCGTCTCCTTCACCATCACCAGGTATGCGATGGCCTGCTTCGACGTGCGGATGCCGCCCGCGGGCTTCATGCCGATGCGCAGGCCGGTGCGCATCCAATGGTCGCGGATCGCCTCCAGCATCACCAGCGTGACTGGCATGGTGGCGGCCGGCTGCACCTTGCCGGTGGACGTCTTGATGAACACTTCGCCGTCCTTCGGCGCGGGCGTCCCCGGCACCTCGCAGGATGCCTCGATCGCGAGGTCGCTGGCGCGGCGCACGTTGTCCAGCGTCTCCAGCTCGCCGGTCTCCAGGATGATCTTCAGGTGCGCCGGCACGCCCTTCGGCGGGGCCGCGCACAGGGCGCGCGTCTCGCGGATCTCGCGGGCGACCTCGTCGAACCGCCCCGCCAGGAACAGGCCCCGGCTGATCACCATGTCGATCTCGTCCGCGCCCGCCGCGATTGCGTCGGCGCAGTCGCGCAGGCGCACGTCCAGCGGGTACTGCGCGCTGGGGAAGCCCGTCGCGACCGCCGCCACGTTCACGCCGCTGCCGGCCAGCGCTTCCTTGGCCACCGGCACCATCGTCGGATACACGCACACCGCGGCCACGTGCGGCACGGGCGGGTCCAGCAGCGGACGGCCTGCGGGCACGTCCACCGGGTGGATCGCCTTGCTGCACAGGCCGCGCACCTTCTCGGGCGTGTCCTTGCCCTCGAGGGTGGTCAGGTCCAGCATGGACATCGCCAGCCGCAGCGCCTGCTGCTTCGACGCGCCCTTGATGGACCGCTTCGTGAACGACTCCGCGCGCCGCGCGGCCATCACGGCATCGACGGCACGCGCCTGCACGCGGTCAGCTCCCGCCGCGGGCCTGGCGGAAGAGTTCGGGCACCGGCACCACCTGGCGCAGGAGCAGCGACTTCTCGCCGGCGTTGGCGTTCTCGATGTAGTAGATGAAGAGCATCTCGCCGCGGCTGTCCAGGACCCACAGCGCCTCGTAAGGCTTGTTGTCCGGGCCGAGGCCGGTCTCGCAGGTGACGACGCTGACGCCCTGGTTGCCCTGGTTGGCGGCACCGGCGAAGGCGGCGTTCAGCGGCAGGCGGCCGGCCTGCACGACGGTGAGCGCCGCCAGGATGAAGGCGCTGGCCCACAGGGCGACGACGGCGGGCGTCGTCGTGCGCGTGCGGCGCGCGGGGGCGGGGGTCTGGGCGGAAGGAGCGGTGTTGGTCTGTTCCATGGTGGGTGCTCCTTCGCTCAGCGGGTGCGGCCGAACTGCGCGGCATCGCTGGTCATGTTGCGGTAGCCCAGGCCGACCAGGCGCTTCTGGTTCTCCCACCAGCTGACGGCAACCAGCTCGTTGGTGGTCTCGTCGGAGATGTAGACGACGCCCTGCACGATGCCGTTCACCGTGCCGCCGGTCATCGTGTAGGTGGAGCGCGGGCGCAGCTGCGCGAAGGCGGACGGCATGAACGTGACCGCGACCAGCGCGGCCAGCAGGCCGGCGTTCAGCGCGATGAGCGGGAAGAGCGTCTTGCGGCGCATGGGGGTTCCTCTGCCCCGCCCGGTGCGCGCCGGCGGCGACGACCGCTGGAGTGCGGCGCGCGGGAGGGACGCCCGCAGGATACAGGTTCAGGCCGGGCCGACGGGCCGCACGGCGCATTCGCCGGGCTCGTGGTCCAGCACCAGCCGCCATCCCTCGCGGACGGCCGCCTGGAGCAGGGCACGCTTCGTGAGCATCGTTTCGTACGGAAGCATGTCGTAGCCCAGGCTGGCCGAGGGGTGCAGGTGATGCACCGTGGGCAGCAGGTCGCCGGGGAAGCAGACGGTGCCGAGCGAATCGTGCCAGCGGATGGCCTGGTGGCCCCACGTGTGACCCGGCGTGGACGCCACGTGCAGGCCCGGCAGCACCTCGGCGGCCCCTTCGTGCAGCACCAGCTGCGGCGCGATCGTGTCCAGGTTGGGGCGCAGGTAGGTGCGCGTCATGGTGCTGCGGTTGGCCAGCGCGTCGGACCACTCCTGGCGCTGCACGTGCACCTTCGCGTGCGGGAAGACCTGCTCGGGGGCGCCGCTCGGGTCCAGCCGCACCAGGCCGCCGCAGTGGTCGAAGTGCAGGTGCGTGACCACCACGTGGTCGACCGACCGCGGGTCGACGCCGATCTCGGCCAGCGCGTCCTCGATGCAGCGCACTCGCCCGTCGGGCATGCGCTCCAGGCCGTACGTCGCGATCTCCTTCTCGCCCCACTTGCGGCCCGCGCCGGCTTCCACCAGCACGCGCTCCACCGCATCGCCGGCGCGCGCCGGGTGCCGCTGCAGGCCGGGCGCCGCGGGGCGCTCCAGCAGCACGCAGTTCATCGAGAGCGGGATGCGGTTGTCGGCATCGGCCTGCACCCACTTCGACCACATCGCCTTGGGGATCAGCCCGAACATGCCGCCGCCGTCCAGGCGCAGGCTGCCGGCGCGCAGGACGCGCCAGCCGAACGACGCGGGATCTCCGGGCGCGGCGGAACCGCGCGCGGCCACGGGGATGGGGCCTTCGGATGCGTGGCCCCCTGCCACGGCGTCAGCTCTTCACGACGCGCGCGCGGGTCTTGTCCGCGGGCACGCGCGCCATCGCGTTGCGGGTGTCGACGACCAGCTTCGCGTGCTGCGCCAGCGCGCCGTAGTCCACCGCGTCGTGGTCCGTCAGGATCAGCACGCAGTCGGACGCGGTCAGCGTCTCCTGGTTCAGCGGCACGCTCTTCAGGTCGATGCGGTACTTGCGCATCGACGGGTACGTCGGGATGTGCGGGTCGTGGTAGGTGACCTCGGCGCCGCGGTCGCGCAGCAGCTCGATGATCTCGGCGCTGGGGCTCTCGCGCGAGTCGTCGATGTTCTTCTTGTAGGCCACGCCGATCACCAGCACCTTCGAGCCCTTCAGGCTCTTGCGGTCGTCGTTCAGCGCGCCCTGGGTGCGCTCGATGACGTAGTGCGGCATCGCGGTGTTGACCTCGCCGGCCAGCTCGATGAAGCGGGTCGTGCGGCCGACCTCCTTGGCCTTCCACGTCAGGTAGAAGGGGTCGATCGGGATGCAGTGGCCGCCCAGGCCCGGGCCGGGATAGAAGGGCATGAAGCCGAACGGCTTGGTGCTGGCCGCGGCGACGACCTCCCACACGTCGATGTTCATGTCGGTGAGCACCGTCTTCATCTCGTTGACGAGGGCGATGTTCACGGCGCGGAAGATGTTCTCGAGCAGCTTGGCGGTCTCGGCCACCTCGGCGCTGGAGACGTAGTGCGCCTTGCTGACGACGCGGCTGTACAGCGCGTAGGCCAGCTTGCCGGACACCTCGTCGGTGCCGCCGACCAGCTTGGGGATGACGGACGCCGAGAAGTTCGGGTTGCCCGGGTCCTCGCGCTCGGGGCTGTAGGCCAGGAAGTAGTCCTCGTTGCGCTTCAGGCCGGTGGCGTCCAGGATCGGGCCCATCTCGTCGCGCGTGGTGCCCGGGTACGTGGTGCTCTCCAGCGCCACCAGCTGGCCCTTGCGCAGCACCTTGGCGACCAGCTTGGTCGAGTCGAGCACGAAGGTCAGGTCCGGCTCCTTGTGGTGGCCCAGCGGCGTGGGCACGCAGATCAGGATCGCGTCGGCCTTGGCCAGGTCCTGCGCGTCCGAGGTGCCCATGAAGCCCGAGTTCGACTTCAGGTAGTCGAAGAAGTCCTGGCCCAGGTGGTGGATGTAGGGCTTGCCGGCCTTCAGGCTGTCGATCTTGCGCTGGTCGATGTCGAAGCCGATCACCTTGTAGCCGGCCTTCAGGCAGGCGTGGCTGAGCGGCAGGCCGACGTACCCCAGGCCGACGATGCCGACGGTGGCGGTCTTGGACTCGATCTTCTTGAGGAGTTCGGTGGCGGTGGCGTTCATGGCGTGGGGTGTTGGTTGGACGCGACAGCGGGCGGAGACGGCCGCCGGTCCGGGATTTTCGGCCATCCACGGCCGCCGCAGCAGCGGATCAGAGCAGATTCTCGGGGTTTTCCAGCAGACCGACCACGGTGTTGAGGAAACGTGCCCCTTCCGCACCGTCCACGACGCGGTGGTCGCAGCTCAGCGAGAGCGGCAGCGCCAGGCCGGCGTAGAAGCGGCCGTCCTTCACCATCACGCGCTCCTTGGCGCGGCCCGCGGCCAGGATCGCCACCTCGGGGTAGTTGATGACCGGCGTGGCGAACATGCCGCCGTAGCTGCCCACGTTCGAGATCGTGAACGTGCCGCCCAGCGACTCCTCGCGCTTGATGCTGCGGTCCTTGCACGCAGCGGCCAGGCGCTTGACCTCGTTGGCCAGCTCGACGGGGCTCTTGGCGTGCGCGTCCTTGATGACGGGCACCATCAGGCCGTTGTCGGTGTCGACCGCGCAGCCCAGGTTCACCGGTCCCTTGACCAGGATCTCGCTGTTCGCGTCGTCGGTGATCGCGTTGAGCGTCGGGTGCTTCTTCAGCGCCTTGCAGATGGCCGCCATGATGAAGGGCAGCATGCTCAGCTTCTGGCCGGTGACCTTGCTGTACTCCTTGCGCTTGGCTTCCAGCAGGGTGACGTCGGCCTCATCGACCACCGTGAAGTGCACGGTGGTGCGCACGCTGCGGTCCAGGCTCTCGGCGATCTTGCGGCGGACGCCGCGGAACGGCACGCGCTGCGTGACGCCGTTCTGGTCGATGTAGACGCTGCCCGGCGCGATGGCCGCGCTGCGCGGGGCGAAGCCGCCCGCCGCGGGCGCGGAGGCGCCACGGTGCGCGGTGCCGCCGCCGGCGAACGATTCCAGGTCGCCGGCGGTGACGCGGCCGTTGCGGCCGCTGCCGGGGACCTGCTGGATGTCGATGCCCAGCGTGCGCGCGATGCGGCGCACCGCGGGGGTGGCCAGCGCCTTGCCGTCGCGCGTGGCGACCGTGGCCTCGGGCGCGCGGCGCGCGAAGCGGTCGCTGACGGTGAGCGTGCCGCTCATCGTGCCGACGACGGTGCCCTGGTCGCCCTCGGCGGCGGCGCCGGCGGCAACCTGCGAGGACAGGCACGCGGCACCGGAGCCCGAGCCGTTGGACGTCGCGGCGGGCGCGGCGGCCGGCGCGGGAGCGGCAGGCTTCGCGCCCGCGGCGCCGTAGCGCACCAGGACGGCGCCCACCTTGATGATGTCGCCGGGCTTGCCGCAGATCTCGGTGACGGTGCCGGCCCACGGGGACGGGACCTCCACCAGCGCCTTGTCGGTCTGCATCTCGGCGAGCGTCTGGCTCTCCTTGACGGTCTCGCCGGCCTTCACCTTCCAGGTGATGAGCTCGGCCTCGGCCAGGCCCTCGCCCAGGTCGGGCAGGAGGAAGTGGCTCTTGTCGCTGGGCTGCTTGATTCCGGCCATGGTCGTTCCCTCGCTTGGTCGCTGGGCAGTCGGTCGGTCAGTACGCCATCACGTCGTCGATCGCACGGCCGATGCGCGCGGCATCGGGCATGTAGTCGAGCTCGAGCTTGTAGTACGGCATGATCGTGTCGAAGCCGGCCACGCGCTGGACGGGTGCCTCCAGGTGCAGGAAGCAGCGCTCCATGATGCGCGAGCTGATCTCGCTGCCGAAGCCGCAGGTCAGCGGGGCCTCGTGCACGACCACGCAGCGGCCGGTCTTCTTCACGCTGGCCTCGACCGCGTCGACGTCGAACGGGTAGATGGTGCGCAGGTCGATCAGCTCGATGCTGCGGCCGCTCTTCTCGATGGCCTGCATGCACTGGATGACGCTGGCGCCCCAGCTGACGACGGTGAGCTCGGTGCCCTCGCAGACGGTGCGCGCCTTGCCGATCGGCAGGACGTACTCGTCCTCGGGGACTTCCTCGCGGAACGCGCGGTAGATGCGCTTGGGCTCGAAGAAGAGCACGGGGTCCGGGTCACGGATGGCCGCGACCAGCAGGCCCTTCGCGTCGTACGGCGAGCTGGGCATCACGACCTTCAGGCCGGGCGTGTGCGCGTAGATCGCCTCGGGCGAGTCGCTGTGCAGCTCGGGCGCGTGGATGCCGCCGCCCACGGGGATGCGGATCGTCAGCGGCACCGGGAACGCGCCGCGGGTGCGGGTGCGCATGCGCGCGGCGTGGCTGCAGATCTGGTCGTACGCGGGGCCCAGGAAGCCCTCGAACTGGATCTCGGGCACCGGGCGCAGGCCGCCCATCGCCAGGCCGATCGCCGTGCCGATGATGCCGCTCTCGGCCAGCGGCGTGTCGACCACGCGCTTGGCGCCGAAGCGCTTCTGCAGGCCTTCCGTCACGCGGAAGACGCCGCCGTTGGCGCCGACGTCCTCGCCCAGCAGGAGGACGCGCTCGTCCTTCTCCATCTCCTGGATGAGGGCGAGGTTGATTGCCTGGACCATCGTGAGGTTTGCCATGGTGCTTCCTCGGGTGTGTGTGGGGGGTGCGTCCGGCGCGCGCGTCAGTGCGCGTTCTCCGTCACGCGGGTCAGGTGATCGGTGTTCGCCAGCTGGCTGGGGTCCTGGCCCAGGCTGTGCGTCTGCATCGTGTCGCGCTGCAGCGCCAGGTCGGCGGGCAGCTCGGCGTACATGCTGTTGAAGAAGTCCGCGGAGTGCGGCGCGGCGATGTTCTCGGCGCGCGCGACGGCGTCGGCGATGAGCTTCTCGGTGCGCTCGACCATCGCCGCTTCCTTCTTGTCGTCCCACAGCTTCAGCTGCTCCAGGCGCTTGCGCACGCGGATCAGCGGGTCCTTCGCCTTCCACGCGTCGACCTCGGCCTTGTCGCGGTAGCGGCTGGCGTCGTCGGCGGTGGTGTGGTCGCCCAGGCGGTAGGTGACCATCTCGATGAAGGCCGGCTTGCCCTCGGTGCGGGCGCGCTCGGCGGCCCACTTCACGGCGTAGACGGTGGCGAAGATGTCGTTGCCGTCCACCTGCATGCAGGGCATGCCGTAGGCGATGCCGCGCTGCGCGACGGTGGGCGCGCTGCACTGGATCCTGCCGGGCACGCTGATCGCCCAGAAGTTGTTCTGGCACACGAAGACGACCGGGATGTCCAGGTTGGCCGCGAAGTTGGCGGCCTCGTGGAAGTCGCCCTCGCTGGTGGCGCCGTCGCCGAAGAACGTGCAGGCGATCTGCTTCTCGCCGCGGTACTTGGCGGCCCAGGCCAGGCCGGTCGCGTGCAGCATCTGCGTGCCGATCGGCACCGCGATCGGGGTGGCGAAGTGCTCGCGGGGCATGGCGTTGCCGCGCTCGTCGCCCATCCAGTGCAGGAGGATCGACTCCATCGGGACGCCGCGCCAGAAGAGGCCGCAGTTCTCGCGGTAGCAGGTGACCAGCCAGTCGTTCTTGTTCAGCACGTACGCCGCGCCCAGGCTGGTGGCTTCCTGGCCCATGTTCTGGGGGTACGTGCCCATGCGGCCGGAGCGCTGCAGGCGGAAGGCCACGCCGTCCAGGTGGCGGCAGGCGTACATCGCCTCGTACAGCTTCACGAGGTCAGCATCGGGGATGAGACCCTTGCCGAGCTTGTCGTCGAAGTTGCCTTGCTCGTCGAGGATCGAGATGCGGGGGATCTCGGTCTTGAACGCAGTGGTGATGGGCATAGACCGCGGAGTCTAGTTGACAGGGCGTGGTGGACGGGTTGCTGGGGGCGGGGGGAGGCGGGGCCCCCGGGGGTGGGCGCGGGGGTGCTCAGGGGCCGATATTCGATTGGGTGGCAGGTTCGGGAGTGGGGGGGTGCGAACAGCTCGGCGGACGGCACGCCGGGGCCGTTCGGGTCCTCGACGCGCATGCCGCCAATCCGCTTCGCGGCCGCGAGGTTCGCCGCGCGGCGCGTCTTGCGCGGGGCCTGCATCAACAGTCGACCTTGCGCGCTCGGGCAAATGTCGGGGGCCACCGGTGCACGCGTGGCGCGGGATGTGGGATGCGAGGGGTGCCTGGGTTTGGCGGGTTTGCGTTGCGTTTCTGCGATACTCACCCCATGCGCTGCGAAGATTGCGGCCACGACCTGCGGGCGATCCCGGAGGGCACGCCGTGCCCCGAGTGCGGCGTGGTCACGCCGATGGAGCGGCGGTGGCCGGCGCCGATGCCGGGCACGGGGCGCGTGCTGCTGGGGTTTGCGTGGCCGGCGTTGGTGGCGATGGGGCTGGTGCCGGCGGCCGTGATCATGGCGGACGGATTGGCGGGGACCGGTGTCGTCCTGATGGTCATCACCGCCGTGCTCGTGCTGCTGGTCGCCCCGCTCAACACCGCGCGACGCGTGCACGCACTGATGCAGCGCCTGCCGCGACGCGTGCGTGCGGCGCCGCTCCTGTTGCTGGTCCCACGGAGCGTCGCGGTGCCGGTCCTGGCGGGAATCGCGACGATCCCGGTGATGATGGCGATCGCGTTCGGCGGCTGCCTGGTGGCGGTGGTGGCGATGGATGCGATTCAGAGGCCGCGAACGGGCTCGCCTGCGGTGCCGGTGACGGGGCCGAGTGAGCCAGCCGCAAAGGACGCTCCCTGACGGGGCAGGCGAGGAGCGCCAGCGATGATCACCATCCGCCGCGACGCGCGCGTCATCAAGCGCACGAAGAGCAGGTGCCCGGCGTGCGGCATCGACGTGCCGGCGACGGTCGTCGAGCGCGATGGCGCCGTGTTCATGGAGAAGGCGTGCGCGGCGCACGGCGAGTTCCGTGTGCGGCTGCAGTCGGACGCGAAGTGGTACTTCGAGAGCCACGGCGATCCGGCGAACGCGGGTGGGGCGTGCTGCGGGCCGGGGGGGTGTGGGGTGCCGGGCGGTGCAGAAGGCACGGCGACCGAAGCCTCGCCCATCGATCCCTTCGAACGCCTCTCCACGTGCGTCGCGCTGATCGAGATCGTCGACAGCTGCAACCTGACGTGCCCAACGTGCTACGCGGGCAGCCCGTACGGCGTGGGCGCGGACGTGGCGTGCACGCCGTTCGAGCAGGTGGTCGCGCGCGTCGATGGCGTCGTGGCCCGCAAGGGGTTCATCGACATCCTGCAACTGTCGGGCGGCGAGCCGACCATCCACCCGGAATTCGAGCGCATCCTGCGGTGGGCGTGCGCGCATCCGCAGATCGGTTACGTGCTGGTGAACACGAACGCGGTGCGCGTGGCCGGCGACGCGCGGTTCCGCGCGATGCTGGCCGATGTGCGGCGCGAGCGGCCGCGGTTCGAGCTGTACGTGCAGTTCGACGGCGTGCAGGCGGCCGGCCAGCGCGAGCTGCGCGGCGAGGACCTGCGCGCGGTGCGCGAGCGCGCGATCGACGAGGCCGGCACGCTGGGCGTGCCCACGACGCTGGCGATGGTGCTGGACCCGCGGACGATCGCGGGCGTCGGCGACACGCTGCGGTGGGCGATGGCGCGGCCGCACGTGCGCGGGATCAGCCTGCAGCCGGTGTTCACCAGCGGGCGCGTGGCGGCGGTGGAGAGCCGGACGCTGCCGGTGTTCCCGGGCGGCGGCGCGGCCACGGTGGTCGAGGCGATGGGCGTCTCCGACGCCGTGCGCGCGTGCGTTACGCAGGCGCCGGAGTTCCTGTGCGAGGCCGACTTCACCCCCCTGCCCTGCGGCGACCCGAACTGCCACACGATCGCGTACGTGCTGCGCACGCCGGACGGGCCGGTGGGCCTGAGCCGGCTGATCGACGTGCCGAATTACGCGGGATTCCTGCAGAACCGCGTGAACTACAGCCTGGAGGACCTGGCGAAGTGCGGCTGCGAGACCGAGCCGCTCGGCGCGCTGATCAAGGCGCTCGAGCTGCGGCCGGAGCACCCGTTCCGGATCTTCGTGAAGCCGTTCATGGACGCGTGGACGTTCGACCAGGACCGCATCGACCGCTGCTGCACGCACGTGATCACGCCGGAGGGGAAGCTGGACAGCTTCTGCCGGTACTACGCGCGGTGAGAAAGTGCTGCCCCGCTTCATGTACCGACTTTCGTGATGACGAACGAAGCGGCGAACTTCGGCGGCAGCCCGGTCTACGCACTGACCACGGTCGTGGGCATCGCGTGCACGGCGTTGCTGTGGCGGCGACTCCTGCGCAGCGACGGGCGCACGCCGGACCAGCGGCTGTGGGCGGTGTACGGCGGCGCACTGGCCGGCGCGTACCTGGGGGCGAAGGTCGCGTTCCTGGTCGCGGAGGGCTGGCACCACCGCGGCGACTGGGTCGCGCTGCTCACTGGGCACAGCGTGGCTGGCGCGCTGCTCGGCGGCGTGTGCGGCGTGGAGCTGGCGAAGTCGATCGTCGGCTACCGCGCGGGCACGGGCGACCTGTTCGCGGTGACCGTGCCGCTGGCGCTGGCGATCGGGCGCGTCGGCTGCATGTTCGCGGGGTGCTGCCAGGGCGTGGAGTGCGGGCCCGCGTGGTGGACCGTCACCGACGCCGCGGGCCACGCGCGATGGCCGGCGGCGGCGGCG
>JBIKJV010000135.1:0-7445 GCA_044360755.1 Phycisphaerales bacterium
GCCGATGTTGCCGACGATCGCGTTGTGCTTCATCTTCAGCATGTCCTCGGCGCGGATGATGTCCTTGTTGCCGGTGGCGGTGATGAAGATGTCGGCGGTGCCGATGACGTCCTCGAGCGTGACGACCTCGTAGCCCTCCATGCACGCCTGCAGCGCGCAGATCGGGTCGATCTCGGTGACCTTCACGCGGCAGCCCTGGCCGCGAAGGCTCTGGCAGCTGCCCTTGCCCACGTCGCCGTAGCCGAATACCACGGCGACCTTGCCGGCCAGCATGACGTCGGTGGCGCGCATGATGCCGTCGACCAGCGAGTGGCGGCAGCCGTACAGGTTGTCGAACTTGCTCTTGGTGACCGCGTCGTTGACGTTGATCGCCGGGAAGAGCAGCTGGCCCAGCTCCTGCATCTGGTACAGGCGGTGCACGCCGGTCGTGGTCTCCTCGGTGACGCCCAGGATGTTCGGGGCGGTCTTGGTCCAGTAGCCGGGCTGCGTCTTCTGCAGCGCGGCCAGCAGCTGCAGGATGACGGTGTACTCCTCGCTGTCCTCGGAGGTCGCGGTGGGCACGCTGCCCTGCTTCTCGAAGGCCAGGCCCTTGTGGACCAGCAGCGTGGCGTCGCCGCCGTCATCCAGGATCATGTTCGGGCCCTTGCCGTCCGCGAAGTGCAGCGCCTGCCAGGTGCACCACCAGTACTCGTCCAGGGTCTCGCCCTTCCACGCGAAGACGGGCACGCCCTTCGGGTTCTCCGGGGTGCCGGTCGGGCCGACGGCGACGGCCGCGGCGGCGTGGTCCTGCGTGCTGAAGATGTTGCAGCTGCACCAGCGCACCTCGGCGCCCAGCTCGACCAGCGTCTCGATGAGCACCGCGGTCTGGATGGTCATGTGCAGGCTGCCGATGATGCGGGCACCCTTCAGGGGGTTCTTGCCCTTGAACTCGGCGCGCAGCGCCATCAGGCCGGGCATCTCGACCTCGGCCAGCTCGATCTCCTTGCGGCCGAAGCGCACGGTCTCGGGCGAAAGGTCCTTCACCTTGAAGCGCGGGAACTCGGTGGTCGAGAGCACGGCATTCGTCAGGAACGGGTTGGTCGTCGTGGTCGACTGGGTGGCGGTCGCGGTCACGGGGGGCCTCCTTGGCCGGGTACGGGGAGTCGATCCATCCGTCTATTCGGATGGAAGGATGAAGTATAGCCGTTATCCACCGGGCGGGGTCAAGATTCAGTCCCGGAATCACCCGCCTTGGGCCCTCGGGCCGGATTTGGACTCGCGCGCCAGGGCCCGATCGGGGATCCTGCCAGTTATGACCACCGTCCCCCTGCTCGGCACCCTCGCTGCCACCCTCGCCCTGCTGGCCGGTTGCGCCGCCTCGGACAAGGCCGACCTCTACCAGCCGCCGCCGAACGACGGCAGCGTCAACGCCAACAGCGCCGACGTCATCGACAACCCCGGCATCGTCAGCAGCCCCGACTTCGGGGCAAAGCCAGGACCGAAGCAGGATCCGAACACGTACAAGGCCCCGCCGAACGATGGCAGCGTCAACGCCAACAGCGCCGACGTCGTCGACAACCCGGGCATCGTGCCGGCGAAGGATCCGAGCCCCGCGCAGGTGGATCGCTTCCGCGCGCCACCGCAGGACGGCAGCGTCAACGCCAACAGCGCCGACGTCGTCGACAACCCGGGCATCGTGGGAGTGCCCGTGAAGGCCGGCGCCAAGCCGAAGTGGGTCGACCCGATCTCGAAGGAACCCGTGAAGGGCGAGGGCCGCGTGGGCTACTACGGCCAGTGGCCGGTGCACTTCGAGAACGGCGCGAACGCCGCGCAGTGGGCATCGCTGCCCAAGGCCAAGCGCGCCAAGCTGGCCGCCCCGCAGGTGCTGCCGCAGAAGAAGATCACGAACCACGTGTGCCCGCTGACCGGTGCGGAGCTCGACGCGGCCGCTGCGCCGGTGACGTGGGACGGCGCGGTCATCGGCTTCGCCAGCAGCGCGGACGCGAACCAGTTCCGCGCGCTGAAGAAGGAGAAACAGGACAGGATCATCGCGGCGTGGCGCGCCGACGGCTCGAAGTGACGGCGGACGCCTGCACGCGGGCGGCAGAAGCCGCGCCCGCGCCGCCGGCCGTCGCCGACGCATCGCGCACGTAGAGCGCGGCGAAGAGCCCGGGGCCCTTGCCCGCCGTGTCCGGCCGCAGCCGCACGTGCCGAGCCAGCGCCAGACCCGCGGGCTTGGCCCACGAACGCAGGTCGGCCTCGCTAAAGCCCAGGTGCCGGTGGCCCATCGTCTGCTGGTAGCCGGTTCGGTCGTGGCGCACCATGTCGACCACCAGCAGGTGGCCGCCGGGCCGCAGCCCGGGCGCGATCGCCGCCAGCGCATCGGCCGGCCGTTCGACGTGGTGCAGCACCAGCATCAGCACCGCCAGGTCGGCCTCGCCCGGCTTCAGCGGCGGATGGAAGAGGTCGCCCTCGCGGAAGTCGACGTTGCCGAAGCGCGCCAGCCGGCGGCGCGCGGCCGCCAGCATCGAGGGCTCGCGGTCGATCGCGATCACGCGCCGCACCACGGGCGCCAGGCGCTCGGCGGCCTCACCGGTACCGCAGCCCAGGTCGACCGCCACCGCGTCGGGCGGCAGCAGCGCCAGCAGCGCGTCGGACCCGAAGGCCTCGCCGAAGAGCTCGCGTCGCAGCTCATCCCAGTCACCGCCGATGCGGCCGAAGAACGTGCGGCTGTCGACGCGCCGCGCGGCCAGGACCTCGGCCAGGCGGGCGTCGTCCTCCTCGCACGCGGGGCCCGAGCCCAGGTGCTCCAGGCTCATGCGCCACAGGTCGCGCATGTCGGTGGGCAGCTCGCCCGCGGGCATGCGATACAGGCTCTGCGTGCCCTCGGGGCGCTTGGTCACCCAGCCCTGCTCGAAGAGCGGCTTCAGGTGGCGGCTCACCGTGCTCTGCGGCAGCTGCAGCGCGCGCGCCAGTTCGCCCACGCCCAGTTCCTCGCGCTCGAGCAGGCGCAGCATGCGCAGCCGCGCCAGGTCGCCCAGCGTGCCCAGCCACGACAGCCAGCGTTCGCGGGGATCGGCGTTCGGCGTCATGCAGGCGGCCTGGGGGATCCCGCGGTCAGGGGCCGACGGGGAGCGCAGTCGACGCGTCGATCTTGACGCCGCGCTTCTGCAGCTCGACGGAGATCGGCGGGTAGTCGGGGTTCACGCCGTAGGCCTGGCGCAGGCGACGCACGCCCTGCGCGTCCTTGCCGTACCGGAAGGCCAGGTCGGCGGCGCGCACGTAGGGGTCGATCGACGCGCGGCCGCCGGGCAGCGGCTCGTTCACCTTGATCGCCTCGTCGGCGGCGGTGACGGCGGTGTCGGGGTCGTTGGCTTCCTCGGCCACGTGGCTCAGCGCCAGGTACGCGCGCCACGAGCGGAACTCCTTGCCGAACGAGCGCAGCAGCTGGTACGCGTCCTTGACGTCCTTCTGGCGAGCCATGCAGGTGCCCAGCGAGGAGACGACCTGCTCGTTCTTGGGCTGCAGCCGGTACGCGCGGTCGAGCGCGCGGCGTGCGTCCTCAAGCTCGCCCTTGCCCAGCATGGCGCGGCCGTAGGCGAACTGCGCCTCCCAGTTGCCCGGGACATCCTTCACGACCGGGGACACCTGGGCCATCGCGCCGTCGAAGTCGCCCTTGTCGATCAGTTCGTTGGCCTGCTTGATGCGCAGTTCGGCGTTGTTGTAGCCGCGGCCCTCGGTGCCGCCGGCGGTCGGCGTGGACTCGCACCCGGAAAGCGCGGCGAAGAGGAATGCGGACGAGGCGAGCGAGGCGACGACGGCGATCCTGCGTGTCGTGGACGTCTGGTGCATGGCGTGCCCTCCTGGCAACGGCTGGTGGCCGGCGCGCGGCCGGCCGGGTTCGTGGGATGATATCGACGTGCAGGCCACACCGGAGCACATTCCCGCGGTCCCCGCCGACGGCCCACCGTTGCCCGCGGCGCTGCTTTGGCACGGGCCCGGGGACGGGCCCGGGCACTTCGACCTGCTGCTGGCGGTGCGCCCGCCTTCCGGGGACGACGACCCGTGCGCGGCGACGTGGCGCGTGGCGGCGGGCACGGACGCAGGCACGGGCACCGCGGCGGCGACCGCCTCGGACGGGACCGCTCGCGTTCCGCCTGACTTCCGGCGGCGCGAAGCACGCCTCGTCGCCGAGCGCATCCACGACCATCGCGCGCTCTACCTGCGGCTGGACGCGCCGCGGACGCTCGACCGCGGACGCGGGACGGTGGTGCCGGTGGCGCGCGGCACGTGGCGGCCGGCGCCCGAGGGCGGCGCAGCCATGGCGTGGGACGACGGCGCCCGCGGTACCGTGCGGTTCGTGCGCCGGCCGGATGGGGGACTCGTCCTCGTCCACGCGACCGGCACCTGAGCCCGGAGACCCTCGATGACCGTCGGCACGATCCTCGCATCCGTCCTCTTTGCCGTCCTTGGCTCCGTGTGCCTGCTTGTGCAGCTGGTCCTGCTGCCGGGCAACTGGCTGCTGGTGCTGCTGGCGTGCATCTTCCAGGTGTGGTCGCTGGTGGCCACCGACGGGCGGTCGCCGCTCTTCAGCTGGTGGACGATCGCGGCCGGCCTGGCGCTGGCGTTCCTGGGCGAGGTGCTCGAGGCCGCGATGGGCGCCGCCGGCGCCAAGGCAACCGGCGCGCGCGCCCGCGGCATGTGGGGCGCGGTGATCGGGTCGGTGATCGGCGGGATCGCCGGGATGGTGCTCTTCTCGTTCGTGCCGGTGATCGGCAGCCTGCTGGGCGCTCTGGGCGGCGCGGCGGCGGGTGCGTTCCTGATGGAACTGAGCTACGCCGACCGCGGCCCGGGCCGCGCCGCGATGGCCGCGGCCGGGGCGGCGGTCGGCCGCACCGCGGGGCTTCTCATGAAGCTCGCGGTGGGCGTGCTGATCTGGGTGCTGTTCGTCGTCGCCGCGCTCTTCTGAACAGGGGACAGGTGGACCTGTCCCCTATCTCCGCAGGAGCGTGGGCAGCAGGTCGCCGATGGGCACCGCGCGCTGCTCGCCGGCCGCCAGGTCCTTCACCTGCACCGCGCCCTGCGCAACCTCGGCACCCAGGATCACCGCGAACCGCGCGCGCTGCTTCGAAGCGTCCGCCAGCAGCTTGCCGACGTTGCGCGTTGCCTTGTAGCTGTGCCGCACGTGCAGGCCCGCCTTGCGCAGCGCGGCCACCAGGCGCGGCAGCTCGGCCTCGGCGGCGGGGTCGCCGCCGCTGATCACGAACGCATCGGGCTGGGGCAGCAGTTCCGCGCCGTCCTTCGGCAACAGGCCACGGTCGGCCAGCACCAGGCCCAGCACAACGTCGCCCATGCCGAAGCCCATCGCCGGCGTCTTGGGGCCACCGAAGAGCTCGACCAGCCCGTCGTAGCGGCCGCCGCCCGCGATCGCGCGCTCGCCGCCGGACGCCTCGTGGATCTCGAACACCGTGCCCGTGTAATAGGCCAGCCCGCGCACGATGCCCAGGTCGAATTCGCACCACTCGGCCAGGCCCGCGGCCGTGATCGCGCTGCGCAGCGCGGCCAGTTCCGCCAGGTCCTCGGCGGGGATGCCGGCCACGGCGGCCAGCTTCGCGGGGTCGTCGGACATGGGCACGCGCGTGCGCACGGCGCCCTCGAAGCGTGCCAGCGCGTCGCCGCCCAGGCCCAGCGCCGCGGCGCGCTGCGTGAATTCCTCGGGCGCCATCTTGTCGCGGCGGTCCAGCAGCTCGAACGCACCGGCAACCTTGTCCTCGGCCACGCCCAGCGCGCGCACCAGCTTGGCGGCGGCCACGCGGTGGCTGATCTTCACGCGCACGTCCTTCGCGGTCAGCCCCAGGCGCTCCAGCGAACTGACCGCGACGCCGATCACCTCGGCGTCCACGGCCGGGCCGTCGGCGCCGAGCAGGTCGACGTTCCACTGGAAGAACTCGCGCAGGCGGCCGCGCTGCGGGCGCTCGGCGCGGAAGAAGTTCGGGACGGCGAACCACTTGACCGGCATCGGCAGCTGCGCGGCGCGCGCGGCCACCATGCGGGCGAGGGTCGGCGTGAACTCGGGCCGCAGTGCGTAGTCGTCCTCGCCGCCGGCGCGGCGGAAGCTGAACAGCTCGTTGACGATCCCCTCGCCGCTCTTGGCCGTGTACAGCTCCAGGTGCTCGAACGTCGGGCCGTCGACCTCGTCGAAGCCGAACGCGATGCTGGCGTCACGCCATGCACGCTCGATGCGGCGGCGCACGGCCATCTCGGCGGGATAGAAATCGCGGGTGCCCTTGGGTGCCTGGAACTTCACGCGGGAAGGGTAGCCGAGGGGGATGCGTGCGTGCCCCCGACCGCCGCCGGCCGCACCACCGCCGCGATCGCCGCCGCGGCCACCGTCCACGTCAGGAACGTGTCGGCGATGCCCGCGTAGACCCAGCGCGCAGGCAACTGGTACCACGCCAGGTCGGGCCCGTCGGACGCCATCGCCGCGAAGAGTGCGACCAGCATGCCGATCGTCCAGCGGCCCACCCACGAGGGGCAGCGCATCGTGGCCATCAGCACGCTCATCAGGAACGCACAGAGCGCGAAGTAGCCAAAGGCCGTCGCGTAGCGCGCGGTACCCAGCGGGTCGCGGCCGGTGCGGCGGACCAGCAGCACGCCCGTCGGACCGTCCTGCGTGGCGGCTCGCCACTCCGCGATGGCCCGGTCGTGCTCGGCCGGCGGCATGGCGCGCACCGCATCGACATCAAGCCAGGGGAACGCATACGCCCCGTCGCGCGGCACGGCGCGCGCGAACTGCGGCGCCAGTTCCGCGGCGGCGGGCAGCGGCTGCACCGCCCAGTCGTAGAGCCGCACCGCCGACCAGCTGACGTACGCCCACAGGAACGCCGCGACCGCGCCGACCACCGTGCCGAGGATGAGCTTGCGGACCATGGCCGCAGGGTACCGTGCCCGCCGTGCCGAACCCCGCCGACGCCCCGCTCCCAGCCCGTCCCCCGCTCCGAGCGGGCATGATCGCCTTCGGGCTGCTGGTGGCCTTCATGACGGTGCAGGGGTCGCTGGAGAACGCCTTCGCGCCGCTGCAGTCCGAGATGGCCGCGGAGCTGCGACTCACCGCGGTGCAGTCGAGCATCGTGTCGGCCTCGTACCTGATCGCCTTCGCGCTGGCGCAGATCCCCGCGGGCATGCTGGTCGACCGCGTGGGCGTCGCGCGGCTGCTGCCGTTCGTCGTCATCGCCACCGGCGTCTCGGCACTCCTGATGGCGCAGGGCACGGGCATGCCGTCGCAGATGGCGGCGCGCGCCATCCTGGGCGTGACTGGCGCGTTCATCTTCCCCGCGGCCGCGGCGATGGCGCGCGTGTCGGCGCCGGCCTCGGCGTTCGCGTTCCTCATGGGCCTGGCGGACTTCTCGCTGGGCGCGGGCGGCGTGATCGGCGTCACCGGCGGCAACGCAGCGGAGAACGCGTAC
>JBIKJV010000029.1:0-22279 GCA_044360755.1 Phycisphaerales bacterium
GGTGACCGTGCCGCTGGCGCTGGCGATCGGGCGCGTCGGCTGCATGTTCGCGGGGTGCTGCCAGGGCGTGGAGTGCGGGCCCGCGTGGTGGACCGTCACCGACGCCGCGGGCCACGCGCGATGGCCTGCGGCGGCGGCGGAACTGGCGTTCAACCTGCTGTTCTGGGCGTGGGCGATGCTCGCCTGGCGGTTCGACTGGCAGCGCACGCAGCGGTTCAACGTGTACCTGGTCGCGTACGGCTGTTTCCGCTTCGCGCACGAGTTCCTGCGCGACGACGCGCGCTGGTGGGGCGCGTTCGGTGGGTACCACGTGGTGGCGCTGGCGATCGTGGCGACGGGCGTGTGGATGTACGCGCGGCGGGCGCGGACCGAACGCACAACCGCCCCGGCGTGACCGGGGCGGTTAAGTGGTTCAGGCGACGCGCTGGTCAGCGTGGCACCGAAATGGTGCCACCGTGACCCGACACGGGTTCAGGCCATCGCGGGTTCGGCGGTCTTGGCCTTGCGGCCTGCCTCGATGCGGCGCTTGGCATAGTTGACGGCGGCGACGTGCTCGCTCGACTCGTTCTTGCCTTCCTTCAGGACGGCCAGCGTGGTGTCCTCGATCTGCTCGATCTTCTTGTCCAGCGCGGCCGAAGTCATGCCCAGGTACAGGCCGGCCAGGCGAATCAGGCCGCCGGCGTTCACGACGAAGTCCGGGCCGTACAGGATGCCGCGCTGCTTCAGGCTGGGGCCGTCGACGCTCGGCTCGTGCAGCTGGTTGTTCGACGTGCCGCAGATGATCTGGCACTTGAGCTGCTTGATCGTGTGGTTGTCCAGGATCGCGCCCAGCGCGCACGGCGCCAGGACGTCGCACTCCTGCGCGAAGATGCTCTGGCCCGGGGCCAGCGCCACCACGCCCAGCTCCTTCACGGCCTTCTCGACCGCGGCGGGGTTCACGTCGGTGCCGATGACCTTCGCGCCGTGGTCGCGGCAGAGCTTCGCCATCTTGTAGCCGGTGGCGCCCAGGCCCTGGACGGCCACGGTCAGGCCCGCGAAGTCGACCTTGCGGCCGCTGTGCGACAGGCACGCCTTCAGCGCGTTGAAGCAGCCCTGGCTGGTGTACGGGCTGGGGTCGCCGCCGTGGCTGACCGTCTCGCCGCCCATGATGTGGTTCGACTCGGACGCCATCCAGTCGCAGTACTGCGTGTTGACGCCGACGTCCTCGGCCGCGATGTACTGGCCGTTGAACGTGTTGACGAAGCGGCCCATGGCGCGCGCCTCGGCCTCGGTCGGGACCTTGCCCTTCTCGATCATGATGACGCTCTTGGCGCCGCCCATCGGCAGGTCGGCGGCGGCGGCCTTGTACGTCATGCCCTCGGACAGGCGCAGGACGTCGCGGATCGCCTCACTCTCGTCGGTGTACGCCCAGCGGCGCGTGCCGCCCAGCGCGTTGCCCAGCACCGTCGAGTGGATCGCGATGATCGCGCGCAGGCCCGTCGCCGGGTCCACGTGGAAGGCGAGGCGCTCGTGGCCGTGCTGGTTCATCGATTCGAAGAGCTTCATGTCTGTGGGTGTCCTTGGGGTTCGGGGACAGGTGCGGGCAGTCGGTCGAGTCTATCGGGAGGGTGCACGGCGCCGAAACGCGCCGGGGTTCACGCGTGCTGCGGCTGGGCCTTGGCGATGCGCTCGCCGGTGAAGACGCTGCCGGTGCCGAAGTCCGGCGTCGCGGCCACGTCGCAGGGCTTCTGCGTCCGGCCGGTGCCGCGGGCCTTCATGTCGGGGGTCTTCTCAGAAATCGCGAAGCCCGCATTCGGCAGGCCGTCGATCCACTTCAGCGCGGCGTCGGCGGCGACCTTCATCGTCGCGTCGGCGTTGGTGCGCAGCGCGCGGATCTCGTTCTCGATCTCGATGCAGAACATCGCGCACAGGTGCTCGACCAGCGAGCGCTCGTAGGCCAGCTGCTCGCCGTCCAGGCCGTTGCGCATGTTGCGGTCCAGCTTGGACAGCGCGCAGGTCATCGCGTGGATGTAGATCGCGCACATCGAGAGACGCGCCTGCACCGTCTGCTCGGTGACCAGCTTGTCCTCCCACTCCTTGAACATCAGCTTGACCTGGTGGCTGAACTCGCGGATGCGCGCCATGACGTCGTGCATCTGCGCGGCCAGTCGCGGGTCGGCGGCCTTGAACGTCGGCAGCGGTCGGCGCACGCCCAGGAAGAGCTCGCTGCCGATCTTCATCGCGGAGCCGATGTTGCCGACCGGGTTCTTCTTCACGCCCAGCATCCACTCGCCAAGCTGCTTGCTGCCGTAGGCGAAGATGAAGGTGTGCATCACCTCGTTGGCGCCCTCGACGATGATGTTGATGCGGCTGTCGCGCCACGCGCGCTCGACGTGGTTCTCCGTCATGTAGCTCTCGCCGCCCATGACCTGGAGCGCGTCGTTCACGGTGCGGTAGCCGAACTCGCTGCAGAAGACCTTGCACACCGCGGTCTCCAGCATGATGTCCTCGTCATGGCGGTCCAGGAAGCCGGTCGTCATGAAGAGCATCGCCTCCATGGCGTACGTGTACGCCGCCATGCGCGCGATCTTCTCCTTGACCTGGTCGAACTCGCCGATCGGGCGGTCGAACTGGTAGCGGTACTTGGCCCACTTGGCGGCCTGCTCGTACGCGAACTCGGCCGCGCCCAGCATGCCGGCGCTGAGCGTGCAGCGGCCGTAGTTCAGGCAGGTCAGCGCCACGTTCAGGCCGCGGCCTTCCTTGCTGAGCAGGTTCTCCTTGGGCACCTTGACGTTGGTCAGGCGGATGCGCGCCTGCCACGTGCCGCGGATGCCGCACTTGCTGCGGTTGCGGCTGAAGATCTCGACGCCTTCCATGTCGGGCGTGCAGATCAGCGCGGTGACCGCGTCCTTCTGCTTGCCGGTCTTCGGGTCGGTGACCTTCTGCTTGGCCATGACCGTGAACAGGCCGCTGAGCGCGCCCGAGGTGGCCCACTTCTTCTCGCCGTTCACGATGTAGTAGTTGCCGCACTCGCTGACGGTGCAGCGGGTTTCCTGGCCGCCGGCGTCGCAGCCGACGTTCGGCTCGCTCAGGCAGAACGCGCTCAGCGCGTCCTTGGCCATGCGGGGCAGGAAGCGCTTCTTCTGCTCCTCGTTGCCGAAGAGCATGAGCGCCTTGCAGCCGATCGACTGGTGAGCGCTGACCATCACCGCGGTCGAGCCGCAGGTGCGGCCGATGCGGCGCAGCACGCGGTTGTAGCTGGTGATGCCGAAGCCCAGGCCGCCGTAGTCCTTGCCGATGGTCATGCCCAGCACGCCCATGTCGAAGAGGCGCTTCACGACCCAGGCGGGGATCTCCTGCTTCTGGTCGATCTCGACGGCGGGGTGCTCGGTGCGCAGGTAGGTGTCCAGCTCGGCCAGCAGCTGGTCGCAGCGCGCGGTCTCCTCGGCGCTGACCGTGGGGTACGGGAAGACCAGGTCCTCGCGGAAGTTGCCCCAGAAGACGTTCTTGATGAAGCCCATCGTGCTGGGGTCGGGCCCAAGCATCTCCTGGGCCTGCTCGACTTGCTTGCGGTCCTTCTCGGAGAGGTTCTTCAGGTCCTTGGCGAGGTCGATGTTGCTCATCGTTGGGCTCCGTGTCTCGGGTCTCGGGGGTGGGACGGTCGAAGGCTCGGACGGGATGCACCCGGGCGGGGGACCGCACGGGAAAGGGAAGATTGTAGGGAGGTTGACGGGGCGGATCCGTCGCGGCGTCGGGTGACCGGACCGGCGGGGTGCGCGGCAGGGTGCGAAGACGGCTTCGCGGGAGGAGGAGGGTTGGATGTGGCGTGATTGGCGGCGATTATGGGGCGGTCAGGGCCGCCACGCGCCCAACAGCATGCCCAGGTCCAGGCCGTCGACGCGCTGGTCGCCGTTCAGGTCACAGGAGCCGGGGTCGACCTCGCCCCAGTGATCCAGGAGCAGGCTGAGGTCGATGCCGTCCACGGTGCCGCTGCGGTCCAGGTCGCCGATCAGCGGGACGCACGCCGGGTCGGTCGGCGCCAGTTCCAGGAGCACGGTGTAGGTACTGGACGCGGCGCCGCAGACGGGGGCGGATTCGAGCGGGGCGACGAAGACGTTGTAGACGCCCGGCGGCAGGCACGCCTGCACGTCGAGGCAGGTACCGACGTTGCTGTCCACGACGGTGCACGCGTCGATCAGCGCAAACTGCGTGAACTCCGTGGCCCACAGGTGCGCGGTCACGCGCGCCGGCTGCGTCAGCACGAAGCGGAAGAAGTCGACGTCGCGCGCGTCGCCGTTCACCCAGAACGTGCCCACGAGCGGCGCGCCTGCGTCGATCGGCTCGGTGGGATGCGAGAGGAAGCTGCAGCCGTCGTTGGTGTTGCCGCCGCAGGACTCGGATTCCTTGGCGGCGGGTGCGGGTGGTGGGCAGGTGCCGGGGTGGGCGGGGGAAGACCAGGCCAGCGCGAGCGCGGTCGTCAGGACCGCGGTGGAGCTGTTGAGGAACATGTGGCGCTGGCGGAACATTAGTGACGTGGCCAACGGTATTCGTGCAAACGACGCTGGTGGACGCAAATCGAGGCACAAGGCACGAATGAAGGGGATTGCCGCACGCATCTATGCTGCGCTTTGCATGCCCATCGACCACTTCCCCAGCACGCACGCCACGTGGCTGGAGGCGCAGCTGACCATCATCGAGGACGCCGACCGCGCGCATGCGGCGGGCGACCCGGTGGCGGCAGCGCGGGCGGCCGAGGCGCGCGGGACGCTGCGGCGGCACGTGATGGAGCGGTACACGCCGGCCCTGGGCGCGTACGTCAGCTCGGTGGGCCTGCGCGGCGCGGGCGAGCGCGACGAGTTGGTCGCCGGCTTCTACGCGGGGCCGATGGCGGACGACGCGTTCTTCGCGCGGTGGCGCGCCAGCGGGATGCCGTTGCGGCGCTGGCTGATGAACGCGATCTCGTTCCACTGCCGCGGGTTGCGCCGGGACGCGCGGCGCGAGCGCGGGCGCACCGAGCCTGGCGTCGACGTGCACGCACTGCCAGGGAGCGCCGCGGCCGCCGAGGCCGACGCCGCTGAGGCGTTCGATCGCGCGTGGGCGCTGTCCATCGTGAACGAGTCGTACGCGCGCGTGCAGGCCGAGCTTGCCGACGCCGGCCGCCACGACGACGACGCGATCCTGCGCATGCACCTGATCGACGGCATGCCCTACGACGAGATCGCGCGGCAGCTGGGCCTGACACGCACCGACTGCTTCAACGCCACCCGCCGGGTGGCCGCGCGCGTCCGTGAGGCGCTGCGTGAACTGCTGCGCGAGGAGGGCGTGCCGAACAGCGGTGTCGACGCGGCGGTGGCGGAGGTGTTGCGGTTGGTGGAGCGGGGGTGAGGGCGCGCGGCTGCACGCGACGGGGATGGTGAATCTTGCGCAACTTGCAGCGCACGCAGGCCGCCTCCGTGGCTCCGTGCGTGGCATGGATCACGCACGCAACGAGGTGAATGAACGACGGCGGCCTGGACTCTCCGGCGCGCAGGCGGCGGCGCTGTTGAGGCTGGGCGAGAGGCCCGAGGATGCACGGGGTCGGCAGGAGTTGGAAGGCACGGAGCAGACGCCCGCCGCTCCGCCGCTGCTGACGCAACCCACGGTGGAGCCGAAACTCGAGCCACCACGACGCCGGACCGCGTGCATCACGCTGCTGGTGCTGGGGGCCGCGGGATTCTCGGTCGTCATGCCTGTGGATTCCGTGCAAGTTGCACCGAACGCGCACGGTCCGCATGGCTCGGTGCAGGCGTCACCCGATGCACCCGCGCATGGCGCGGAACGCGGTGGCCGTGGTCAGGCTCCCCGAGAGGACGCGAAGATGTTGAAGAAGATGCATGGCGTGGCGGTTGCGGCGGCGGCGGTTGTGGCGGTCAATGCCAACGGTGTCGACATTCGGGTTCCACAGGACGCGGCGACGATCCAAGGCGCGATCAACGCGGCAGCGGCAGGGGATCGGGTGCTGGTTTCGCCAGGTACCTACTACGAACAGGTGAGTCTCTCGGGGAAGGACATCCGCCTGATTGGTATCGGCGGTGCCGCACAGACGACAATCGACGGACGAGGGCTTCACACGGTCGTCCTCGGCACCGGTGAGCCCCCGAGCTGCGAGATGAGTGGCTTCACGATCCAGAACGGGAATGGTGACGTGGGCGGAGTGTCGATCTCAAACTCGGCGCTACGTGTGCATCACTGCACGTTTCGCAGCAATCGCGGGACCGATCTCTGGGGGGCAGGCGGAATGCGAAGCGCTGGTGGTGCATCGGTCGTGGAAGACTGCGTGTTCCGCGACAACGTCGGAGTCGACCAATCGACCGCAAGCGGTTGGTACCACCTCGGAAGCGGGACATTCGTGCTTCGTCGGTGCGTGTTCTTCGGCAACGACGGCAACGAGGGCGGAAATCATGGCGACACAGGCGGCACGGTCGCGAAGGTCAACCCAGAGTTCACCCCGGTGTCCGGACTCATCGAGGATTGCGTGTTTGCCGATCAACGAACCGGTGACCCGTCGCCAAGCTCCTGGGGTTCGATCGTGCTGCACGCAACCCGCGGCCCGGGCGTGACCATTCGCGGCTGCAGGTTCGAGGCTGCACCCGCGGGACAAGACTGGGCAGTGACGGCCGGCCAAGGATCCAACGTGCTGATCGAGAACTGCAATGGTTGTGGTTTCGTGAATCCGCTCTTGCTTTCGACGGGAGCTACCGGTCAAGTTGTCACGTCAACGTTCGGTGTGAACTGCCAAGACTGCACCAATGACGGCATTCCCGACCACGGCCAGATCCTGCGAGGGGATTTCGCCGACGCGAACGGAAACAGCGTCCCCGACTGCTGTGATCAGGGCATTCCGTGCATCGTCGGCGCGCCGACGCCAAGGCTGCGGCTTGTCTCCTCGCCCACGGTCAAGGTCAACGATGCCTTCGTCGTGAATGTCGACGTGACGGAACTCGCTTCGCCCGCAGTCGGCGTACAGGCGCGCGTCGGGTTCGATCCGACCAAGGTCGACTTCGTAAGCGTGGCCGGCGGCAGCGCGTTCCCGCTGTTGATCTACAGCGCTTCAACCGCCAACACGGCGACGTTCGCGACCGGCGTCCAGCCGGGCAGTGGTTCCGGCACCACGGTTGGCAACGTCGCACAACTGACCTTCCGCGCGAAGACCACGCTCTGCGGCGACGCGATCGGCGCGGCGTTCGCGACGAGCGGCTTCGCGAACATCGTGACCGACAGCAACGGCCAGCCGATCAACTTCACCCCGGATACGAGCGTCAGCGTGACGAGCCTGGCGGCCTTCTCGATCGCCGGCGCCCCGACGTCGGTGTCCGGCACGGCTTGCGACGCGGGCTACCTGGGCGCGACGGTGGCATCCTTCACGGGCGCGGCCCCGACGGCCAGCAACTCCTGCGGCACGGCGCTGGCAGTGTCCGTGCAGGTGACGCTGCCGGACTTGACGACGCAACCCTCCATCCCCGCGCGGTTCCCGAAGGGCACCAGCACGGTGGTGTGGTCGGCGAGCGATGCTGCCGGCAACACGTCGTCGGTGTCTCGCACCGTGCAGGTGGACGACCGCCAGGTGCTGACCGTGGCGGCGGCGCTGGACGGCACGTCGGCGGGCGACTCGACCCGGACCATGAGCCTGGCGTACGCGGGCGGACCCGCGGGCGGCCAGTCCGCCGACCTGCCGATGGTGAACGTATCGGGCACGGCGTCCGGCAGCATCGACGTGGACATCACGCCGGCGATCACCTCGGGACCGACCTGTGCCAGCATCAAGGACGTGGTGCACTCGCTGCGCAGGACGGCGGCTGGATTCGGGACGTCGGGCGCGAAGTGGACCGTCGACTTCGGCACGCTGAAGCAGGGCGACTCCAACAACGACGACCTGGTGGACATCCGCGACTTCGGCCAGTTCGTGGGCGACTACGGTGCGGGCAAGCTGGCTGCCGCCCGCAGCAACTACAACGGCGACACCGCCGTGGACACCGCGGACTACACATTCATCTCGGCGAACTTCTTCCAGGTCGGCGCGGCCTGCGGCAGCGCGTGGCACGACACCCCACGCAACAGCATTTCTGTCAAGGAACTGCGCCGCATGGGCATGGGCGACCTGGCCGCCGCGGACATCAACCGCGACGGGCGCGTCGACCAGGCGGACATCGTGGCCTTCCTGCGCGGCGCGAGGGCGGGCGACGCGACGCGCGATGCGGGCGCGGCTCGTGGCGTGAGTGAGTGATGGAGGCGGGGCAGCCTGCGGGCCGTGTCCGACGAATCCATGCAGGCCACCGCAACCACACAGCGGTTGCCGCAGCTGCAGGCACGAAATGGTGCCATGTTGACCTGACACCGATTTAGGGATTCACCGCGGCAGTTCTCCCCACGCGTTGTGGGCGACGAATGCCGCGGCGGCCAGGAGCAGGGCGGCGGTGATCCAGCGGCCGTGGACCTTCATGATGCGCTCGAAGGCGTCCTTCGTGCGGCCAGAGGCGCCCGGGCTGAAGATCTCGATGATGGCGGGAACGACAGCCGGGATCACCGAGATCACGGCGAAGACCAGCACGCAGAGGCCGCGCTCGGAGCGGTCGGTGACCTGCCAGATCTGGTGGCCGGCGGCGATCGCCAGCGGGAAGACCTTGGGGTGCAGGCCGCACACCGCGAAGCCGGCCAGGCCGCCGCGCATCGCACGGCGCCACGTGGGCAGGTCGACTCCGGGGTCGAACTGGTGCATCAGCCTGGGGAAGTGCCGGGTGAGCCACGCACGCAGGCGGCTGGGCTTGTGGTCTTCCTTCGACAAGTCCGGGATCGGCTTGTGGCGGAAGGCGTTCGCCGCGCGATAGAGGCCGATCACCAGCAGCGTCGCCGCGATGGCGGCGCGGACCAGGAACCCGGACCACGAGCCGTGGCTGGCTGCGGCCGCGGCGTCGGTGGCGGCAGCGCCAGCGGCTGCAGCGTCGGCGGTGTCTGCCGAGGCGTGCGCCAGCCACAGGCCAATGCCGGTGGCGAACGCGATGCCCACGATGCCGCCGATGCCGAACGCGAACGCAGCCAGGCGCGGCGCCTTCTTGTCGCTGGCGATGATCAGGCCCAGGACGAGCGTCTCGGGGCTGAGGAAGATGGCAAGCGCGAGCGACGCGACGACGGCGATGTGGGACGTCATGGAAGTGGTGTTCCGGGCGGGTGGCGTCAGGACTTAGTCAGGAACGCGCTGAGCTTCGCACGCGCCTCGGGCGTGTGGCGCAGGTGCACCAGGTGCGCGCGTTCGGCGGCAACGGCTGCGTCCCAGCCCGTGGTGTAGCCGATGCGCACGCAGTCCAGGATGGCGGCGCCGTGGGCGGTGGCGGGCTGCGCGGCCCCGGCGGCGGCGACGGCCGCGTGCAGGCGCGCGCTGTCCGCGGGGTGGATCGTGCGGCGCGGGGCGTGCTGGGCGCGGAAGCCCTCGGCGGCACCGGTCGCGCCCGCGCCGGTGGCAGCGCGCTCGGCGCGGATCCAGCGCTTGGCTTCGTCGATCAGCTGCGCCTGCGTGCTGCCCGCGGGCAGGACGGTGGCGAACAGGCCCGCGGGGACGTCGGCGCACTTCCACGGCGCGCCCGTCATGGTGGCGGTGATGGCCGTCACCGGGTCGATGCGCGCGGGCAGCATCTGCGTGCCGCCCCAGCCGGGGCAGATGCACAGGCCGCATTCGGGCAGGCCGACCAGCCACGGCTTCTCGCCCTCGGCGGGCAGCGTGCCGACCAGCGCGTCGCAGTGCATGGCGAGCTCCAGCCCGCCGCCCAGCGCGGCCTTGTGGATCACGGCGACGCTGGGCACGCCCAACGCAGGGATCGCGGCGAACGCGGCGGCGCCGCGCTCCAGGTACGCGTGCAGGCCGGCGTCGTCCAGTGCGTCGATCTCGGCAAGGTCGGCGCCCGCGACGAAGACGCGCGCACTGCTGGACGCCAGCACCAGGCCGGTGCAGCCCTCGTGCGCGATCGCGGCGCAGGCGTCGGCGATCGCGCCGATGAGCCACGCGTCCAGCACCACGACGCCGCCGCGCGGCTTCGCGGGGTTGGGGTCCAGCCACAGGGTGACGATGCCGTCGGAGTCGCGATCGGTGCGGAGGGCGGTGGGTGCGTGCGCGGACATGCGGCGAAGCGTACGAAAAAAGGCGGTGGAAAGTGGGGTGCGGGCGCGCGGACACCATCATGCGCCGCAGTCAGGAAGGAGCTTTGGATGGACGACCACGAGGGCTACGATCATGCGCATGGAGCGGAAGATCACGCTGACGGACGAGGAGCTCGCGGACGCGATGCGGCTGACGGGGATCACGGATCCGCAGGCGGTCGTGCGCCTTGCCCTCCAGGAGCTCGTCAAGCGGATCCACCTGGACCGCCTGGCGAAGGGTGGATTCGCCCCGGACTTCGAGGCACCGCCGCGCCGTCGTCCCCCGCACTTCCGGAACGACCTGGACGAGGACGGGAATCCGCTCTCGGAGTGAGCACGTCGATCAGTCGGGGACCCGTGATCATCGACACCTGCGTGTGGGTCGAGCACATGCACCACGAGGTGGATGCCGTGCGCCAGCTTTGCGACGAACGCCGTGCGCGTGTACATCCGGACGTGCTGGGCGAGGTGCTGCTCGGTTGCGGGGCGGAACGCGCGTTGCTGGCGATGCGGTTGCGGTACCTGGATGCGGTGCCGCGCCTGGGCCATGCAAAGCTCGAATCGCTGATTGAACTGCATGGCATCGCCTGCAAGCGGATCGGATGGGTCGATGCCGGATTGTTGTGCACAGCACTGGTCAGTCCCGGCCAAACGACGGTCCTGACGTTCGACAAGCGCCTGCTGCGTGAGGCGCTTCGATTGGGGGTGGCGTTCAGCGGCTAATCCAGGCGCGGACCGATCCCGCGACGTGTGGCGCCGCCCCGCTCACTTCCCCGCGAACGCCTTCCGCAGGCGCGACTGCGCTTCCTCGCCGGCGATGATCCGCGCGCTGAGTTCGGCGGCCTTGTCCAGCACCGCGTCGTCCAGGCTGCCGTCCAGTTCGTTCAGCCAGTGCTTGGTGGTGGCGATGGCGTTCGGGCCGCCCGTGGCCAGGCGGGCGGCCAGGTTGGCGACGGTGGCATCCAGCTGGTCCTGTGCGCAGAGGTGCGTGGCCAGGCCGGCTTCGAAGCCCTGCTGGCCCGTCATGGTGCCGCCGGCCAGCAGCATCGCGCGCGCGCGGCCGGCGCCGATCTTGCGGATGAGCCACGGCGCGACGACGGCCGGGCAGATGCCCAGGTCAACCTCGGGGTAGCCGACCTTGGCCTCGGGGTGCGTGACGGCGAAGTCGGTGACCACCATCAGTCCGCAGCCGCCACCGACCGCCGCGCCCTGGACGCGCGCGATCGTGGGGACCGGCAGGCGCCGCAGCGCGCGGCTGGCGCGCGAGAGGCCGCGCAGCATGTCGCCCATCGCGACGGGGTCGTCCATCACGCCGCGCAGGTCCATGCCGGCGCAGAAGCACTTGCCGGCGCCGGCCAGCACCACCACGCGGACGTCGCCGCCGGGGGCGGGCGCGCACCGCGCGGCCACCGCGTCCACGGCCGTGCCGAGCGCCGCGATCAGCTCACGGCTGAGCGCGTTCGCCTTGTCGCCCCGGTTCAGCGTGAGCGTGGCGATGCCGTCGGCGACGGCGAGCGTGACCAGGTCGTGGGGCGCGGACATGCGGGAAATGTAGCGGCGGCGATGCGCGCGCCGGGCGTGCCTCAGCCGGGCGCGCTGCCTTGGTCGGGCTTGCCCTTGCCGCCGCGCTTGCCGCCGCCTTCGGGCGGGGCGCCGGTCCCCGGGGCCGGGGCGGACGCCGCCACCTTCTCCATGTCGATGACGGCGGTGATCTCGTCCTTCTTCGGCTCGCGCAGCAGGACCTGCTCGCCGGGCTCCAGGCCCGAGAGGATCTCGACCTCCAGCTCGCTGGCGCGGCCCAGCTTCACCTGGCGCTGCGCGAAGCCCTCGCCGTCCGGGACGTAGACGTAGCTGACCGGCCCCTGCCGGAAGACGCTCTGGATCGGCACGCTGAGCGCGTCGGTCACGCGGTCGAGCAGGATCTCGGCCTTGCAGCGCATGCTGGGCTTCAGGCCCAGCTTCGGGTCGACGTCCAGCACCACCTTCACCGTGTAGTCGCGGCGGTTCGGGTCGCGCCAGCCGCCGGCCTCGGCCAGCACGCTGACGCCGACCACCTTGCCCGAGAGCGGCAGGGCCGGCATCGCGTCGCTCCAGACGGTGACCGCCTGCTCCTTCTTGACGCGGCCGCTGAGCGCCTCGCTGACCTTCAGGTTGGCCATCATCGTGCTGGTGTCCGGAAGCACCATGACCAGCTCGTTCGGCTTGAGTTCCGTGCCCACCTGCGGGGGCTGCGCGTCGCCGCCGCCGCGGCCGCCCATGCCGCCGCCCGCATCCATGCTGGTGGCGTAGACGATCAGGCCGTCGGTCGGGGCCACCACCAGGCAGTAGCCGTGCTGCACCTTCAGCTGGTCCAGGCGCTCCTTCGCGCTCTGGGCCTTGAACTTCGCGCTGCCGCTCTCGGCCCGCAGCTTGGTCAGCTCGGCGTCGGCGCGCTGCTCCACGCGCTTGCGCTCGGCGATCGCCTGTTCCAGGTCGCTTTCCTTCTTGGCGCGGTCCTGCTTGTACTGGAACTGCTCGTAGACGTTGACGTCCAGCTGGCACTGCTTGACCTTGGCGTCCCCCTGGATCTTCGCCATGCGGTCCTTCTCGTAGTCGTCGCGGCTGATGTAGCCCTTGGTGACCAGGTTCTTCGCCTCGTCGAAGCGGCGGTCCAGGCGCTCCTTGTCGATCCGCGCGGTCTCCAGCGCGGTCTGCAGGGTCTCGCGCTTGGAGACGACCTCGCCCTTCTCCCACGCCTCGAGCGCCAGCTTGGCCAGCTCGACGGCCAGCTCGGCCTTCTCGATCTCGCTCTGCTTCTGGTTCTCGCGGATCGCGATCGCCTGCTCGGACGCGATGAACGAGCTCTCGTCGCTCTTCGCCTTGTCCTCGGCGTCCTTGATCTTGTTGAGGATCTCGTCCTCGCTGAGCTTCAGCAGGACGTCGCCCTTCTTCACCGACTTGCCCTCGGGCACGATCTCGGTGATGATCGCCCGACCCTCCATCTTGTTGCGCACCTCGATCTGCCGCGAGGCGGCCAGCTCGCCCGTGACCGGGATCACCATGTCGAAGCTGCCGAGGTCGGCGGCGTAGAGGTCCTTGGCACCGCCCTGGACCGCCTGCCGCGCGGGCGCTGCCGGCTTGTCCTGGCCGGCGCGGGCCGAGAGCGCCAGCCAGCCGCCGCCGCCCAGCGCAACGACCGCGGCGGTGGTCACGAGGAGGATGGTGGTGCGTCGCTTCATGGGGGTCGGAGGATGATAGGAGGGAAGTCGGTCGGCTCAGCCGGCCGGCGGGGCGCTGAGCGGCAGCGCGATGTCGGTGCCCCGCTGGATGACGAAGGGACGGCCGCCCGGGAGCTGCAAAAGGCCATCCCTGGCGACGCGCAGCTGGCCGGTGGACACCAGGTAGGTCAGGATGGACACCTGCAGGTCACGCTTCGCGCGATCCCGGGTGTCCATCGAGAAGGCCAGGGCATCGACCGCGTCGGTGGTGTCGCGCGGCGTGGCACGGTCAGGCGCCGCGTTGATCGAGGCCTGCCGGTTCTGCGCGATCCTGATGCTGCGCTCGGCCAGCCGGTAGCTGAAGAGCGATCGGTCGATGTCGCGCACCGACGCGCGCACCGTGGTCGCGGCCTGGTCGCGGAAGTTGACGTAGTTGCGGGTGGAGTTCTCCAGCGCCACCTGCGCCTGGCGCAGCGCGCTCTCCTCGTCCACCTGGTTCATCGGGATGGACATCGTGAAGCCGACGCGCGCGTCGGTGTTCTCGAAGGTGACGTTGACGACATCCTGGAACTCGGTGGACCCGACCGGCTGGATCACCGAGCCAGTCACGTTGAACCTCGGCAGCAGGCCGTTCTTCGCGATGTCCACCTGGCGCTTGAAGTCGTCCAGCTGGTCGCGCAGGTTCTGCACGTCCAGACGGAGGTCCAGCGCGGTCCGCACTGCATCGTCCGGCTTCGTGGCAGGCACGGGCAGGTCGAGCATCTCGGGCTCGATGGTCGCCGGCGTGTCGACGTCCATGCCGATGCGCACCTTGAACTGGTCGGTCGAGAGCCGGTACGTCTCCTGGAGCGCCGCCAGGCGATCGATCGCCGCGAGGGTGCGGTTGCTGGCCAGGTCCGCCTGGAAGGGCACCTGGCGCCCGGCCTTCACCAGCGCCTGCTCGCGCGTCTCGATGGCGCGCAGGCGCTCCACCTGGTCGCGCGCGTTGTTCAGGATCTGCTGCTGCACCACCAGGTTCAGGAAGTCGCGGGTGATCTGCAGGGCGAATCTCCGGCGGAAATCCTCGTAGCTCCGCGCGGAATAGACCATGTTCCGCTGCGCCTGGATGAGATCCGCGCTGGCGACCAGCCCGGCCCCGCGCAGGAACGGGAGCTCGGCGCCCAGGGTCAGGAAGGAGCCGACCTGGGTCTGCGTGCCGATCGCGTTCGCGAGCTGTTCGGACCACGTGGTGGCCAGCTTGGCGCTGAGCGTGCCGCCCAGCGGCAGGCGCTGGGTCAGGCCCAGGTTGTTCACAAGGTTGAGCGTGGTGTTGTATTGGTCCTCGCCGATGCCGACGGTCGAACCGATGTTGGAACCGTCGACCGTGCGGATGTTGGCGCCGACGTCCGCATTGGGCAGCAGCGCGAAGAAGTTCTCCGCGGTCAGCAGGCGCAGCGCGGTCAGGATGTACGACTGCTGCGCGTTGTTGACCTCGAACGCGTTCTTGAACGCGAAGCCGAGCGACGACTCGAGCGTCAGCTTCACCGCGTCGGGACCGACGACGCCCATCTGCTGCATGCGCGCGATGACGGCATCGGTCTCGAGCTCGCGCTGCTTGCGGTCCTTGAAGGCGATGTCCTTCGCCTCGGGGTTCAGCGTGACCGGTTCGCGCAGGTGCGGGCGATCCTCGACGAACCAGTTGCCCTCGTACTTGGACTTGATGTCGGGCAGCTCGGCCGCGCCGGGCGACTGGGTGTCCTCGGCGGCCTTCTGGATCTTGGCAGCGGTCTCCTTGTCGATCGCCTCCAGGCCCGGGTAGCAGCCGGCGAATGCCAAGGACACCGCCGCCAGCGCGCACACGGCGGCGCGGCGGAGCAGGGTCTGGGGAAGTGGCCTCGATGGCGCCATGGAGGTCACGGGGAGGTGATACCGGGGAACCCGGACGGGGTTTCCTTGGTTCGCCGGGCAGGCGGCCGCGGATGCGTGGGGAGGGCAGAACGCCCTGCCACGGCGGGGATTGCGATCAGCGCCCGGAGGGGTGCCAGATCGTCTTGGTCTCGACGAACGCCACCAGGCGGGCGGGGCTGGTCCAGCGGGCAGCGTCCGCGAAGTCCTCGTCCGCCGGGAGGGTGACCACGCGCTTCAGGTTCTCGGCAGCGCCGGCGCGGAGCGTGGCCGCCAGATCCTTGGGAACGCAGGCGTGGATGCTCTCGACGTCACGGTGCGCCGCCACCCAGCTGGCCAGCTCGGCGGCGTCGCCGGTCAGGACGTTCAGCGCGCCGGCGGGCAGGTCGGCGGTGGGCACGCTCTCAGCCACCAGCAGCGCTCCCAACGGGTGCTTGGGGTCGGCGATCGCGACGACCGCGTTGCCCGCGCACAGGGGCGGCAGCACCAGCGAGAGGAAGCCGAGCAGCGTCTGTTCGCCGCCGCTGGCGTGCATCGCCACGCACACGCCGCTGGGCTCGGGCATGCTGAAGTTGTGGTACGGGCCGGCCACGGGGTTGCGCGAACCCAGCACCTGCTGGAACTTGTCGCACCAGCCCGCCCAGCTGACGGTGCGGTCGATCGAGGCGTCGACCTCGGCCAGCGCCGCGCGCGAGGTGGCGCCCGTGGTGGCGCGGATGCCCTCGGCCAGGTCGGCGCGGCGGCCTTCCAGCATCTCGGCCAGCCGGTAGACGATCTGGCTGCGCAGGTACGCGGTCGAACCGCTCCACGCGCCGAAGCCCGTGCGGGCGGCCTCGACGGCTTCGCGCAGGTCCTTGCGCGAGGCGTGCGAGAGGTGCGCGACCAGCTTCCGGTCGTGCCCCTTCAGCGGCAGTGTGCGGCCGCTCTCGCTGCGCGGGAACGCGCCGTTGATCAGCAGCTTCCAGGTCTTCAGGACGGGGATCCGGTCGGTGGTCGTGTCGGGCATCGTGCGCTCCGTGCGGCGTTCGTCGTGCGGTCAGTCGGCCAGGTACGCGGCCAACCCGTGGCGGCCGCCTTCGCGGCCGAAGCCGCTCTCCTTGAACCCGCCGAACGGGCTCGTCGCGTCGAACTGGTTGTAGGTGTTGCACCACACCACGCCGGCCTGCAGGCGCCGCGCGACGTCGAACACCTTGCTGCCCTTGTCGGTCCAGATGCCGGCGGCCAGGCCGTACGGCGTGTTGTTGGCGCGCTGGATCGCCTCCTCGGGCGTGCGGAAGCTCATCACCGCCAGCACCGGCCCGAAGATCTCCTCGCGCGCCACCACGTGGCTGGGCTGCACGCCGGTCATGTACGTCGGGCGGCACCAGAAGCCCTTCGCGGGCAGCGCCTGCGCGCCGGGCTGGCAGACGGTGCAGCCCTCGCGGCCGCCTTCCTCGACGTACTTCGTGATCGTCGCCAGCTGCTGGCGAGAGTTGATCGCGCCGACGTCGGTGTTCTTGTCCAGCGGGTCGCCCACGCGCAGGCTGCGCATGCGGATGTCCAGCTTGGCCAGCACCTCGGGCAGCACGCTTTCCTCCACGAACAGCCGGCTGCCCGCGCAGCACACGTGGCCCTGGTTGAACCAGATGCCCTGCACGATGCCCTCGATCGCCTGGTCGATGGCTGCGTCGGCGAAGATGATGTTGGGGCTCTTGCCGCCCAGCTCGAGCGTCAGGCGCGTGCCGCGCGCGGCGCAGGCCTTGGCGATGAGCTTGCCGACCTCGGTGCTGCCGGTGAAGGCGAGCTTGTCGATGCCCGCGTGGTCGACGATCGCCTTGCCCGTCGCGCCGGCGCCGGTCACGATGTTCACGACGCCGGGCGGCAGGTCGCACTCCTGCAGGATCTCGGCCAGGCGCATCGCGGTGAGCGACGTCGTCTCGGCGGGCTTCAGCACCACGGTGTTGCCGCACGCGAGCGCGGGCGCCAGCTTCCACGCCGCCATCAGCAGCGGGAAGTTCCACGGGATGATCTGGCCGCAGACGCCGACCGGCTGCGGGTCGCCGCCGCCCGGCACCGCGTAGCGCAGCTTGTCGCACCAGCCGGCGTGGTAGAAGAAGTGCTGCGCGGCCAGCGGCACGTCGACGTCGCGGCTCTCCTTGATGGGCTTGCCGCCGTCCATCGTCTCCAGCACGGCCAGTTCGCGGGCACGCTCCTGGATGCGCCGCGCGATGCGGTACAGGTACTTCGCGCGCTCGCCGGCGCGCAGTTTGGACCACGGCTTGAGCGCCTTGCGTGCGGCGGCCACGGCGGCGGCCACGTCGGCCTGGCCGGCCTCGGCCACCTGGCTCAGGACGGCCTCGGTGGCGGGATTGATGGTGGCGAAGCGCTTGCGCGAGGCGGGATCGACGAACTTGCCGCCGATGTAAAGCTGCGTGCGCTCGGGGATGGTCACGGGCACCGTCTCGGGCGCAGGGCTGTAGTCCCAGCGCGGGGCGTCCGTGGGGGCGCCCGGATGCACGGCGCCGTCGGGGTGGGCGGGCGTGGAAGCCATGCGGTCGATCGTACCCGCCGGGATTCTCGGCCTTGCGGGGATCGGCGCTTCGGCTGAATCGGCGCCACGCGCGTCGGCGAAGCCGTGCGCAGGAGTCCATCCACATGCTGATCGCCACGCTCGCGTTCCTCGCCTCCGCCCTCCAGCCCGTCGACGACGCGGCGCCCAAGCAGCCCGCTGCCGCGGCCCCCGCCGACACCGCCGCGACCGCGCCGGCCACGGCCCCCGCCCGCCCCGAGGGCGCGCCCGAGCCCGGCAAGGCGGTCCGCGTGGTCGGCGATGCCGAGGTCAAGCCCGTGCTGGAAGGCGAGGAGTACCGCCTGCCGCAGATGAACATGCTGATCGAGGCGCCGCTGCCCGTCGGCTACCCCGCGCCGACCCCGCCGGGGATGATCGAGCTGAAGACGTATCCCAGCGTCCGCCGCGCCGAGTACAGCGCGAAGGGCTCGAGCAACTTCGGGATGAACGTCGGCTTCTGGCCGCTGTTCAACCACATCAAGAAGAACGACATCGCGATGACCAGCCCGGTGGAGATGGACTACCGCCCCGCCGGCGAGCGCACGCCGCTGGCGCCGATGAAGGACGCCGAGGGCAGCTGGACGATGAGCTTCCTCTACCGCACGCGCGACCTGGGCCCGACGGGCGAGGATGGACGCGTGAAGATCGTCGACACGCCCGAGCTGGTCGTGCTCTCGATCGGCATGAAGGGCCCCTATGGCGTCGGCACCGTGAACGCCGGCATGGAGGCGCTGCAGAAGTGGTTCGACGGCCAGCAGGAGTGGGAGCCCGCAGGCGACCCGCGCGGCCTGAACTACAACGGCCCGCAGGTGCCGATGGCGCGCAAGTGGAGCGAGGTGCAGGTGCCCGTCAGGCGGAAAGCAGCCCGCCCGCAAGCGGCTGCCGCGAGCGACGCGCCCAAGCGATGATCGTGATGCCCGCGAGCACCATGCCCGCGGAGAGCATCATGGGCAGCGTGAAGGGGCCGATCGCGAAGACGTCCTCGTCGGGCACGCGGAACTGCTCGCTGACGTTGCGCAGGATGCCGTAGGAGACGAGGAACGCGCCGAACACGGTGCCGCCGTGGCGTGGCTTGAGCCACACCAGCACCAGGACGGCCATGAGCACCGGGCCGTCGGTGAGCGCCTGGATGAAGTTGTTCGGGTACCGGGCAGGGACCAGCGCGGCGACGCGCGCGATCGACTCTGGATCGTGGGCGTAGGCCATCGTGACCAGGTGCTTGGCGTTGGCGTAGGCCGCGGGGGTTTGCGCCGAGGCGAGCGCCTCCTCGGGGAACTTGACGCTCCACCACGGCGGGTTCGCCTGCATCGCGTCGGGAAGCGGCTTGCCGGGCAGTTCGCCGTTCACCCAGTTGGCCAGGCGCCCGAACATCAGGCCGGGCGGCGCGATGAACGCCGCGGTGTCGGTCATGCACCAGATCGAGAGCCCATGCCGGCGCGCGAACCACAGGTTGGCCAGGAACACGCCGATGATGCCGCCGTGGCTGGCCATGCCTCCCTTGTGGATCTCGAGCAGCCCCCACCACGGGAACGTGTCGTGGAACGTCCACAGCAGCGCGCGGTCGTAGAAGACCGCGTGCCCCAGGCGCCCGCCGACGATCACGCCCAGCACGCACGCAGTGATGTAGTCGCCCACCAGCGCCGCGGGCAGCGGGATGCGCTTGGAGCGCGCGAGCCAGCGCACCAGCAGCCACGCCACGACGAAGCCCGTCATGTACGAGAGCCCGTACCAGCGGATCCCGAACGTCTCGGTGAACTGGATCGCGAACGGGTTCAGCGTGTGGACAAGGCTCTCAGCCAAGGTTGCAGGCACGGGGCGGAGTCTACGGACCGCGGCGGCAGGCGTACCATCGCGCCGTGGCCACCGACGCCCACGAAGGAACGACCGGCGCCGCCGGCGGACATGCGATGCACGACGCCCTGGCCTGCCTGCGGGCGGGTGGCGCGCTCACCGAGCAGCAGTCGCACGATGCGTTCGCCGCGGTGATGGCGGGCGGCGTGCCGGAGCCTGCGATCGCGGAACTGCTGACGCTGCTGGCGGCACGCGTGCCGACGGTGGACGAACTGGTGGGCGCCGCGACCGTGATGCGCGCGAACGTCGACCGCGTGCCCACGGACGTCCCGCCCGAGCAGCTGCTGGACACCGCGGGCACGGGCGGGACGGCGAAACTATTCAACGTCTCGACCGCGGCGGCGATCGTGGCGGCGGCGGCCGGCGCGCGTGTGGCGAAGCACGGCAACCGCAGCCGGACGGGCCGCGGCAGCGCCGAGGTGATGGACGCGCTGGGCGTGCGGATCGACGCCGGCCGCGAGTTACAGCGCCGCTGCATGCAGGAGGCGGGGATCTGCTTCTGCTTCACGCCCAACCACCACCCCGCCGCACGGCACGCGGCTGCGGTGCGGAAGGCGCTCGGATTCCCGACGATCTTCAACCTGGTGGGGCCGCTGACGAACCCTGCGGGCGCGCGCCGGCAGATCATGGGCGTGTACGCGCCGCAGTTCGTGCAGCCGGTGGCCCGGGCGCTGGCGCGGCTGGGCGCGGTGCACGCGATCGTGCTGCACGGCACGGATGGGCTGGATGAGCTTTCCATCTCCGCACCGACGCTGGTGGCCGAGGTGGTCGATGGCCGCATCGCCGAACGCGTGGTGACGCCGGAGGAGATCGGCGTGGCACGCGCACCACACGAGGCGCTGGTCGCGCGCGACCTGGCGCATGCGGCCGAGTTGGTCGAGGCGCTGCTGGCGGGCCGCGAGCGTGGCGCGCCCGAAGCGATGCTTGCGGCGAACGCCGCGGCGGCGCTGGTGGCGGCCGGGCGCACGGCGGACCTGCGCGCCGGGGTCGCGATGGCGCGCGAGGCGATCGCTTCGGGCGCGGCGATTCGCACGCTGGATCGGCTGCGCGCGGCGTCGCACGAAAAAGGGCTGTGAACGGCGGGTGCGTGCGCACACGCCATTAGCGTGTCGGCATGCATTCCCACGACCAGGCAACCGGGTGCCGCGCGTGGCCGCTGGCGCTGGTGGCCGCCGTCGCCACGACCGCGGCGATCCTGTTGGCGCATGGAGTGCGGCCGGCGGAGGCTGGTGCCCGTGCGGTGGGGACGCCGGCGGAGGGAGTGGTCCGGTTGACCGGGGTGGTGGCCACCGAGCCGCGCACCGAGGAGGACGGGCCTGACGAGTTGGCACGCCTGGCGCGCCACGACCACGGCTGGCGCTTCACGCTGGACGTGGACGCGGCGCAGGATGAACACGGGGCGCGTGTGGATCTGGCGGCCACGGTGTCGGTACGCGTGGACGAGGATGGTCGGCGCCCCCATCGCGGCGACCGCGTGATGGTGACGGGCCGATGGCGCGCGCCGCGGGCACCGCCGGACCCTGCTGCGCGGGAACCGCGGGGCGATGGATCGGTCGACGTGCCGCGTGCGTCGCTGGTGGTGGTCGACCAGGCGTCCCGAACGGGGGCCGATGCGTGGCTGCGACGCGCACGTGCCGGCGCGAACGACGCACTGCGCCGGTCCATTCCGGCGTGGTGCAGCGAATCGGCGCGCGCGCTGGTGCTGGCGATGACGACGGGCGTCCGGGATGCAGGGCTGACGGCCCCCGCCGCGGATTTCCGCGCGGCCGGCATGAGCCATGTGCTGGCGATCAGCGGCTTCAACGTCGCGGTGCTGGTGGCGGCCGCAGGTGCGTGCGCGGCGGCGTGCGGTGCGCGGGCGTGGCACCGTGCCATCGTGGCGGCAGCGGTGGCGGGAGTGTTCCTGGCGTTCACCGAGCCCGAGGTCAGCGTGCTGCGCGCAGGCCTGGGCGCAGGGCTTGCGGCGGTGGTCGGTCTGCGCGGCGGCCGCGCGCGCGGGTTGGGGACGATGGGCGCGGTGGCCTGCGTGACGCTCGTGCTGGATCCGTCCGCGGCATGCAGCGCAGGGTTCCAGCTGAGTTTCGGCGTGGTGGCGGCGCTGCTGGTGCTGGCAGGCCCCGTTGCCGCGCGGTGGGACGAACGTGCCGCGAAGGCATGGCACGCGTGGCGCGGCCGGCCGATGGGCGAACGCACTGCCATCGTGCGCGGCATGCTCGTGGAAGCGACCGTCGCGTCACTGGTGGCGTGGACCGTCAGCACGCCCATCGCGCTGTGGCATGGCGCGTCGCTCGCGCTGCTGGCGGCGCCGCTCAGCGTGCTCACCATGCCGCTGGCGGCGGCGGTCACCGTGGCGGGCGCGTGCGCGATGCTGGGTGGTGCGGTGCCCGTCGTGGGACCATGGGTGGCTGGTGTGCCGGGCGCCGCCGCCGGGGCCGCCGCGACGGCGCTGCAGTGGATCGCGTCGACCGCCACGGGGATGCCTGGCGCCACGTGGTGGGTCGGTCGCCAGCCCGGTTGGTTGGTCGTGGCTGCGGCAGCCTGCGCATGGGCCGCGTGGGGGGCGCGCCGGCGCGCAGGCCGCGCGGCCGCGTGGTGCGGTGTGGCGTGCGCTGCGCTGGTCGCGTGGACGGGTGCGGCGCTGCCGGCCGGCGAC
>JBIKJV010000383.1:0-7323 GCA_044360755.1 Phycisphaerales bacterium
GTTGGTGAGGCGGACGGTGATCTGCTGGGCGATGATCCTTGCCTCCTCGGCGCAGGAGACGCTGCGGGTCGTCCTCCGCCCTCTTTCCTTCCATGCGAGGGTGAACTGGCTGTAGCCGTCCTTCCGGCGGATCGTGTAGATCCTGACCCGGCTGGGCCCAGATCCCACCTCGATGATGCTGCTGCGTCGGGAGGGCTTCCTCGTCATAAGACCCGCGGTCCGGGTCAACTTGTGTGAAATCCGTGTGGAATTCGGGGATTTTGTCGCGGATCTCGGGTGGATTCCAGCCCCGTCCGACCTCCGCCCGACATCCGATGTCCCGAGAGTGCGGGCGGTGTTGGCAAGAGGCTCTTCCATCTGTCACACCTCTGCCAGATCGGCGATTGCGATCAAGATCCGATTTCCGATCTGTGAGATCGCCCAATGAGCTCGTAATCTCGCATGGATCGATTTTCATTCCTTGCCGAGCTTTTGCCGGGAATCAGTCCCGGGCTCGCGGCCCACAGGTGCGTTTATTCAGTTGAATAATGGGCTGATTTTGACAAAATTTAAACATCGGGTATCTCACTGTGCTTCAATAATAAAAGTCATGAATACAAGACGACTGACCATCGCCATTCCCCTTATCCTTCTCGCTGCGGCTGGCTGGTTTGCGTGGTCGGCAAGGGGACCGGTGACGCGGTCGGTATCAGTGGAAAAGGCGGCGGTTCCGGCGCGTGGGGAATCGAAGACGGTGGGTGCGCCGCTGGTGGGGGCTTCGGCTGCGGTGGACGAGACGGAGCGGCCCTTGGCGAATGTGGATCGTCGGGCGGGGACGACTGGTGCTGTGGCGGGGGCGGAATGGGCGGCTTTGCAGCGAGAGGCGCCGGGGGTGACAATGGAGCGGCATCGGGTGACGGGCACGCCGAAGTGGGTGGCGGCTCCAGGGGCGTTTTTGACGAAGGAATCGGCAGGCAAGGATGGCGAGACCGTGGTGCGGGAATTTGTGAACGGACGGCGCATGTTGTTCGGGCATGATGCGAGCGTGCTGGATGCGGCGGCGAAGACGCGGGATGATGTGACGAAGCACAACGGGATGCGCACGCTGGTGTGGCAGCAGCGGCATGAGGGGCTGGCGGTGTTTGAGGGCTTCCTGAAGGCGACGGTGACGCGGTTGGGCGAGCTGGTGAACATCGGCAGCCAGGTGGTGCCGGATGCGGCACTCGCTGCGGCGAAGGGTGCACCAGATCATCGGGCACTGCTGGCGGCTCCGACCGTGAACGCGGCGAAGGCGGTCGCGGTGGCGGGACAGGACATCGGAGATCGCGTGACCGAAAGTTCGGTGCGTGCGCTGGGACCGCCTGCGGAGGGGCCGGAGAAGAAGCAGGCCTTCAAGGCGGCACTGCTAACAGAGGCCTCGGCGCGGCTGCTATGGGTGCCACTGAGCGCGGAGGCGATGCGTCCGGCCTGGGAGGTGGTGACGGTGAGCAAGGCTCGCGGCGAGATGTATCGCGTGCTGGTGGATGCGGGCACATCGGAGGTGCTGGTGCGTCAGTCGCTCACGGAATACATCAGCGATGCGAGCTACCGCGTGTTCACGGCGGAAAGTCCGACGCCGATGCTGCCGACGCCCAACAGCGTCTCCACGCTGCAACCGGCGGCGGGTAGTCGGTCGTTGATTGTGACACCGGCGTTCAATACCACCGCTTCACCGAATGGCTGGATCGACGACGGGGTGAACGAGACACGCGGCAACAATGTGGAGGCTCACACCGACCGCGATGGCGATAACACGCCCGATCTGCCGAGGCCGCAGGGTTCCCCCTCGCGGGTCTTCGATCCGGCGCTGAACCTTTCGCTCGATCCCTCGAACTACAAGGACGCGGCGGTGGTGCAGCTCTTCTACTACTGCAACATGATCCACGACCGCTTCTACGAGCTGGGCTTCACGGAGTCGGCGGGCAATTTTCAAACCAACAACTTCGGGCGTGGCGGTCTCGGCAATGATGCGGTGCAGGCCGATGCCCAGGACAACGCCCAGAACGGATCGCGCAACAACGCGAACTTCCAGACGCCCGAGGACGGATCGCCCGGCCGCATGCAGATGTATCTCTGGACCTCGCCGAACCCGGATCGCGACAGTTCCTTCGACGGACTGATCGTGGTGCACGAATACGCCCACGGCCTGACCAACCGCCTCGTGGGCGGCGGCGCTGGCATCACGGACTGGCACAGCCGCGGGATGGGCGAGGGTTGGTCGGATTTCTACGCGCTGGCGCTGCTGACGCCAGCCTCGGCCGATCCACAGGCCGGTTACGCCAATGGTGGTTACTCGACCTACCAGCTCAGCCGTCTCGGTGAAGCGAACTATTACTTCGGCATCCGCCGCTATCCCTACTCGGTGGACCCGACGATGAATCCGCTGCGCTTTGGCGACATCGATCTCTCCATCGACCGCGCCTATCCCGAGGTGCCGCTGAACCCGAACACCACCAACATCAACACCCCGAGCGTGCATCGCGAGGGCGAGGTGTGGTGCGGCATGCTCTGGGAAATGCGGGCCAGCCTCATCGCCCGCTACGGCGCGGTGGCGGGCAATGATCTGGCGCTGCGGCTGGTGACGGACGCCCTGAAACTCTCCCCGGCCAATCCCACCTTCGTGCAGGGGCGGGACGCGATCCTGCAGGCCGACCTCGTCAACAGCGGCGGGTTGCACCACGGTGAGATCTGGACGGCGTTTGCCAAGCGCAAGATGGGCTCCGGCGCGGTGGCGCCTCCCGGTGGGAACCTCTACACCATCGGTGTGGTCGAATCCGCGACCGTGCCGGACGCGCTCGAAGTCTCCAACCTCGACGGTTGGAATTTCAACGTCGATCCCGGCGGCACCACCTCCACCACGCTGACCCTGCGCAACACCGGCACGGGTTCGCTGAACTGGAGCGCCACGCCCGGTGAGGCCTGGTTGCAGGCCAGTCCCGCCAGTGGATCGCTCGCGGCGGGGGCGAGCACGACGCTCACGGTGCAGGCGAGCGCGGCGGGCCTCGCTCCGGGCCGCCGCAGCACGATGCTGGTGCTGCGAAATGAAAGCACCGCTTTCAATCAACCGGTGGGAGCGCGGCTGAATCTCGCGCCGCCAGCGGTGGTGCGGTTCAATCTGGAAACCGATCCCGGCTGGTCCCGCAGCGGGGAGTGGGCCTACGGCACGCCGCAGGGCGGCGGTGGCGCGGCGGCGGGCGGTGCGGGCTATCCAGACCCGACGGTGGCCGCCACGGGCGCGAAGGTGCTGGGCGTGAACCTTTCCGGCAACCACTCGGTGGCCGTGACGGGCCCGGACTATGTCACACTCGGCCCGGTGAACCTCTCGACGGTGCGCAACACGCGGCTGCGCTTCCGGCAGTGGCTGAACATGCAGCCGCTGACCTTTGCCAACGCCACCATCGAGGTCTCGACGGATGGCACGACGTGGCGCTCGCTCTTTGCCAGTGGTTACAGCGGTGCGGCGGACGATGCCTGGCGGCGCATGGAGTATGAAATCGGCACGGTAGCAGATCAGCAGGCCACGGTTTACGTCCGCTGGGGCCATCAGACGCTCGCCTCGCCCACCGCCTACTCCGGCTGGAACCTCGACGACATCGAGATCCTCGGCGAGCCGGTCGGCGCGGCCTTGTCGCTGACCTTCGCGGACTCGGTGAATGAAAACGCCGGGACGCTGACGGCGACGCTTGGCATCAACTCGGCACAGGCTTCGCCGCTCACGGTTTCGCTCGCTTCGGCCGATCCCTCCGCCGCCACCGTGCCGGCGACCGTGACGATCCCGGCCAATCAGACGAGCGTGAGCTTCGCCATCACGCCGGTGAATGACGCCGTCGCTGATGGGCATCAGACCGCCACCATCACCGCCACGGCCACGGCCACGGGCATCGCCCCGGTGGTGCGGGACCTCGCGGTGTTGGATGACGAGTCGTCTACGCTGCTGCTCACCGCGCCGACGGTCGTGACCGAGGGCGGCGGCACCGTGGAGGCCAGTGTGCGCCTCACCACCGCCTCGCCCCGCGATCAAGTGGTGACGCTGCAGAGCAACAACGCCGCGCTCACCGTGACCGCAAGCGTTCTGATCCCGGCGAACTCCACCGCGCCCGTGACGGTGTTGCTGAATGCGCCGGACAATGCCCTTTTCGAAGGTTCAAAGAGCGTGCAACTCAGCGCCGCCATCGGTGGCTGGGCCTCCGCGAGTGCCAGCGTGACCGTGGCGGATGATGAGAGCCCGCGCCTCACCCTCACCGGGCCCGCCACCGCGGCGGAGGGCGACACGCCGCGCACGCTCACCGTGGCCATCAATGCCTCACTCGGCACGGACCTCACCGTGAACCTTGCCAGCGGCAACACCGGCAAGGTCACCGTGCCGGCCACCGTGGTCATCCCGGCGGGCCAGCAGAGCACCACCTTCAGCGCCACCATCGTGAACAATGCCCTGCGCGATGGCTCGCAGCCCGCCACCGTCACCGCCAGCGCGGCGGGCTACCAAAGCGGGGCGCTGGACCTGACCATCCGCGACAACGACGCCGACTCCTACACCTTCGCCCCCATCGCCTCTCCGCAGCGGCGCAACAATCCCTTCGTGATCACCCTGACCGCTCGGGATGTGAATGGCGAGATCATCGCCACGCCGGCCGGTTCCGTCACGCTGAGCGGCACCGCCACATCGGGCACGGTGGCGTTTTCGCCAACGGCCGTCGGCACCTTCAGCAACGGCGTGGCCTCGGTGAGTCCCACCTTCACTGCCGCGGCCACGGGCATCGTCCTCACCGCCACGGACAGCTTTGGCCGCACGGGTCAAAGCAATGCCTTCGACGTGGTGGCGGTGGCGCTGGATCACTTCGATTGGTCCGGCCTGCTCGGGTCCGGCGCGGTCAATGCCAGACTGAACGCCACGGTGACAGCCAAGGACGACAGCGATGCCGTCTCGACTGGCTTCAACGGCAGCGCCAGCCTCCGCGCCCATGTGCTCTACTACGACCGCACCATTGGCAGCCCGACCACTTCCTCGCCGCAGACCTCGCAGGTCTTCAACACCACCGCGCAGGATTCGCGCGCCACGCTGCTCTACACCGCGGAGGAACTTGGCGGTGCCCCGGGCTGGCTCGGGGCCATCTCCTACACCATGGCCGCCAGCAGCAGCCAGCTCATGAGCAATTTCAACATCCGCCTGAAGCTCAGCCCGCGCACGACGATGGAGGGCGCGGCCTGGGAGACGGACGGCTGGACCACCGTTTTCACGGCCCCGACGCAAGCCGGCGGCGCGCCGAACTTCGCCTTCACGAGACCGTTTTGGTTCGATGGCACCAGCAGCGTGCTGGTGGACATCAGCTTTGACAACAGCACCACCGGCACCGCCACCACCCTGCGTTACACCACGTCAACGAACCCGCGCGTGCTGTATGGCACCAGCGCCAGTGCCCACGGCAATCCCCTGAACTGGGCCGCCGCAACGGGCCCCGCGACGCAGACCTCCACGGAGCTGCCCGCGATGGACATCTACTTCGCCCGCGATCTCGGCCAGGTGCCGGGCTCGCCGGCGGGCTTCAGCAGCGGCGTCTGGACCGGTCAGGTCGCGATCCCGGCCCCTGGCAGCACCAAGCGCAGCCGGGGCGACAGCCCCGTGGGCCGTTCCGCGTGGATGCTCGCTAGCGAGACCTCGGGCGCGATGGGCTTCAGTCCGCGCATCCTCGTGAACACCGCCACCACCCTGCCGCCGAGCAGTTCGGAGACGATCTTCAGCGACAATTTCGAGTCGGGCAGCACGCTTGGGCCGGCTTGGAGCACGGCGGGCAGCTTCCCGATCCAAGGCGCACCGCCCACCGCGCCACGAGCGGCCATCACCACGGTGGGCACGCCTCGCGGCACGCAGCACCTCGTGCTCGACAGCAGCGTCGTCCTCTCCGGCTTTCAGGCGGTCCTCTCCGCCGCCGAGATGTCGTTGAACCTCGCGGGCCGCAGCAACGTGACGCTCGAATACTGGGCCAAGTTCATGACCGGAGAGGTGGCCAACCCCGCTCCCGGCACCCAGCCTTTCGCTACCAGTGCCGGCATCTTCGATGGCATCGCCATCAGCGCGGACGGCACCAACTGGTATCTCGCCGCGCCGACCATCTACGCCGAGCCACTTGGACCCGGCACCCCGAGTTTCGCCCTGCCCCCCACCTACACGGCGATGCGCCGCGTGGTGCTCGATCCCATCATCCAGCGCTACGGCCTGAGCTACAACAGCACCTTCCGCATCAAGTTCCTCTGCCTCACGGCTCGTCCGGCTCCGGACGCGGGCATCGCCATCGATGATGTCGTGGTGAAGGCCAATGCCACCACCGCGCCGGCACTCGAACTGCCCGCCCAGTTTGCCGAGGGAGGCACGCAAAACATCACCGTGCGCCTGCCCTCCGCGCCTGCGGCCAATGTGACTGTGAACCTCGTCTCCAATGCGCCCGCACGGCTCACCGTGCCCGCGACGGTCATCGTCCTCGCGGGCCAGACCACCGCCACGGCGAGCATCACCGCGCCGGACAATGGTTTCCTCGACTCTGGCGGCGGCTTTGGCGCGATCGTCACGGTCACGGCCTCCGGGTATCCCACGAGCTACGCCAACACCTTCATCACTGACAACGAAACCGGCTTGCTCAGCCTCAGGCTGCCCGCCGAGATCACGGAGAACTTTGACCCTCCCTCCAATGTGGGCACCGTCTCCATCTCCCCCGCACCCACGGAGGACTTGGTCGTCTCCTTCACCATCAGCAATCCGGCCGAAGCCATGACCTTTGGGACCGTCAACGGCGCCAACACCATGGGTGCCGCCACGATCCTGGCCGGCACCGGCAGTGGCAGGGTCCGCATCACCCCCGCCGACGACACCCGCCTCGACGGCCAGCAAAGCATCACCGTCACCGCCAGCGCTCCCGGTGCCACCAGCGGCAGCACCACCGTGCTGGTGAATGACAACGAGACACGCACCCTCTCGCTCAACCTGCCCAACCTCATCACCGAGGGAGGCACCAGCGGCGCCAGCGTCATCATCCCCGGCTCGATGACCACGCCGCTCGTCGTCAACCTCGCCTCCAGCAACCCCTCGAAGCTCACCGTCCCCGCCAGCGTCACGATCACCGCTGGCAACACGGCCAGCGGCTTCACCATCACCACGATCAACGACACCACCGACGACGGTGACCTCGCCGTCTTCATCACCGCCAGCGCCACCACCTTCACCAGCGCCAGCGGTCCGGTGACGGTGCGTGACAACGACCCGAGCTACTTCGAGTTCTCCAACATCGGCACCCAGGGCCCAGGGGTCGCCTT
>JBIKJV010000030.1:0-22087 GCA_044360755.1 Phycisphaerales bacterium
CGGGAGCAGCGCCAGGAGCACGAGCCCAGGCTGGGCAAAGGTCATGAGCGGTGCCATGACCAGCAGCGCGGCGCCGGTGGCGGACATCCACGTCACGTTGAAGCTGCCGAGCGCGCGGCGCATGGCACCGCCATGGCGGCCGCTCGACACGTAGCTCTCCATCACGGGCCACAGCGCGGCACCGATCGCGCTGATGATGCAGGCCGCCGCGATCACGCCCGGCAGGCCCGCAAGCGCCAGCAGCGATCCGGCCGCCTGAAGTGCGAAGACCGTCGCGAGCCATCCGCGCGGCGTCAGCCCGAATCGCGTGCCCATCCAGCGCACAAGGCGCCCGGACGCCAGCGCCACCACGACGTAGATCACGCTCTCGGCGATCGCGAGCGCCAGGTTCTGGCGCTCGCTGAACCCGTACTGATCGGCCGTGACGAACGGGATGCCGGACCACAGGATGCCGCTGCCCAGCGAGTTCACCCACGTGACGGCCAGGATCGCCCACAGCGGTGCGGCCTGCGGCTTGGCAGCGCCTGCGTGCGCGGCGTGCGGGCGATGGTCGGTGGGCGCGGGCACGGGGCGGGGAGGATAGGCGCGCGGGCGCGGGGCGCGGTCCCGCGCTATCCTTCCCGGTTGAGCTGTCCTCGTAGCTCAATTGGATAGAGCGCCGCCCTCCGAAGGCGGAGGTTGTGGGTTCGAGACCCGCCGAGGACGTTCCAGCCCCGCAGACGGAGACGCACGTGGAGCACCCGCCGACCCCGATGACGCTGCGCGATTTCCAGCAGCTCATCCGCGACCGCTACTACGCGACCGACAGCGCCCGCGGCCCCGCCAAGACGTACCTCTGGTTCGTCGAGGAGGTCGGCGAACTGGCGCACGCGCTGGGCAACCTGGAGAAGGGCAAGCCCGACCGCGCCAACCTGGAGGAGGAGTTCGCCGACGTCATCGCCTGGCTGGCGACGCTGGCGAACATTTCGGGCGTGGACCTGGAGCAGGCGATCCGCGCCAAGTACCTGACGGACGGCGGGCCCGAGGGGACGAAGTGACCGCGGCGGCCGGGCCGGGCGCCCCCGGCGCGCGCCCGTGCGAGATCTGCCGGATCCAGGATCGCGCCGCCCCGGACCACGTGGCGCGCTTCGCCGAAATGGAGTGCTGGCGCGACGGCACCTGGGTGGTCCGCCATCACCTGGCGCCCGCGCCGCTGGTGGGCTGGACCTTCGTGGGCACGGTGCGCCACGTGCAGGGCGCCGCCGACCTGACCGACCACGAGGCCGCCGAGCTGGGGCCGATGCTGCGCCGCGTCTCCCGCGCCGTGCGGGCGCTGACGGGCTGCGACCGGGTCTACGCGATCGCCTTCGGCCAGGGGGCGCCCCACCTGCACGTGCACCTCATCCCACGCTTCGACGCCGAGCCGGCCACCGCTGCGTGGAACGTGGCCGACTGGTACCGCGCCGTCGAGCGCGGCGAGCGCCCGGCGGCGGATCCGGCGGCGGTGGCCGACTTCGTCCGGCGCATGCGGAAACTGTGCCTCGGATAACCACGTACCGCATCTCGGGCTGAACCACTGGTTGCACTGAGCATGTTGGCGGGGCCCCTCCGTGGCGACTCAATCCTCGAGCAGCTTCAGGGACGCCGCGAACAAGAGCGCTCTGCTCACGTCGCGCATGCCACGATCCCTGATTCGCAGGGCCGCGAGTTCCTTCCCTCGCAGCTCGGGCGGGATCGCGATCCGCACCACATCCAGGTGCGCCTTGCCGCCCAGTTCAAGTCCGGGCTGTCCCATGCCCTTCGCGACGAACTCCGCGCGGTAGTAGTCCCGAACGTCGCGGCCATTCTCGAGGACGACGCTGTGAACCGACCCATCGGATGAGATGAACTCGACGTCGATGAGCCGCTGTCCGGGACTTCCCCAGAGGGTGCCGAGCACGAGCCTTGCCTCGGTCGCGCGTGCGCGTCCGGCGTCGATCCTGAGCTCGCGCTCGGCATCGCCACTTCCTTCGCCAACCCCCGCGCTCCAGCAAACGAGCAATGAGGCCTTCGGGTCGTGGCTCGCCTCGATCCCAAGCAAGAACGGGGCTCCGCCGATCCGAACGAGCCCCGACGGTACGTTCTCCCCGGAGCGGATCATGTTTCGCGTCGCGTTGTACTCGGGCTGGATGTCGATGCAGCGAAAGCCATCGATGTCAACGGTACGGATGCCGCGGGCTGCTGTTGCCTCCCTGGGAATCAGGGTGGAAATCATGGCGATCGTGACGAACACCGCCGCCAGAAGGACCAACGCGGACGGCTGCAGCCGCCTGCGTGGCTTGCCAAGCTCCTCCGCGACCTTCCTTGCGGACGATGGCCTGCAGGACGGGTCATCGGCGACGCACGCCGCCGCCATGGAACGGAGCTTGCGTCCGACGTCGGTTGCCAGAAGCTCAGGTCGGCGCGCGAGCACGTCCTGCATCATGCGTCCGAGCGAGAACACGTCCGACCGCGGGTCGGCCGCGGCTCCCGAGAGCAGTTCCGGCGCCGAGAACCCGACGGTCCCCGCGGGAAGGGAAACGGCGCCGGCAGGGCGCGCGAGACCGAAGTCAATGATCCTCGGCTCGCAACTGCCGTCTGGCCATCCCGCCACGAGCACGTTTCCTGGCTTGATGTCGAGATGGACGATGCCCGCTCGGTGCGCCTCGTCGAGATTCCTCGCGAGCCTGCAGAAGAGGTGGAGCAGCTGGGCGGCGTCGGCCACGAGGCAGGCGCCTGCGAAATCAGGTCCGTCGATGTACTCCGTCACGAGGAATGGTCGGCCGTCTGCGGTGATCCCTGCGTCGAAGATCGCGCAAAATCCTGCCGATGGAAGCCGTGCGAGGGCATCGCGCTCGGCACGGTATCGCTCGACGATCGCGAGCCCGTCGGCCCGCAGGCGGAAGCACTTGATCGCGACGAGCCGTTGGATGGGGCGCTGCTGCCTTGCAAGCCACACATCTCCATCGCCGCCAGTGCCGATGTGGCGGATGAGCTCCAGTCCCGGGATGACCGGCGGATCGCCTCGTGAATCCGGGCCGTTGGCTCCGAACAGCATGGACGAGTGTGGGTCATGCTCGCGGCCGTTCATCACTTCCGATCAGTATGGCTTGGGAAAGGAATTCCCGCATCGGATGGGGGACGACCGCAGCCGTCGCTCCCAGCAGGCCGTCGACCTGGTCGCGCGTCTCGGTGCTGCCGGTATGCCCATGATGAACCAAGCAGGCCGCCAGGCACCACGCGTAGCCGAGCAACGCCTCGCAGCGAGCCGGAAGCTCCGAGCTCGACTCGAAGCGGCGCTTTGATGCGGAGCGGACGATCCGCAGCCACTCCGGCGTGGGGGCGGCGACGGTCCAGGTGGATGGATGCGGTCCGGCGGCGCCTGAAATCGCGTGCGCATGGTCCAAGGCCCGGGTGATCCAGCCATCGTCGGACTGGGACATCGCGTGGTCAAGCAGCAGGTCCGCTGGCTGGATCGCGGGAGCGGCCGCAAGCCGAAGCAGCCGGCGGACGATCTGCGCATCGGGTTCATGGGGCTTCGGGGCGCTCATGCGGGGTGATCCTCCATCGATTGCAGCATTCCGAGGATCTCGCGGTCGATGTCGCTCATCGCAACTCCCTCCCGGACCAGCAGCATCCGGACGGTCGTTCGGAGGAGCGCGCTCACCCTGCGCGAAGATTCGGCCATCGCTGCCGGCGTCATGCCAAACCGGGCCGTCAGTTGCGAGTAGGGAATTCCGTCGATGAAGTGCATGCGGAAGAGGTCCCAGGCCAGCGGGTGGCCGCTGCTGCAGAGTTCCGCCTCGACCCGATCGCAGGACTCCCGGATCAGCGCGCGGGCCCATGCGGCCTCTGCCGCGGGCACGTGCTCCGAGGCCGGCTCACAGGCGTCGATGGGCAAGGCGCGCGAGTGATGCCTGCGGCGCCAATCCCGTGCGTAGAGGTGCAGTCCGTTCACGAGCCAGCGTCGGAGCGGCATGCCGGATTCCGCCCATCGCGACAGGCATCCGGCCCTGGAGAGTCGCTCGGCGAAGTATCCCTGGACGAGGTCGATGGGATCCGCGATCAGCCGCAAGGATGAGCCGCGTGCATAGGTCACCAATGGATCGAGGTATCGCAGGACCAGGCGTTGGAAGAGGTCCTCGTGCTGGTGTCCCGTGCCCTGAAGCATGGTCAGGAGCAGGCACCGCTCGGTTGATGGGAACTCCGCACTGTTCATGTGGGCGCGCAGCCGATGGACGTCAGATGCCCTCGAAGATGGTCGCCGCGTTGCGGTTCGACAGGTCCAGCTTGACCATGCCGGTCCGATCGATCTCCACCGGCACGACCCAATCGACCAGCGCCGCGGAGGTCATGACACGTGCGAACACAAGATAGCTTCCTGCCGGGATGCCATCGAACGCGAATCGCCCGTTTGCGTCCGTTGATGTCGCGGACACGAGCTGCTTCTTGACGATCTGTGGCCACGAGGCATCGTCAAGGGTGACCTTGTGGGCTTGGTCGAAGGTTCCGTAGCCGAGCAGGGGGGTGAACTTAAGGCTGGCGAACATCCGTCGGTTGCATTCAAACCTGGTCGTTATTCCCACCATGTGAGAATGGCGGTCGCTGAGTAGATCTCTCCCGTAGAGGCTCGCCGACGCCACCATGTGGTAGACGGTGTTTGCGGACGAGAGATCAGCCGTCGCCGCGTCGCTGCGCCCCTTGCGTTTGAGCTTTGCGAAGTCCGCCATTTGGTCCACGCGATCCGCAAGCTCAAGTGCAGAATCGATCTGCAAGAGCAGGCACCTGCGGATTCCATCCGCTGATGTGCTGGGAAGTTCGTCTCGCATCAGCACGACATCGATGCCTCGCTGGATGTCCGACCGCCCGTCGCCGCGCGTCAGCCACATGGTGCCCTCGATGCTGCCGCGGATCGATGCCCGCCGTGCCTGTTCGGCTTGCCGTGCCGCCTCGGCCGCGCGCCGGGCTTCCTCGCGCGCTCGTCGCTCGTTCGCAGCGCGGGCGGTTGTCTCGGCCAAACGGATGGCGGCGCGCGCGACCTCTACCCGCGCCAGTGGGGCTTCGAAGTCGGCCAGTGAGAGGCCCCGCGGCATTGGATTGGGTGCGGGCGGCACCCTGACGCGTTCGAGCTTCGCCGTGGCCTCTTCGATCCGAAACTCGCTCGCCAACGCGATTGACGCTTCCGCGGCTTGGGTCGCAGACCCGAGCAGCTGTCGGATGTATGGCGCCGAGCCCAGTACGCGTGCGCGATCCGCCAGGAGGCGGCTTCCGAGGTCCGCGGCCTGCGCCTCCAGCGGGAACTCCGGGGTGGCGACCTCCGACGCAAGCGAGTCGATCCTGGCAAGGAGTGAGCCTGGCTCGCCGGTCTCTGCCGATTCCGCTATCGCTCGCTCCGCCGCGATCAATCGTGCGCTGTACTCCTCGGCCTGATAGTGCATGCGCTGGCGAAGGAACGCGGGTACGGCCACGGCGGCGATCGCGATGATCCCGATCAAGGCGGCGGCCGCGGCGACGTAGGCTTGCTTCCTGCGCGCAGTCGCAGGTGGAGGGATGGTGCCTTGGGCCTGCGCAGGCTGGGAGGTGGTATGGCCGGCAGGCGTGCCCGGCCTGAAGGCGGGGTGCCACGGCTGGGAGGCTGCAGGGCCGATCTCGACATCGAATCCGTCCACCACCTCGACAACGTCGTCCGTCGAGGCGATCTTGCCAGCCCGGGCCAACCGGACAAGATCATCGACTGACTTGGGGCTTGAGAGCCGGCCGCCGCGGCGAACTCGGAATCGGGAGGAGCCTTCGGACATGCACCTAGACGGCTGGAGCCACGTCGCATGGGCGCAATTCGTCGGGCTTTCGCAGAAATTTGGACATCGACCGACCGGCTTCCGTGGGGCAAGCCCTGACCGGGGCGGGCTGCGCGTTGCTGGGGCGGCAAATGGGGATTCGCAGGCCCACACGTATCATTCCCGCTTGGCATGGATGCCACCCGCACGATCCCCGAATTCACCTGGCGCCTCACCGACGGCATGCGCGCGCGCATCGCCGGCGAAGCGCTGGCGTTCATCGCGGAGCGGTACGGCCTGGGCCAGGCGGAGCGCGACGCGCTTGCAGCCATCCCGATCCGCTGGCGGCGCGCGCGTGGGTCCAGCGCGTTCTACATGCGCGCCGCGCACGGCTTCGACGGGCCGCACATCCTGCTGCGCGTCCCGCCCGGGGTGATGGCGACCTGGAACACCTACCGACGCGCCCGTGCGCGCTTCTCGACGCCGCCGGGCGGCATCCCGCTGCCGGTGCGCGTGCTGGCCACGGCGGTGCTGGTGCACGAGTACACGCATGCCGTGCAGCACGGCATCGCGGGTGGCCCGAAGCGCCGCTACAGCGAGGTCGAGACCACGGAGAACGAGATCGAGTACGTCCGGCGCGAGGTGCCCCAGGCGTTCGGCCTGCTGGTGCCCGTGGTGCGGAAGGCGCCGAAGCGCCGCGGTGCACGCCGTGCCGCGCGCACGGCACCCGCCGCGCCGACCGGGCTGGCCGCGCTGCGCGCGACCGTGCTGCGCTTCGGCGCCACGCTCACGGGGCTGCTGGCGCCGCGAGCAGTGCCTGCGCGGCGCTCGAGCCCGCGATGAACCCGCTGGCCCAGGCCCACTGGAAGTTGAAGCCCCCGATCCGGCCCTCGACGTCGCAGAGCTCGCCGGCCAGGTGCAGGCCGGGCATGACGCGGCTCTCCATCGTCTCCAGGCGCACCTCGGCCAGCGGCACGCCGCCTGCGGTCGCCTCGGCGTAGGTGTAGCCGCGGTCGCCCTCGATGGGCAGCGGCGTCGCCCCCAGCAACTGCGCCAGCGCACGGCGCCGGTCGCGCGGCAGTTGCTGCACCGTCGCCGCGGGGTCGATGCGCGCCTCGTCGCAGAGCGCGCGTGCCAGTCGTTCGGGCAGCGGCGCGCCCAGGCCCTCGCGCAGCACGGCCAGCGCACTGCGGCCCTTCGCATCGACCAGCATGCGGTCGGCCTGCTCGACGTCCAGCCCAGGGATCCACGCCAGTGCGAGCGCCGCGCCGGGGTCGTCGAACCGCGCCATCGTCCAGTGGCGGCTGATGTTCAGGATGCTCGGGCCGCTCAGCCCGAAGTGCGTGCACAGCGTGCTGTCGGTGAAGGATGCCAGCTTCTTCCCGGTGCCCGACCGCAGCGTGACCTCGGCGGGCAGCGTCAGCCCGCTCAGGCCGGTGACCCAGTGCCCGGCCGGCAGCCGCAGCGGAACCAGCGCGGGCACCACGTGCGTGGTGATCGAGTGGCCCAGCCCGCGCGCCAGCGCCTCGCCCACCCCGTCTGAGCCCGACTTCGGCAGCGCGCGCCCGCCGCAGCACAGGATCACGCGGCGCGCGTGCACGGCACCGTGTTCCGTCGCCAGCGCGAATCCACCCGGTTCATGCGCGACCGCCAGCACGCGGCAGGGGTGGCGCAGCTCGGCGCCGGCATCCCGCGCCGCGCCCAGCAGCGCGTCCAGCACCGTCTGCGCACGGTCGGTCACGGGGAACAGCTTGCCGGTCTCCTCGCGCTTCAGCTCCACGCCACGTGCGGCGAAGAACTCCACCGTGCGGTCCACGTCCCAGCGCCGCAGCACCTTGCGGATGGCCGGCGGCGTGCTGCCCGCGTAGTCGCGCTCGTCCACCTTCCAGTGGGTCACGTTGCAGCGCCCGCCGCCCGCCACCAGGATCTTGGCCCCAAGCTTGCGCGCGCCGTCGAACGCGACGATGCGCAGCGTGGCGCCGGCCTCCGCGGCGGCCTGGCCGGCGTGGATGGCGGCGAACAGGCCCGCCGCACCGCTGCCGACGACGGCCAGGTCGATGCGCTCTGGGCCGTGGCCCGTCATTGCCGGGGCAGGGTCGACTCGCCCAGCTTGATCGACTTCTCGATCGCCGCCGCCTTCTCGGCCTCGTAGCGCAGGGTGACGCGGGTGCCGGCGTCGCCCTTCACGATGAAGCGCGCCGCCAGCGAACCCTGGCCGGGCACGCCGCGTTCGCAGCGCAGCTCGGCCGGCGTGAAGTCCTGCGGGTCGAACGCCTTGTCCGTCCGGCGGCCCAGCAGGCCCGCGGTCGCGACGGGTGCACCCTCGAGCCGCAGCACGTCCGCGTAGCCAACGCGCTTCTCCGCGGCGCGCGACGTGCGCGTCGGGATCAGTCGATCGTTGGCGACCGTGACCGTGACGGCCCACACGCCGGGCGAGAGCTCGACCGTGTCCAGGCTCTCCCAGCGCAGGAGCGGCATCTGGTCCGCGTGGTACATCGTGAACGCGAAGTTGCGGTGCGCCTCTTCCTCCAGCATGAAGGGTGGCGTGATGCGTGAGCTGAACTTGGTGCCTCCTCCCACGAGCACGGTGCCGTACTCGGGGTGCTGCACTTCCTTCAGCGGCACCTGCGTCTGGCCGAACAGCATTCGGTCGCCCCACATCGTTCGGTCGTCCTCGCTGGGGTCCTGGCCATTCTGGGCGATCTTCTTGTCGCTCCAGAGCTCGTTGGTCAGCGAGATGATGCCCAGCCCCTCGGCGGACCAGTTCACCAGGCCGCCGTGCACGGTGTAGAGATCCTTCCAGATCGTCATCGGGCGGTAGAACGGCAGCATCTGCGCGCCGGCCTGCTGGATGCGGTCGTAGACCGAAAGGTCCGCTCGGGGGTAGGCGTTTTCGCGCGACTCGGCGCCCGGCCCGCGCAGGATCATGCCGCCGGCGTTGTGGTAGGCCTGGAACGCGGCGATGTTCGGGTGCGCCAGCACGAAGTCGGCGATCGCCTTCGTCTCGGGGTAGCAGAGCGGGTAGATGCCCGCGCCTCCCTGGATGTTCGCGGGCTGCCAGCCGGAGGGGAAGTTCCGGTTCATGTCGTAGCCCCCGGCATCGTCCTCGTTGACCATGCCGTCCCCGTCGTTGTCGATGCCTTCCTGGCCCGCCATCGTCCAGTCGCCGTACTCGCGCGTGCCGTCGGCCTTGGGCTCGCTGCTGACCGCGACCATCCTGTTGGGGTTGCGTGGGTCGCGCCGGTGGGTGCCGAACGGATCCTTGCGCCACATCATGGTGATGTTGCCGTCGCCGTCCAGGTCGTCCGGGCCGTCCTCGTCACGCGTGCCGTCGCCGTCGCTGTCGGTCGGGATCTGCCCCGAGCGCGCCGAGTTCGGCGTCTGCGGGTCGCGGAACCACGCCTGGCGGCCGTCCGGGTTGATGAGCGGGATCAGGTAGAAGGACACGCGGTCCATCAGGTCGGTGAGCTTGGGAACCTGGCCGTGGCTCTTCAGCAGGTACCAAGCGGTGTAGAGGACGGTCTCGCCGGACTGGATCTCGTTGGCATGGATCGCACCGTCGATGTACATCGCGGGCTTCGCGGTGTCCGGTCCGGTCTTCGGGTTGTTCAGGATGAGCATCCACAGCGGGCGGCCCAGGCCGGACGTCCCGTAGCGCTCCATCCGGCAGAGTTCGGGGTACGCGTCGGCAAGCCGGCGCATGTTCGCCTCGATCTCGTCGGGCGAGGAATAGCGGTCGAACGAGATCTCGACCTTCGAAGGAACCTGCTGCTGCGCCGCCGCCGGCGCTGCGCATGCCGCGGCCAGTGCGAGGATGGCGAGGAGGGTGCGGTTCACTTCGCACCTCCCTTCGTGCCGGCGTCCGCGGGCGTGGCGACGGGCACCCCGTCCTTGCACGCGAACGAGCCCACCGGCTGGCCCGCGAAGAGCAGATCCACGGTCACGGTCTCGCCCGGTTCCGCGCTGACGGTCCACTCCAAGCTGCGCACTTCGCCAGGGTCCATGCCGCGCACGATGTCGGTGCGGCGGCCCGCGCGGATGCGGTCCATCGGGGTCGAAATGCGCACGACGTTCGCGGGCGTCACGCCCTCGGCGCGGCCGCCGCGCTGCACGGTGGGCAGGCGGCCGGCGTTCACCAGCTCCAGGTTCACGCGGTACAGGTTCGGCGCCAGGACGGTGACCGTCGGCGAACGCAGCTCGACGCGCGGGCGCCACGCGGCGAGCTTGGCCAGCGCGTCACCCAGCTTCTCGCCCTGCGGGCGCACCTCGATGATCGGGGGGTTGTCCTTGAAGCCAGCGACCCAGCCGCCGACCTCGACCTCGCCCAGCTGCGGGTGCGTTGCCTTCGTCCAGGGCACGAACCCGGCTCCGCCGCGCATCTGGTCGCTGTAGGCGAGCCAGGCGGCGTCCTCCTCGTCGTTGGGCTTGGCGGCGTCGGGGGCCGCGCTGGCCGCACGGGCCCCGCCGCCGAATCCGCCGCGCCCGCCGCGGCGTCCACCACTCGGGCCGCCGCCGCCACCCTGGCGTCCTGCCGGCGCGGCACTGCCGGCGGGCGCATCGGCAGGGGCGTCCTGCTTCGTCGCGTCCGCCTTGGGCGCATCTGCCTTCGGTGCATCCGGCTTCGCGCCGTCCTTTGCATCCTTGTCCTTTGCCGGGACGTCCGGGCGTCCCCACGCCTGCGTCGCGAACGTCGGCACGCCGCGCTGTGCGTTCATCCATGCCACGAAGCTGCCTGCCGTGTCCGAGCCCGATGCGCGCTTGAGTCCAAGCGCCTCGCGCAGGACTTTGGCGGCCTCGCCGTAGGCGCCCACGTCGGCCTCATCGATCATCGCCGGCATGCCGCCCTCCGCCTTCGCCTTCCCGTCCGGGGCGTTGACGACGGTGTCGTGGCGGCCGATCACGAGCGCCGCGAAGATGCGCGGGTTCGCGATCACGAAATCCGCCAGCGCCTTCGCCTCGGGCGTGATCAGCGGGTACGCGCCCGCCTCGTCCTCGAACTCCGGCCAGCGATGGGGGAAGTTGCGGTCGACCGCGATGCCGCCCTTCCAGTCCTCCGCGATGCGCCCGTCTCCGTCCGAGTCGATGCCCTCGGTCCACACCGTGTAGACGGGCAGCTCTCCCTTCGTGGCGTCCGCACGCTTCATCAGCCTGGCGTCGGCGCCGTCCGCGACGAGGCTGGGCTTTGTCCATGGCGGCTTGCTGCCCGCCAGGCGCATCTGCGTGATCCAGCCGTCGCCGTTCAGGTCGGAGGGGCCGTTCTCGTCGACCTTGTGGTCGCGATCGTTGTCGTGCAGCGCCGCGTTGCCCGAGTAGTCGCGCGGCAGGTCGGTCGCGAAGCGCTCGGCGGCGTCCGGGTTGGCGCGCGGCACCACGAGCACCGTCACCTCGGAGAGCAACGCGGCATGGTCGCGCAGCAGCTTCTCGGCTGCGACGAGCGCCTCCTCGCCGGCCGACCACCGCGGGCCCTCGAAGCCGGCGACGACCAGGAATGCCGGACGGCCGGCGGCGTTTGCGGCGTCGTCCGACAGCGTGAGCATCGGGATCGGCAGCTTGCCGATGCTGGTGCCCAGCACCGACACGGTGACCAGCTTCGGGTACTTCGTGCGCAGCGCCTCGATCGCCTCGCCCAGGGCGCGCGACGTGCGGCGTTCTGCAGGGGCGACGACCGCGTCCGCGGCGGGCGCCGGGGCCTGCGCGGCGGGTGCCGGGGCTTCGGCTGCCGCGGGGGCGGCCTGCGAGAGGAGGAGGGAGACGATCGTGGCGGTGATCATGGTCGGGGGCCGCTTGTGGCGGTGGGGTCAGAGTTCGGGCTGGGCGCCCAGCTTCAGCTGGGCATCCTCGAGCAGGTAGAGGCCGACGAGCCAGTTCTCGACGAGGTATGGCTCGACCTTCAGGCGGCCTTCGACGGTGCCGTAGTTGAACGTCGCATGCTTGCCGCCGCGCTTGGCGGGTTCCGTCAGCTTCACCTCGATGGCGTCGTACGGGGTCGGCGGCACGCCGATGCAGCATCCGTCCCACTGGTTGAGCATCACCAGCAGTTCCTTCGTCTCGCTCACCATCAGCGGGAATGCCAGGTAGCCCTCGATGCGTACCCAGGCGCCATCCAGCATCGCGATGCGTTGCGGCAGATCGTTTTCCTGGAGCCGCGGCACATAGGTGTCCTGTGCGCTGGCAAGGCAGCCCCAGCTGACGACGTACGGGTCTGCCTGGGTGCCGGCGCCGCGGATCTCGAAGCGTCCGTCGGCGAAGAGCGCTGGCGCGCCGTCGCTGCCGGGGCGACGGACGACGCTGCCGGCCACGACCTTCGCGTGCGGAATCTGACGGTCGAGACCCAGGTCGATCGCGGCCGGGTCTCGGGGAGCGGCGGGCTTCGCGGCCGCGGGCGGCGCGTCGGTCGGGACGGTTGCAGCTGCCGGGGCGGCTGCAGCGGTCGCGACGGTTGCCGTGTCGCGCGCGGGCGCAGGCGCAGGCGCGTCTGCAGCCGTCGCAGGCTCCGGCTCCTTCGTCACCGCGCGCTCGCCTTCCGGCCACGCCAGGACCACCACGGCGGCACCCACAAGGAGCGCGCCGACCAGCCAGACGATGCGGGTGCCGTTCATGCCGTGGTCCTCATCCGATCGGCCGAAGGTTGTCGGCCACGGTGGTTTGGTACGCGCGCCACGCGGGCAGCACGCCGGCCAGCGCGCACAGGGCGACCGTGCCGCCGAGGACGATCACCGTGCCGCGCGGGTCGAGCGTCGGGTCGATCACCAAGCCCAGCGCCGACTTCAGGTACGCGCTTGCCAGGATGCCGCCCGCCAGCGAGAGCACGATGCCCGCCGCACCGCCGGCCAGTCCGATGAGCATGCTCTCGGTCACGACCAGGCCGAACACCCGCGCGCGGCTGGCACCCAGCACGCGCAGCACGGCCACCTGGCGGCGCCGCTCGTTCATCGAGTTGTAGAGGGCCAGCATCAGGCTCACGGCGCTCGAGACCAGCACCACCGCGGCGATGCCCAGGAACAGCCCGTCCACGTTGCCTACGATCGCGAACAGCCGCTGGATCTGGTCCGCCGGCTGTGCCACCACGATCGACGTGTCCCGGCGGAGGGTGTCGAACTGCGACTGCATCGCGGCGCTGGCGTCGCTGCCCGCGCGGGTCGGCAACCGGAGCAGGATGCCGGTGATCTTGCGGTCGGCGTCGGTCAGGTCGGCGGCGGTCGTCCTGGTCTCGATGCCTTCGCGCTCCCGTCGGTCGTGGGCATGGAGGATCCAGCTTGACTCCAGGTCCGTGAAGAGCGCCCGGTCGTGAGCGCTGCCAGTCGGCGCCAGGATGCCGACCACCTCGAAGGGGTACTCGGCGTGCTCATGGCCGGCGTGCCCGTCGCCGCCTGCGCCGGCGCCGTGCGTCAGGAACAGCTTCTGCCCGACGCGCAGGCCAGTGCCCGTGGCGGCCTGCGCGCCCAGGACCAATTCGAACGGCTTGTCGAAGAAGCGCCCTTGGGCCAGCTTCCAGGGTTCGCCCTTGACCGGCTCGAACTTGGCGAAGAAATCGGTCGTGGTGGCCATCGTCGGATAGCCGCGGTAGCTGTCTCCCTGCTGCGTCGGGATCGCCCAGGAATAGGGGAAGCCGCCTCGGATCGCCTGGTACTTCTCCCAGGAGATCGGATTGGACGGCGCGTTGGCGTAGAAGATCCCGTTCAGCACGGCGACCAGCGGGCTGGGATCGGCGCTCACCAGCAGGTGCATGTTCCCGGATCCGCGGTCGAATGCGCTGCGCGCGGCCGTGCGCATGCCAAGCAGCACCAGGAGCAGCGCGACGCTCACCGCGACCATTGCCGCGGTGATGGTGGTCGAGAGCGGCCGCGCCCGAAGGCTGGCGGCGACGATCTGGACGTCGGTCATCGTGCGTGCGCTCATCGGCGGGCCTCCTCTGCCTGGCGCACGAAGGCATCGACCGTCTCGATCCGCTCGAAGCGCGTTCGCAGCGACGGGTCGTGGCTCGTGCACAGGAGCGCGGCACCGTCGTCGCGGCAGGCTGCCTGGATGAGGTCCATCGCGGCGGCGGTGTTCTCGGGGTCCAGGCTCGCGGTCGGTTCGTCGGCCAGCACCAGGGTCGGGCGCCCGGCCAGCGCGCGTGCGACGGCCACGCGCTGCTGCTGCCCGACCGAGAGTCGGTCGATCGGCGCGTCGGGGTCGGGAATCCCAAGGCGCTCAAGCAGCTCGCGGGCCCTGGCCTCGTGCCGTGCGGCCGGCAGCGCACTGAACATCAGTGCGGTCAGCACGTTGTCAAGCGCGCTGAAGCCGTGGAGCAGGTTGAACGTCTGGAAGATCATCCCGATCGAGCGTCCGCGGGCCGTATCGCGCGCAGCGCCCTGCAGCACGGCCAGGTCGGTGCCGGCCACCGCCACGCTGCCGGCCTCGATCGCGTGCAGCCCCGCGATGGCCATGAGCAACGTGCTCTTGCCGCGTCCGCTGCCGCCCACCAGGAGCGCCTGTTCACCGGGTGCGAGGCGGAAGTCGGCCACCTCGAGGCGCCATGCGGCGCCGGGGTAACCGAAGCGAAGACCATGGATGTGGAGCGCGTCGGCGGTCATCGGGTCCCGCAGTCTATGAGCAGGGAGGTCTCCCGGTTCGATTCAGGCCGGGCCGGCGCACCGAAGCGTGCGCCCAGGCCCGGGGGGCCATCAGGCCACGTCGCCCAGCCCGAGCGCGCTCCCGTAGGCGTGCATCAGCTTGCGCCGCAGCAGGCGATTCCCGGGGAGCTGCAGGTCCGGGTCGCGGTCGATCCACTCCTTCGCGTCGCGCCGCGCCAGGCGCAGGAGCTCCAGGTCGCGCTCCAGGTCGGCCACCCGGAAGGGGGGTAGGCCGCTCTGCCGGCTGCCGAAGAGCTCGCCCGGGCCGCGGATCGAAAGGTCGAGCTCGGCGATCGCGAACCCGTCGTCGGTCCCCGCGATCGCCTCCAGGCGCTTGGTTGCGTCCTCGGTGACGGGGTCCCCGATGAAGACGCACAGGCTCTTCCGCGTGCCGCGCCCGACGCGTCCGCGCAACTGGTGCAGCTGGGCGAGCCCGAACCGGTCCGCGTGCTCGACCACCATCAGCGACGCGTTCGGCACATCGACGCCGACCTCGATCACGACCGTCGCCACCAGCACCTGCAGCTCGCCGCGCCGGAATCGTTCCATCACGGCCTCGCGCTCGTTGCGTTCCAGCTGGCCGTGCACGACACCGATCGCCGCGCCCGCGAAGGCGCCCGCCGCCAGCGCGCGTGCGGTGCCCTCGGCGTCCTTCAGGCCGCTGGCGCTCTCCTCGACCGCCGGCACCACGACGTAGCACTGCTCGCCTGCGTCGATCCGCGTGCGCAGGTACGCATAGACGTCCGCTTCCTTGTCGCGGCCCACCACCCGCGTCACGATCGGCTGCCGGCCCGCGGGGCGCGCGCGCAGCATCGAGACGTCCAGGTCGCCGAACACCGTCAGCGAGAGCGTGCGCGGGATCGGCGTCGCGGTCATCACCAGGACGTGCGGCACCTCGCCCGTCGCCGACGCCACCTTCTGGCGCATCGCTGCGCGCTGCTCGACGCCGAAGCGGTGCTGTTCGTCGATCACCGCCAGTCCCAGGCGGTGGAAGGCCGCGCCCTCCAGGAGCAGCGCATGCGTGCCCACCGCCAGCTGGCTCTCGCCGGACGCCAGTCGGGCCAGCGCGGCGCGGCGCTCGGCCGCGGTCAGGCTGCCGGTCACCAGCTCGACGCGCACGTCGCTGCCGGCCAGGAAGCGCGAGATGGACGCGAAGTGCTGCTCGGCCAGGAGCTCGGTGGGCGCCACCATCGCCGCCTGAGCGCCGTTGGCCACCGCCAGCAGCATGCCGTGCAGCGCCACCGCGGTCTTGCCCGCGCCCACGTCGCCCTGCAGCAGGCGGTTCATCGGGAACGCCTGGCCCAGGTCGGCGGCGATCTCGGCCACCACGCGGTCCTGCTCGTCGGTGAACGCGAACGGGAAGCGTGCACGGATCCGCGCGTCGATCGCCGGCGTGACCGGCAGCGGCCGCGCCCGCACGCCATCCCGCATCTGCCGCTTCTTCATCATCACGCCCAGCTGCAGGAGCAGGAGCTCCTCGAAGGCCAGGCGGCGGCGCGCCTCGGCCTGCTCGTCTCGGTCGGCCGGGGCGTGCATGCGTCGGTAGCACTCGTCCAGCGCCGGCAGCGCTCGCGATGCCCGGTACTCGGCCGGCAGCGGGTCCTCGATCGACTCGACGGCCGAGGGCAGCACCGTGCGCACGGCGCGCTCGATCTGCGCCGACGAGAGCTCCTCGGACGCCGGGTACACCGGCCGCAGGCGGTCCTGGCGCGGGGGCGGCTCCTCGCCCGGCGCGGTCGGCTCCCAGCGCGGGTTCGAGAGCTCCAGGTACCGGCCGCGCTCCTTGGCGGTGCCCTGCAGGATGCCGCGCTGGTCCGGGTGGATCCTGCCGCGCATCCACGGGGCGTTGAACCACACGGCGCGCACGGTGCCGGTGCCGTCCTCGAAGGTCGCCTCCGTGCGCGGCTTTGGGCGCGGCACGTGGCGCACGGCGGCCACCTCGACGCGCAGCGCGACGTCGGGCGACTCGCCCGTGGCGCACAGCGCCTGCACGTCGGCGACGGTCATCTCGCTGCGCTCGTGCTCGTAGCGCGCGGGGAAGTGCCGCAGCAGGTCGGCCACGGTCGCGATGCCCAGGTGCCGGTACGCGGCGCCCGTCCGCGGCCCGATGCCGGGCACGGCTTCGATCGGCGTCGAGGGGCGTGGTTCGTCGTTCGGCATCGCGGTCGTGCGCGGGCGCGCGGCGGGCGTATCGTACGGCGCATGTCCCGGCGGCCGTTCGATCCATCGCTCGCCCGCGGCGGCCTCTTCGGTCCGCCGTCGGATGCCGCGCCGCGCGCGGGCGGCGGGCCGGGCGGCGAGGTGCCGCCGCTCTCGGTCACGCAGGCCACGGACCGCATCAAGCGCGCCGTCGAGGGGATCGGCCAGGTGCGAGTGGTGGGCGAAGTCTCCAACTTCTCGAGCCCCAAGCACTGGTACTTCACGATCAAGGACGCCGAGAGCCAGCTGGGCTGCGTGATGTGGTCGTCCCGCGCCGCGTCGGCGGGCTTCGTGCCCGGCAACGGCACCGAGGTCGTCGTCACCGGCACGCTGACCCACTACGGCAAGGGCGGCCGCACCCAGCTGGACGTCCAGAGGATCGAGCGCCGCGGCGCCGGGTCGCTGCAGCAGCGGTACGAGGAACTGCGCCGGCTGCTCGAGTCCGAGGGCTACTTCGCCCGCGCGCGCAAGCGCCCGCTGCCGACCTTCCCGCGCTGCGTCGCGGTGATCACCAGCTTCCAGGCCGACGCGCTGCAGGACGTCCTGAAGACGGCCAAGCTCCGTGCGCCATTCGTGCGCATCCTGGTGGTCGGGGTCCCGGTCCAGGGAGAGTCTGCCGCGCCGGCCGTCGCGCGCGCGATCTCCGCGGTCGATCGCCGCGCCGATGAACTGGGCCTCGACGCCATGATCGTCACCCGCGGCGGCGGCAGCATCGAGGACCTGTGGGCCTTCAACGAGCGGGTGGTCGCCGACGCGGTGTTCCGCTCGGCCACGCCCGTGGTCGCCGCGATCGGCCACGAGTCCGACACGACGATCATCGATTGGGTGGCCGACCACCGTGCCTCCACGCCCACGCAGGCCGTGATGGAGCTCTTCCCCGACGCGGCCGCCGAGTCGGAGATGCTCGACGCGCTGACCGATCGGCTGGCACGCGTCGTGCGCCGCCAGGTGGTCGACGCGCAGCGGCAGCTGGCGGTGCTGGCGCGCCACCCGCTCTTCCGCTCGCCCCGTGCGCCGATCGACTTGCGCCGCGCCGAACTTGAACGCCTGCGCGCGCGCCTTTCGCACGCGGTGCGCGCCCGCGAGTCCGCTGCGGCCCGCCGCCTGGCCGACGCCCGTGCCCGTTTCGAGCGCCATCGCCCGTCCGTGCGCCAGGCCGCCGCCCGTGAGCGCCTGCGTGCCCTGGCGCAGCGGCTGGACCGCGCCGCCCGTGTCATGGTGACCGACCTGCGCGGGCAACTGGGTGCCGCCGAGCGGCAGTTGCGTGCGCTCGGCCCTGGGCAGGTGCTGGCGCGGGGGTACTCGCTCACCTTCGGCCCCGACGGCCGACTGGTGCGTGCCGTCACCGACGCGCCGGCGGGCACCTCGCTCGCCACGCGCGTGTCCGACGGCACCATCCACTCGACCGTGGGCGACGCGCCCGCACCGACCCTCTTCGATTCCCGCCAGTAGCCTCCGGAGCCCACGCGCCATGAGCAAGTCCCCCCGCAAGCAGCCCGCAAAGCCCGCCACCGAGCCGGTCGACCCCGCGATCGCCGAGATGGGCTACGAGGAGGCCATCGACGAGCTCGAGGCGATCATCGAGCGAATGGAGAAGGGCGAGACGGGCCTCGAGGAGAGTCTGCGCGAATACGCACGCGGCGACGCGCTGATCCGTCGTTGCCGCGCGATCCTGGACGACGCCGAGCAGCGCATCGAGCGCATCACCGGCGACGCGCTCGAGCAGGGCGAAGAGCCCAGCTCCGCGCCCGCGCCGTTCTGACCGACCCGATGCACGACACCTGGACCGACCTCGCGATCGCGTTGCCAACCGCCGTCGGCCTCCTGTTCGCATTCGCGTTCGGGGCCTGCGCCGGCAGCTTCGTGCACGTCGTCGCCTGGCGCCTGCCCGAGGGGATGAGCATCGTCACGCCGCCTTCCCGCTGCCCGGTATGCGGCTACCGCTTGCCTTGGTACGACAACCTGCCGATCCTGGGCTGGCTGCGGCTGCGTGGGCGGTGCGCCGCGTGCCACGTCGCGATCCCTGCGCGCTACGTGCTCAGCGAGGTCGCGATGGGCGTGTTGTTCATGGCCATCTATGCGGCGCTCTACCTGCCTCGGCACGGCAGCTTCTGGTGGCCGGTCGGGCAAGGTTGGTGGGCGGCAGTCGGCTTGGTGGCCAGCCTGCCGGCGCTGGCGGCGGTCCTGTGGGCGGTTGGTTCGCTCATCGCGATGCTCCTCTGCGACGCGCGCACCTTCCTCATTCCGATCGCGATCCCCACGTGGTCAAGCGTGGCGGCATTCGTGCTGTGGCCCGTTGCGGGGCTCGTCGCGGCGTTCACGCCGGCCGCGGGCCACCCGGCCTTCCCCATGGCGATGCCGGGCTGGCAGGTCTCGCTGGCTGCCACCGGGGCGCTTGCCGGCCTCGCGATCGGGCGCATCGCGCTGGCCGCGGGCGTGCTGCCGCGCTCCTTCGCCGACTACGACGACTACCTGGCCAACGAGGACGACACCTTCGCCGATTACCCGCACGCGCGCCGAGAGATGATCAAGGAGATCGCGTTCCTCGGCCCCGCGGTCCTGCTTGGCGGCATCGGTGCGCTGGTGGCGCGGTCGCTCCCTGCGCCCGCCGAGGTGCCGCTGGCGCTGCAGGCCTTCTTCGCCGTCGCGACGGGGTTCGTCGCCGCCGGCGCGCTCGTGTGGGTGGTGCGCATTGCGGCGAGCGTGCTCCTGGGCACCGAGGCGCTTGGCCTGGGCGACGTCCACCTGCTGGCCGCCGCCGGAGCCGCGTTCGGCTGGCGCGCGGCGGTCGTCGGCTTCTTCGTGGCGCCGTTCGTCGGGCTGGCCTGGTGGACCGTCAACCTGGCCCGTCACGCACCGATGCGGATGCCGTTCGGCCCTGCGCTCGCGATCGGTTCGATCGTCGCGTGGATCGGCCGTCCGCTCCTGGATGGCGGGGTGGCGGGCACGCTTCGGGCCATGTCCGGCGTTGCCGCAGCCGCGCGGCAGAGCCCGGGCGGGGCGTTGGCGATGGCGGGACTGTTGCTCGCATGCTCGCTCGCGGGCGCGGTGCTGGTGCGTCGCGGGGTGGCTGCCGGTGCGGCGCTGGCGATCCTGGCGATGGTCGCCGCGGTGGTGGCCTGGATCTTCGGGGCGCCCGGTCAGCACGTGTGGGGCGTGCTGGTGGGTCTTGCAATCGTCGCCGGATGCCTGCTTTCCGGGGTGATCGTGCAGCCGTCGCTGGAGGCCGATTCCGGCCCGCGCACCATCACGGCACGCGTCCTGCGCCTGCTGGCCTTCCTGGTGGTGATCCTGGGTGCCTTCGTCTGGACCTCCGGGGCGGGGCCCGAGCCTGCGGATTCCGATGGATTTCCCGCAGCCGCCCCTTTACAGGGGCCCTGAGCCCGGGTTCTAATAATGTCGCTTCGCATGGACGCGGGGCACCGTTGGCGGCCGCCGACGGTTCGGGCGCTCACCCCGCTGTGGCGCCCCCAGTGCGTGAAAGGACTCAGCAACGATGGCATCCACCCGAATCCTCGCCCTGCCGGTCATCGCCCTTGCCGCGGCGGTGCTCGTCGGCTGCGACGAGAACAAGACCGCGTCGAATGACCTGCTCCAGCAGAACGACGCGCTGACCAAGCAGCTGGCCGAGAAGGACGACAAGCTCAACGCGCTCGGATCGCAGCTGGCCGGCAGCGAGGCGCGCGTCGCCGACCTGCAGCAGCAGCTCTCCGCGTGCCAGCAGCAGACCGTTGCCGCCGCTCCGGCGGGTGACGCGCAGGCCGTGGATGCCAAGGCGTTCAAGGGCATCGATGGTGTCGAGGTCACCGTCGAGGGCAACGACATCCACCTCACCATCGCCAACAGCCTGCTCTTCGACTCGGGCAAGACCGGTCTGAAGGACGGCGCGCGTCACACGCTGGACGCGATCGCCCAGAAGGTCAAGGAGCTGTACCCGAACCGCGAGATCGTCGTGATCGGCCACACCGACGCAGACCCGATCCGCAAGAGCGCCTTCCCGACCAACTATCACCTCGGCTTCGAGCGTGCCTTCGCGGTGCGCGAGTACCTGGGCAAGAAGGGCGTCAGCGAGAACCACGTCGCGCTGATGAGCTTCGGCCCGGACCAGCCCGAGCCCACCAAGGAGAAGAGCCGCCGCGTCGAGGTCGTCGTGACGGGCAACGAGTCGAAGGCCGTCGCGAAGGCGAAGACCGAGGCACCGAAGAACGCTCCGGCCGCCGCGGCGAAGAGCCCGGCGAAGAAGGGCGCGTCGAACTCGAAGTCATCGACCGCTTCCCAGAAGCCGGGCACGACCGCCACGAAGTGACCTCGGCCCATCATCGGAAAATCGACGGGACCCGGCCGCGAGCCGGGTCCCGTTCGTTTGCGGATGCCGCGCCGGCGGGTCAGGGCACCTGCAACTGCAGGCCCTTCTCGCGGATCTGCTTCAGCAGCAGGTTCGCCTGGTCCAGCGCGGCCTTCAGGCGCTGCGCGCTGTCGGAGAGGTTGTCGTAGAGCGCCGGGTCCGCCAGCAGCTTGCCGGCCGTGCCTTCGCCCTTGGAGGTGCGTCGCAGCAGGTCGTCGACGCGAGCCATCGCGCCGGCCAGCGCATCTGCGGTGCGCTGCAGGCTGGCGGCCAGCCGCGACGCATCGGCCTGCACGCTTTGCGCAAGGTTCCCGACGATCTGCACCGTGTCGGTCGCCTCGTCAAAGAGCTGGTTGGCACGCTTCACTGCGCCGCGTGCGTCGTTCCGCAGGGCCTCGTCATCAAGCCACGACGCGCCGGCCGCGAACGCGCGCTGCGCCGAGCCGAGCGCCAGCGCCAGTCGATCGGTCATCGGCGCGAACGTCGCGCGCAGGGCGAACGGCGGATCCTGCGGGGCCAGCAGTTCGCCGGCCTTTGCGCCCGCCGGCAGCGTCAGGTCGACGCCGTTCCCGCCGCCGATCAGCGATTCCGAGAGCATGGCCTGCACCCCGGCCGGCACCTTGGCGTCGCGGTCGATCCCGAGCTCGATGTGCACCGGTGGGTCCCACGCAGGGTCCACCAGCACCCGACGGACCTCTCCCACCGGCACGCCATGCAGGGTGACCAGGCCGCCCGGCCGGATCCCGGCCGCAGTGTTCGTTTCGACGACCACCGTGAACGGTCGCGCCAGGAGGGGCTGCAGCTTGCCGAACGCCAGCAGCAGGCCGGCCATGCCGCCGATCGCCCCGATCGCGGTCAGTCCGAGCGCGAAATCACGGTTCCGGTGCGAGGCGCTCACGGGGTTCTCCCCCCGCGGATCGCGGCCAGTTCCTCGGGCGTCGCCTGTGCATGGAGGAAGCCCTGCACGCGAGGGTCGGGGGCGTGCCGCAGCTCGTCAGGGGTTCCGGCGAAGATCGTGCGTCCGTCCATCAGCATCGTCATCCGGTCGGCCACCGCGAACGCGCTGGCCAAGTCGTGGGTGACCACGATACCCGTCACGCCCATCTCGTCGCGGAGCCGCACGATCAGCCGGTTCACCAGATCGGCGCGCGGCG
>JBIKJV010000392.1:0-7250 GCA_044360755.1 Phycisphaerales bacterium
CCAGCGTCGGCGCCTTCAATCACCGCGTTCGTGGTGTCAGCGCCGGCCAGCTGGTCAGTCTGCCACTCGAAGTAGGTGTTGTCCGCGGTGTCGCGGCCAATGTTCGACATCAGCGGGGTGTCGACCGGCGAGATGTCGTAGATGATGTTGGACAGGTCTTCGCGGATCGCGTTGACGTTGTCGTAGGTCGTTGCCTTGCTAACGGAGGGCATGGGTTATTTCCTCTGATCGAGTAGACCGAAAAGCCTCGCGGCGTCGTCCGCGCGGCCCGTTGCTTTGAGACGCTGTCTCATTCGCTGAACGTCGGTCGCCTGCTTCGGAGAAGCGGCATTCGATCCGGCCCGCATCGGCTTCGGTCCCTGCGCCTGCGTAGGCTTGGGCCGGTTGGCGATGAGGGCGTCGTATCGACGCGCCTTTTCAAGCACCAGGACCGCTCGCGGGTCATACGCCTGCGCCAGTTCTTCGTCCGAGTAGCCGACCGTGCGGCCATACTCACGAAGGTTGCTGCGCGCCGCGTCCCACTTCGCTGCGTCCTTCCACTCCGGCATCTTCTCAAGGAGGAACTGCCGTCCCTGCTCGACCTGCTGCCGCAGTGCTACTTGCTCCTGCTGAGATGCAATTGAGGCCAGACGTTCCTGCTCGGATCTCGTCGCGGCCAGACGCTCCTTGTAGTCGCGCCACTGCTTCTCAACGATCGGGAAATTGAGCGGGTCTTCCCGGTGCAGCTTTTCCCAGTCTGGCTCTTGCGGCTGCATCTGCTCCAGCTGCTGCCTCAGAGCCCCCAGGAGTTGGCCGTACTGCGCCCTCTCCACTTCCACCTGCTGGCGATCCGCTTGGAATGCAACGGCTTCATCACGAAGCTTTTGCATCTTCCGCGAATAATCGGACTGCCTCTGGTAGCCATCCAGCGCCTCTTTCAGCGTGACCTGCTGGGTCTTGCCGTCAATCTTGACGGTGACCAGAGTGTCAGGCTTCAGACCGCCATCGGCCTCCCCTTCAGTGTCCTCGACGTCCCCAGATCCCTCGCCTTCGGACGACGCGGATTGATCCGCTGCCTCGTCGCCTTCGGGCACAGTCTCGTCGTCTAGGTCCGCCGACGCCTCAGTCTCCTCGACTGCGGCAGAAGCCTTCTTCGGCGTCCCAACTGTGGGTTCGGGGTCATTCCCTCCCAGCAGGCTAGAAATCCGACCAGCGGCCTCTGTCAAACCGATTTCGCTTGGCTGCGACTGCTCGGCCATAAAGTATCTACTCCTTGCGTGACGCCATCTTCAAGCGTCGATTGAACTGCGACACGGTTGGCTCCAAGGCCAAGGCCTCCAGCTCCTGTCTGAACGCAGTTACGGCGCGCACCATGTGGTACGCGGCGTCTCGTTTGGCCCCGTCGGTCGGGTCCGAAAGCATCCACTCGGCTACACACCGAGCCTCCATGCGCTTCAGCACCTCCTGCGCGGAGCCGTCGCGGTGCAGCGCCTGGGCGGCGCGCCAGAGTTCTTCCTGCTCGTAGGTCGCCATCACATGGCCCCCGGCGGCATGAGCGGTGCGGGTGCCTGCACCGGCATCTGCGGAGGCAGCGGGCCCTGGGCAGTGCGGAACATACCCTGGATCTCAGTCCGCTGACGGTCGACCTCGGCCTTGATGAGCGCCATGTCGATCTGGGCCCCGTAGCGGGCCTGGATCTCGGCCGCCTTCATCATGGCGTCGATGTAGAGCTTGTCGCGCTCAAGGTCGGCCTGGGCAGCGGCCTTCTGGCGCTCCAGCTCCTGCTTCGCCGCGTTGATGAGGATGTCAGCCTTGACCTTGTCCGCCTCGATCTGGGCCAGCAGCTGGGCTGGGTCAGGCTTGTTGGCCCCCTGCGCCATTTGCTGCATGAAGGCCTGGACCTCCTGCGGGTTGATCTCCTTCCAGAACTGGCTCGGATCTTGGAAGCCAGCCAACTGCGTAACCTGGGCGAGCGCATCCCGAAGCTGAGTGAGGTCAACCAGCGGGTTGTAGGGCCCGTAGGTCTGGATGACCTCCTTCTGCTGCTGGATGATCTGCATCAGAAAGGCCATGCGCTGCTCGTCGGAGCCGCGGCCCAGCGCGATGTTGACGACCATATCCATCGAGGCATCCCAGCCTCGCGGGTCGATCGGCACGAACTTGTTGCGCAGTCTGATGATCTTCGCCTTGTCCTGGTGCTGGACAACCAGCCCCAGAAGACCCTGGAAGCACCGCTTCAGCCCGTCCGCAAACAGGCGCGCGATCATCTCGATGCGCTCCTGGGAGGACGACAGCTGGGCCTGCACCGCGGAGCGGGTGGTGGACTGCAGGACGTCAGCGTCGAGGCCCTGGGAGGCCCGCGAGATGCCCGTACGCTGCGTCTTCACCTCGTCCAGGTAGGCCATCACGCCCAGCGCCTGCTGGCCCACGAACGGCATCGTGAGGGGCTGCACGGCGCCTGGCGCGCGGGCACGGATCACGGCCCCCGTCTCGACGTTCATCACGTCGGGCATATGCACCTGGTTCTCGACCACCACCGTGCGCGGGTGGATGGACTGCGCCAGGCTGTCGAGCGTGTTGCGCATGATCGACGACTTAATCAGCTGCAGGTCCATCGTCTGGTCTGCGATGGACTGGCCGAAGATCGTGTGCGGCGTGGGGTCAGGCGCGAGCAGCGAGAAGGGTGCCTTCTGCACCACTTCGCTGTGCAGGATGTAGGCGCCGTTGCCGACGGTGCACACCTTGTGAAGCTCGGCAATGCCGTCGCCGTCGCGGTCAGCACGGATGTAGCTTTCGACATAGAAGACCTTGTCGGTCGTCTCGTCGGTGGTCTGCGTGATGCCAAAGAAGCTCTGGTCAGCCGGATTGCGGACCAGAACCTCGTTGTTCATGTCGAACCCGCCGGTCCCGGCGTTCTGCTCGATGATGTCGCGCGGGTAGCCCATAGCGACGAGTTCGGAGATCGTCGCCAGCTTGCGGCGGCCGACATAGATCGCTTCGTCGATGCTGGCCGCCTCATTGTCGATGAGGAACTGCTCCGGCGGGATGCACTCGACGACGTAGCGCGGATTGCGCTTCACGCGGCGGATCCGCAGGTCCGTCTTGGCCATGCCGGTCGTCATGTCGACGACTTCCGTCAGGCTCTCTACCGTCACGTCGGGGTCCGACGTCAGCAGGGCAATCTCTTCCGGCAGCAGGCCGGAGTAGGCGTAGCTCTCGACCTCTTCGTAGTCGACCTTGTACCAGGTCAGCACACCCGTCTTAAGAACAAGGGCATCCTTCATCGCATCGTGCAGGATGCGAAAGCCGGGGTTCTCCTGCATGAAAACGTAGTTGATGAGGTCGGTGGCCTGCTCCGCGGCCTGCACGTCTTCCGCGCCCTTCGGCACGAACTCGATGACCTTGTCGCCGCCCGTGAAGATCCGCAGCAGGGACGGCAGCATGGCGAGGATGGTGTCGCGCACCTCGGTCATGATGACCTGGCTGCGGCCGTCTTCCTCGTTGCCAAACAGTTCGCCCAGGAAGTAGGCCATGGCCTGCTCGCGCTGGGGCGCGAGGTAGCTGTCGATGTAGGTCTGCGAGTCCGTGATCGCCTGGAAGACGATGTAGCGGAACTCCTCGTCGTCCATGGGCTCGTTCTGCGGCAGCATGTAGCCCGTCTCGTCGTTGTAGACGTCGCTGCGCGCGGGGATGTTCACCACGTCGGGGTCGTACCGCCCAGGGGTAATGCCTTGAGCCATGGTTTAGACCTTCTTCCTTACACGCCACCACTGCCAGCCCGCCTCGGAGCCGACTTCGTGGCTTGGGAAAAACTCACTCACAGCCCGCTTTACACCGTCCATGGGCAAGTCATCACCACCTATCACGCCGCCGGGCTTCAATTTGGGCCACCAGGCCTCCAGATCGGCCTTCACCTCGTCGTACTCGTGGCCGGCGTCGACCCAGATGAAGTCAACACTTTCCGCCGGGAACAATCCAGCGGCTTCTGCGGTGGCCATCCGCACGACATTGGTCTTCGGGTAGCCCGCGCGGGCGATATTCGCCAGGAACACCTCGTAGACCCGCTCAAGCTCGGGGTCCGCCTGGTGCTCGGACTCGTTCGACCCGCCCCAGTGGTCAACGAAAAAAATCGACGGATTTTTTCCGCTTTGAAGCGCCTCGACTAGTAGGAAGCAGGCTGATCGGCCCTTCCACGAACCAAGCTCAACGAGGACAGACGCGTCGGAGGCCTCACGCACAGCGTCTCTGTATGGGACAGAGAAGTTGAACCAGCCCTGGATCTCGTCGAAATAGTGCTTCAACGCTTCTTCGCCTTACCAGCCTCACTCAGAGCGATGGCAATCGCCTGGTCCCGGCTCTTCACCACCGGCCCCTTCTTGGAGCCGGAGCGCAGCGTCCCGGCCTTGTACTCGCCCATCACGACGCCCGTTTTCTTCGGAGCCTTCGACATCTTCTTCACGCTGCGCTCTCCATGATCTTGGACGCGGCTTCCTCCACGTCGGTTGGAATATCCGCCCGACAGGCCTCGGCATGCTCATGCGTGAACTCCATCGCGCCGATGTGCTTCACGTCCTTCGACAGATCGTGGTCCACCAGCACCTTGAAGCCGTGCGCCTGGGCCAGCTTGCAGAAGTAGATGTCCTCTCCGACGTACATCCCGCCGCTCGGCAGGTACGACACGTTGAACCAGGGCTGCGGCAGCTTCTTGAAGACCTCCGTCTTCACCAGCATCGCCCCCATGCCGATCGCGTCCACCTCCTCAAGGCCCATGCGATCGTGCGAGTAGATGCACTTCAGCGTAGCGAAGTCGCTGAAGGCCACCGTCTTCACCGGCAGGCGGCGCGTGGGGTAGTTGCAGGCCACGATATCCACGTCCCGCTTGATCAGCTTTTCCAGCAGATAGGACGGGAACCGCATGTCGCTGTCGAGGAAAAGCGCGTAATCCGCTCCCGCCGTCAGCGCCATGTGCGCCAGCTTGGCCCGCTGATCCGCGATCAGCGTACCATTGACGATGTGAACGTCGAACCGCGTGCCGGGCGGTGCGTTGCCGTACCAGCGCGCCGACAGCATCGCCAGATCGTGCGCGAAGCCGGTCGCGACCTCGTCGCGGGCCGGTACGCAGATCGAGACGTTCATTCTTCCTCCTCGGCGCTCATGTCCTCGTACGAGCCTTCCTCATCCTCGCCGTACTCGGACTCATCTTCGTCTTCTTCCTCGTCGTCACCCTCATCCTTGATGGGGCCGCCGACGATCCACGCAGAGCAGGTTCGGCCTGCTGCACACTTGAAGTCGAAGATCTCGCAGAAGCCCAGATCGCCGGCTTCGACGACCTCCATCGCGTCTTCGCCCGCGTCCTCCGACATCCCGTTCTCGATGCACTCCAGCATCTTGGAGGTCTGGTTGAAGGCGCTGCAGTTCCCGCAGCGCATGGTCTTGGCTTCTTCGGTTGGCACGTCCCAGCGCGCAGCCATGCGCTGCCAATACTGCTCGTTCGGCTCGGCAGGGTTCATCGGACCATAGTCCGCCTTGTCGATCGCGCGACCGCGGTTGCGCAGGTTCAGCGTCAGGTCGCCCGTCGCGGCCGGACACGCTTCGCCGTCTTCGTACTCGTCCATCGTGTCGCTCATGGCCGCGGCCTCCTTCGCTCAGTCAACATCGCCCAGGAGGCCCGCAGGCCGCCGCTGCTGCTGGTGGTCCAAGAAAACATCCTCGGGGCGCAAGCCCGCCTGCATCGCAGACCACAGCACCTGCCTGTACTTCCCGTCGTACAGCGGACCCGGCTGGTTCAAGGCCTGCATCGCAGACGCATACGCACTCGGCCTGTCCGCCCACTTCGGCGTGCTCGAGCCGGGGTATCTGTCGTTCCAGCTGGTGACCAACGACCACCCTTTGTCCGAAGCATCGCCAGAGGGGTCCGTCACCCTGATCGCGCCGGCATCAATCAGGCGCTTCACGTTCAGCGGGCGATAGGCCATCGTCTGGCCCAGATCGCTGAACGCGCTGTCGGGGAGCCCAGAGGGCAGATACCGACGCCAGAGATCGCCCAGCCCCTCCGACATCACTTCGCCTTTCGCGCCGCTCGAATATTGTCGACGGCGTTCGGGTAAGGACGCCCGGCCTTCTCGGCCATCCGCTTCGCCGCCGCCTTGCGCGCCGGGGTCAGCTTCTTGTCGCCCTTCGTCGGATCAGGCGTCCGCCACACAGGCTTCTTCATCACGCCTTCCCCTTGTTGCGCGCCGAAATGGCCCGCGCCTTCGCCTTCGCGTCCGCCTTGCTCGACGCGCCCCAGGCCCGCAAAGACAGCAGCAGCCGCGTCGGTTCGCCGTCCTTGTACTCAGGCCCCGGCATCGCGCCCATCCGCGCCAAGAACGACGCGCGGCGCGGGTTGTCGCCAGACTTCACAGGCGCCTTCAGATCCATGCCCTCGGCGCGCGCAGACGCCCGGCCCTTGGCATTCAAGCCGCCGCTCTTGCTCTGACCTTCCTTACGCTGCCAGGCCGGCGTCTTCACAGGAACCTCCGGGGGAAGCCAGGACCAAACGCCATCGGCAGCAGCGTAGGACGCGCCGCCGCCTGATCGCCAGGCTGGAACATCGCCGGCTGAGACAGAAAGCCGCCGAAAGCCGGCCCCACCGCCATGGGCGCCATCGGCGCAGGCGCAGGGGCGGAAGGCGGCGCGAAATTGAACACAGGGCGCGCCAGCACCGCCGCCGAAGGCACAAAAGACCGCCCGCCGTAGTTGCTGGCGATCGACACCTGCGGCACGCCAATGTTCTGAGAGGCCGCCAGCATCCGCATGAAGGCCTCAGACGGCCTGACAGGAGGACGCGGCGCAGGAACCGCAGGCGCTACAGGCGCGGGGACGTAGACACTGTCGTTGCCGCCGCCATCGTTGTAGCCGCCGCCGCCGCCGCTAAACCCGACTGTGCTGTCGCCGGAGACGTTCGCCATCCCGCTTTCAGCGTTGTCCCCGGCAAACCCGGCGCCAAACGTGCTGCTGCCCGAGACGTTCGCCATGCCGCTTTGCGCGTTATCACCAGCAAAGCCGCCGCCGGTAACACTTACGCTCGGAGCTCCATAATTCTGGCCGTCTGCAAAGCCGCTGCCGGCGCCGTAGTCGGGAGTCCCCATAGGGCCGCCAAAATCGACGTTTGAGCCCCAATCTCCGCCGCCCCAGCCGCTGTCGCCGCCGCCGCTATCGCCCCCGCCACCACCACCGCTGTCGCCGCCGCTCGGATCTCCGCCCTGGCCAGAGTCCGCGTCATAGAACTC
>JBIKJV010000001.1:0-56694 GCA_044360755.1 Phycisphaerales bacterium
GCCTGTTTTGGGGGGGGGGGGGGGGGGGGGCCGCGGCTGCGGGCGTCGCGGCGGGCGCGGGCGCCGCGCGCACGGTCACGCTGCCGTTCGAGCTGCGGACGGTCGCGCTGGCCTTGCCGGCCTCGCCCACGTCCATCGAGCCCTGGTTGCGCTCGGCGGTCACCTTCTGTGCGCGGCCGCCGCCGTCCATCGAGACGCGGCCGTTGCTGGTGGTGGCCTCGGCGCGGCCCTGCCACGACGCGGGCAGCGCCAGCTTCACGCTGCCGTTCGAGGTGCGGACCTCGACGTTCCCAGCCTGGCCGTCGGCCAGCTGCACGTCGACGCTGCCGTTGGACGTCTCCAGCTGCGCGGGCGTGCCGATGCCGGTTGCCTCGATCGCGCCGTTCGACGTGTCCGCCTGCACCGGGCCGGCGTGGCCCTTCACGCGGATGCCGCCGTTGGACGTGCGCAGGCGCGCGGGGCCGCCGAAGCCGCCCTCCAGCTGGATCGCGCCGTTGCTCGAGACGACCTCGATGCCTGCCAGGTCAGGCGCCCGCACGTCCAGCTGCGCGGCGTCGTTGCCCCAGCTGGTCACGCCTTCGGGCACCGGCGCGAACTTCACGCGCACGCGGACCAGGCCCGCGCCGTCGCGCGAGACGTCCAGCACGGTGGCGTCGGCGCGCTGCTTCGCTTCCTCGTCGGTGCGGCCCGCGCAGCGGATCTCGGCGGTGACGGCCAGCTCCTTGGCCGACGCATCGCGCGTGAGCGTGACGCGGCCGTTGCGGTTCTCGACGGCCACCGACTTCGCGTCGGTGGCGCTGGCGGTGCGCGTGACGGTGGCGCGCTCCTGCGGCCAGGACGAGCCGGAGCCGGCTTCGTTGATGATGATGCAGCCGCCCATCGGCAGGGCGGCGAGCGGGGCGAGCAGGACGGCGGTGCGGAGGAGGTTCTTCATGTGCGTTCTCACTGGGGTACGACGATCGGTGGTTCAGGGCTGTTCGTGTTCGTGCCGACGGGCTGCGGCCGGGCCACCTGGATGGCCTGCACCACGTGGCCGTAGACCCAGCCGAAGCCGCGCACCAGCCAGAGGGTGCCGGTCAGCATGGCCAGGCCGACCAGGGCGAGGAGCAGGGCCGGTACGACCGGGAGGACGTAGTTGCCATCCGCATCGGGCGTGACCGCCTGCCCCATGACGGTGATCTGGAAGTCGCCGGGGTCTTCGACACGCACGGCCGGGAGGGAAAGCGCGGACATCAGCGGCATCGCGACGAGCGCCGCACCCATGGTTACGAGCGTGACGACGATGACGAACGTCACCAGCGCCACCGGGAAGTTCCCCAGCAGGTATCCCAGCGACAGCCAGCTGCGCACGTCGCGCAGCCAGCAGCCGATGCGCGTCCAGAAGCCCACCGCGCCGGCGCCCGCGACGGGCTGCACGCGCCGCGGCATGCGCACGCGCAGGAAGAACTCGACGACCTTGCCCTCGAAGAGGCAGAGCGCGCGCGCCGAGCCGAGCAGCAGCACCAGCAGCGGGATGCCGAGCGCCAGCGGCAGCAGGCCGACCGCGAGCGCGCCCATCGAGATCGCCCAGACGAAGTACGCCAGCGAGAGCGCGAAGCCGACCGCACCGAAGTAGGCCAGCGCGCCCCACGCGCGGACGTCGAACCAGATGCCGATGACGGGGATCGCGCGGAGGCCGCGCGGGGCGGTGGGTGCGTTGGTGGCGCCGACCGCAGGGGAGGGCTGTGCACCGGTACCGGCGGCGGACGTGGTCCGGGCGCTGCCCGCGGGAACCGCCTGCGGTGCAGGGATTTCGCGCCATCCGCGCGGGCCGCTCTCGGCGTCCGCGTAGGCCCGAGCGATCTCAGCCGGCGCGCCGTACTCGGCCACGGCACGCTCCGGCGACGCTCCGGCGCGCACGGCCGCGCGCAGGTGCGCCTCGGCGTCGACCAGCGCGTCGTGGCGCAGCGCGGCGTCGGCGCCCGCGAGCGCCACCTCCAGCTGCGCCAGGTACGTGCGGACGGGGTCGGCGGCCGGCTGCATGTCAGCGGAGTCCATCGATGCCTCCCAGGATGCGGTTCACCCAGCGGCCGGTGCGGCGCCACGTCTCGGTCCACGCGCCGAGCACGCGCTTGCCCTCGGCGGTCAGCACGAAGCACTTGCGCGCGGGACCCTCGGTGGACGGAACCAGCGTGCTGCGCAGCAGGCCGTCCGTCTCCATCGATCGCAGCATCGGGTACAGCGTGCCCTGCTTGAACGTGATGCCTTCGGGTGCCTCGTCGGCCAGCTGCCGCGCGATCTCGTAGCCGTGGATCGGCTCGCCGGCGCGCGCGACCGCGGCCAGCACCACCAGCCATGCGGTGCCGACGCTGAGGTCGCGCTGGAGCTTGTCGGAGAGGTCGCCCGCCATCGGCCAGTACTATAGCAGCCACAGTACTGGTTGCAAGCGACTTCCGGAGATCCCCGCCGGAAATCGGCGGATACCATGTGGTCCCGGAGGAATCCCAATGAGCACCGCTGCCGCCCCCAGCCCCGCCCCGCAGTCGCCGCGCCTGGTCGAGGGCGCGTTCCACGAAACCGCCTTCCGGCCCTTCTCGGGCTGGCTGATGCTGCCCGTCTGGCTGGGTGGCCTCCTGCTGGCCGTGGCCATCTTCGTGCACGGCGTGCGCACCCAGACGGCCGGCGCGATCGTCGCCGCGGTCGCGGTGGCCGTCGTCATGCTCGTCTGCTCCGCGGGCTTCTTCGTGGTCAACCCCAACGAGGGCCGCGTGCTGGTGCTCTTCGGCCACTACCGCGGCACGGTGCGGAAGATCGGCTTCCACTGGACAAACCCGTTCACGTTCAAGCGCCGCGTCTCGCTGCGCGTCCGCACGTTCGAGACCGGTTCGCAGACCAGCGGCCCCGTGGTCGACGGGCAGGGAAAGGTGCTGCACGAGGGCACGCGCAGCCGCCACCCGATCAAGGTGAACGACCTGGACGGCAACCCGGTCGAGATCGCCGCAGTCGTGGTCTGGCGCGTGGTCGACACCGCCGAGGCGCTGTTCGCGGTGGACGACTACGAGCGCTACGTCGAGATCCAGAGCGAGGCCGCGCTGCGCAACCTGGCCAGCCACTACCACTACGACTCGCCCGAACCGGGCGGCACCAGCCTGCGCGGCAGCACGGAGCTGATCGGCGCGCGCCTGAAGGACGAGCTGGACGGCCGCCTTGGCGGCGCCGGCGTCGAGGTGCTGGAAAGCCGCATTTCCAGCCTGAGCTACGCACCCGAGATCGCCGCCGCCATGCTGCAGCGCCAGCAGGCCACCGCGGTGGTCGCGGCTCGGCAGAAGATCGTCGAGGGCGCCGTCGGCATGGTGGAACTGGCCATGCAGTCGATCCACGAGAAGCGCCTGGCCGACTTCACCCCGGAGCAGAAGGCCGAGATGGTCACCAACCTGCTGGTGGTGCTGGTCAGCGAGCGCGGCGCGCAGCCCGTCGTGCAGACCGGGCAGTGACGCCGCCCTAGACTCCGCGCATGGGCGACGGCGCGCACCACCACCACGGCAGCCATCGCACGCCGGACGACGCCCCGCGCTGGCACCACCGCCTGCGCGAGCACGGCCGCCGCACGATGGCGCGCGTGCAGTCGAGCTGCCTGCCGCTGATGGTGGCGATGTTCCTGCTGCTGGGCCTGACGTGGCTCTTCGAGGAACCGGGCAAGCCCGTCAAGCCGTTCGTGATCTTCCTCTACGCGGCCGTGCCCATGCTGGGCGTGCTGCTGGTCACCACGCGCCGCTGGGCGATCGCCGCCTTCCTGCTGCTGGTGGCGTCGAACGCGGCGGCGTTCATCGCGCCATCGCTGGCCGGCGAGGAAGGCATCATGCACTGGCCCGGCAAGCTGCTGGTCATCTACTACGGAGTGGTGATCCTGGCGCTGGTGCGCGTGATCTTCGTGCTGCGGACGCCGGTCCGCGACCGCGTCTTCGGCGGCGTGGCCGTGATGATGATGTTCGGGGTCTTCTGCGCGATCTTCTACCGGCAGATGCTGGCGATCGACCCGCACGCGCTGGTGATGACCGACGCGAACCACCCGCACGATGACCCGATGAACTGGAACGACACGGTCTACTTCAGCTTCGTCACGCTGGCCACGATCGGGTTCGGCGACATCGTGCCGGGCAATTCGATGGCGCGCTCGCTGGCGATGATCGAGGGACTGATCGGCGTGCTCTACCCGGCGGTGCTGCTGGCGCGCCTGGTGAGCCGGGACGGGAACGACCACGATGCGCGCCATGGATGACCGATCCGCCGCGCAAGCGCGCGTGCCGCGCTGGGTGCTGCCCACCGTGCTGCTGGTGGGCCTGGCGATCATCTGGCATTCGCTGGGCGACCACCCGCTGTACCGGCCGGACGAAGGACGCTACGGCGCGGTCAGCGCGTGGATGGCCGAGCACGGCAACTGGCTGCAGCCACGGATGCGGGACGTGGTGCACGTGACGAAGCCGCCGCTGACGTACTGGGCGCAGGCCGCGGCCATCACGGCGCTGGGCCGCACGGAGCTGGCGGTGCGGCTGCCCAGCGCGGTGGGTGCCACGGTCCTGCTGCTGGCGCTGGCGTGGTTCGCGCGGCGCACGTGCGGGCCGCTGGTGGCGTTGCTTGCGGTGGGCCTGTACGCGGTGATGCCGCTGCCCGTGTTCATCGGACGCCTTGCCACCACTGATGCGCTGCTGGCGGCGTGGTGGTGGATCGCGCTGTGCGCGGGGTGGATGGCGTTTGCGGGCGTGGGCGCGGCGTGCAGCGCGGTGGCGCCGGGCGCGCGGCGCGTCCCATTCGCGTGGCTCGCGGTGTTCTGGGCGGCGTCGGCGCTGGTCGGCCTGACGAAGGGACCCCTCGTCCTTGCTCCGTTCGCGATTGTGTGTGCGTGGCTGGTGCTTGCCGGCCGATGGCGCGACATCCTGCGCATGCAGCCGTGGTTCGGCATCCCCGCCGCGCTGGCGCCGCTGGCGTTCGTCGCGTGGGGCTTCTGGCAGGCGGACCCCGAGCGCGCGGCCGAGATCTGGCGCCTGGAGTTCCTGGACCGCATCACCACGGGAAGCGGCCGCGCCGAACCGTGGTGGTACTTCGTGCCGATCTTCCTGGCCGGCCTCTTCCCCGCCAGCGCGATGCTCACGTTGCCGTGGTTCAACGTGACGTGGGGCCGCGCGTGGCGGGTGCTGCGGTCGGGGTCGCTCGATGCGCTGCTGGTGGTGGCCGCGGTGCTCCCGCTGCTGGGCTTCTCGGCGGCCAGCGGCAAGCTGGCCACCTACATCCTGCCGTGCGCCGCGCCGACGGCGCTGCTGGCGGCACGCATGCTGTCCCGCTGGGTGGAAGGCCGCGAACTGGACCGCGCGCCCGACGACCGCCTGCCGGACGTGCGCGTGACGTGTGCGTTGGCGATGACGGTGCTCGCGGCGGGCGCACCGGTGCTGGCGGTGGTGGCGATCCGCGCGGGCCACGCGCCGGCGTGGGCGCCGGACTGGACGCTCCTGGCGTGGAGCCTGGTGTTCGTGCCCGCGGCCGTGGGGTGGCTCGTGTGCCTGGCGTGGTGGCGCCGGCCCGAGTGGCGCGGCCCCGGGCTGGCGATGGCGTTCGCCGGCACGGCGTGCATGTGGATCGCGATGCACGGCGTCGAGGACCGCGCGATGGGCGCGATGGGGTCGCGCCCCGTCGAGTCGGCGATCCGCACGTCTGGCCGGCCGGTGATGGTGTGCGCGCTGCCGGACCTGACGATCGACTTCTACCGCGGCGACTGGCTGCCGTACTCGGAAAGGGCGCTGGCGATCCCGCCGTGGTTCCAGGCGCATCCCGACGGGCTGGTGCTGATGACCGACGACACGCTGGCGCTGCTCGCGCGCAAGCGCCCCGAGATCTTCGCCATGCTGCGCGTGCGTGAGTCGTTCCCCGGGTGGCCGGTGCGGACCGTGCACCTGGTGGAGCGGGTGCCGGGCGCGGGCGGGCCCGAGGCGAGCGCGCAGTAGAAGAGGGTGCGCCCGCGCCCGGCGCCGCTACGCCCGCCGCATCTCGCGCACCAGGAACCGCTGCGGCAGCACTGCGGGAAGCAGGTCGTCGCCCATGCAGCGCGGCGTGCCGCAGACGAGGTCCGCAAGCAATTCGCCCGCCAGCAGCGCCGTGGACGTGCCGCGCGAGCCGTGCGCGAGCGTGGCGAAGAGCCCGGGCCGCAACGGTGCCGCGGGCCACGGCGCGGCCAGTGGGCCGTGCGACAGGCGCGCGAACGCGTCGCGGAACGCGGCGTCGGCGCAGACGGGGCCGACCACGGGGCAGTGGTCGTGCACGCTGGCGCGCAGGCCGGCCCACGCACCGGCGCGGCGTGGCGTGCCGGTCGCAGCCAGGGCGGGCAGCAGGCGCTCCAGCTGCTCCAAGTTGCGTGCGTCGTCGCGCGGCGTGGGGCCGGTGGAAAGGTCCTCGCGCTCGAAGGTGGCGCCCGTGCACACCGCGCCGTCGACGGGCGGCATCACGAAGCCGTTCGCGCTGACGATGCGCGCTGGCACGGCGGGCGCGGTGTCGAACGCGAACGCCGAGAGCTGGCCGCGCGTGGCGTCGAAGGGCACGCTGGGCAGCGCGGCGCTCGCGAGCGCCTGCGGCTCGTCTGGCAGCGTGCCGGTGGGCAGGCCGGCGGTGGCCAGGATGCAGATGGGCGCGGTGTGGGTGGTGGGCGGCGCGTGCGCCGTGGGCGCAAGGTGCGCGGTCCAGCCAGCGTCGGCTATGGCCAGGCGCTCGACCGCGGCGCCGCAGTGCAGCTCGATCGCGGGATGGTCAAGCAGCGCGCGCACCGTGCGCGCCGGCCACGTGGTGGCGGCGCGCGCGACCAGCATCGCGGGCCACGATTCGCCGGCCGCGCACGCGGGCATGCCCAGTTCGCGCTGTACGTCGGCGGGGTCACGCGCCTGCAGCAGGTGCGCGGGCCAGCCCCATTCGTCGATCGCCTGCGCGTAGCCCCACGCGTCGTCCGGGTGGAACGGGTGCAGCAGGCCGCAGTCCAGGAGCGGCGCGCCCACGCGCTGCATCACGGCGCGCGCGTGCAGGAAGGCCTGTGCAACCACGCGTGCCTGCGGGCTGGCCCAGCTGGCCAGGTGCGGCGCCAGCACGGCGCGCGGCGCGGCGCTTGCGGCCGCGGCGGGGGCGGGGCGCGCGTCCAGCACGGTGACCGCCAGCCCGCGCTCGGCCAGCGCGCGCGCGGCGGCGGCGCCGGCCAGGCCCGCGCCGATCACCAGCGCGTGGCGCGCGTCGTCCGCGGGCGCGGGCAGCGCGAACCACGCCGGCAGCGCGCGCACCGTGCCGCGCGCCGGGGCAGCGGCGTCGGCGCGGCGCACGGCCACGGTCATCTCGCGCTTGCCTGCGGCGCCGGGGCGGGCGGTGACGTCGAACCCCGCCGCGGCCAGGCGATCGCGCACGGCCGATGCGGCGCACCACGTCGCGACGGTCGTCCCCGCGCGCGCGTGCGCGGCCACCTGCGCGATCGCGGCGTCGTCCCACATCTCGGGGTTGCGCGCGGGCGCGAAGCCGTCCAGGTTCCACGCATCCGCCGCGAACGGCACGACGGGCAGCAGGTCGCACGGCTCGCCGAAGAGCAGCGTCAACCGCACGCGCCCGCCATCGAACGCGCGGCGGTGGATGCCGGGGATCGCATCGGGCCAGGCATCGGCCAGTTCCGCCAGCAGCGCAGTGAACTCGCCCAGCGCCGGGTCGCACGCATGCGCCGCGCGCAGCGTTGCGGCGTCCAGCGGCATGCCCTCGACGCTTACCCAGTCCAGCTGCGCGCGCGGGTCGCGCGCCGCGTGCGCGCGCCACGCGGCCCACGCGGTGATGAACGAGATGCCCGCGCCGAAGCCGAGCTCGCCGATCGTGACGCGCGGCGCGGTGGCCCAGCGCCCCTGCGTGGCGTCGCCGGCCGCTCCGAAGCCGTGCCCGCGCAGGAAGACGGCCTCGCGCTCGGCGCGCGCGGCGCGCACGCTGGCGTAGGGGTCGTCGTGCGCGGCCGAGCGCAGCGCGCCGTCCTGCCATCCGACGTCGGGCGTGGGAAGCCGTGCGGGCATGGGCGCGCATTCTCGCGTGTACAACACGCCGCGTGGAAGGCGAACCGAAGGAAGGCACCGATCCTGCGGGCGCGGACGCCGGCGCGCGCGCCGGTGCCGGCGAACCGGGCAGCGCCGCCGCCCCCCCGCGCGGCTGGCGCGCGCAGCTGCGCCACGCCTTCGCCGTCGAGAGGTCCGGCCCCGCCGAGCCCACGCCCGAGGAACGCGCCGCACTCGAGCCGCTGATCGCCGAGGTTCGCAAGCGCGGCCTCGTCGGCCCCGCCGTGCTCTTCCTGGAGAGCGTTGCCCCCCTCAACAACGTCGGCGCGCAGGCGCTGCACTTCATGCAGCCGATCGCCACCGCTGTGCTGGACCCCGTGCGCTACGCGACGCTGGCGAAGTACCTGGAGCGGCGGGGAAGCGTGGCGTGGGTGGTGGGGGAGTTGCAGAGGGACACTGCCGCGGACCGGTGACGGACGCCGATCGCCCGGAGTGCCCCCGCGTACCCTCCACCACCGATGAGCCTCCCGCACGCCGGCAAGTCCCCGCCCCCACCCGACCGCATCACGGTCATCGTCGCCACCGACTGCGGCTCGACCACCACGAAGGCCATCCTGATCGAGTGCGTCGACGGCCACTACCGGCAGACGCAGCGCGGCGAGGCGCCGACCACCGTCGAGGAGCCGTTCGCCGACGTGACGCTGGGCGTGACGAACTCGGTGACCGAGCTGCAGGAGCTCTCGGGTCGCCGGCTGATCGCGGACGACGGCACGGTGATCCGCCGCACCTCGCCGGACGACCCGAACGGCTGCGACGTCTACATCTCGACCTCCAGCGCAGGCGGCGGCCTGCAGATGATGGTCGCGGGCGTCGTGCGGCAGATGACCGCCGAGAGCGCCAAGCGCGCGGCCCTGGGCGCGGGCGCGATCGTCATGGACACGATCGCCGCGAACGACCAGCGCAAGCCGCACGAGCAGATCCAGCGCATCCGCGAGCTGCGCCCCGACATGGTGCTGCTCTCGGGCGGCACCGACGGCGGCGACCAGAAGAAGGTGGTCGAGCTGGCCGAGCTGATCGCGCCCGCGAAGCCGCGCCCGCGCTTCGGCGGCGAGTACCGGCTTCCCGTGATCTTCGCCGGCAACAAGGACGCGGCGCCCGCGGTGCAGCGCGTGTTCGGCCAGGGCTTCGACCTGAGCATCGTGCCCAACATCCGGCCCACGCTGGAGCAGGAGAACCTGGGCCCCGCGCGCGACCGCATCCATGACGTGTTCCTGGAGCACGTGATGGCGCACGCGCCCGGCTACGACAAGCTGATCGCGTGGGCCGACGCACCGATCATGCCCACGCCCGGCGCGGTGGGCGACATCCTGCAGACCATCGCGCGCAAGCGCGGCATCAACGCGGTGGGCGTCGACATCGGCGGCGCCACCACCGACGTGTTCAGCGTCTTCGACGGCACGTTCAACCGCACCGTCAGCGCGAACCTGGGCATGAGCTACAGCATCAGCAACGTGTGCGCCGAGGCGACGATGCCGCGCATCCTGCGCTGGGTGCACCTGCCGATGGACGAGCGCGAGCTGCGCAACCGCGTCAAGAACAAGATGATCCGCCCGACCACCATCCCCCAGACGCTGGAGGCGCTGGTGTTCGAGCAGGCCGTCGCGCGCGAGGCGCTGCGCCTGAGCTACGAGCAGCACAAGGCGTTCGCCACCACGCTGAAGGGCGTGCAGCAGCAGCGCACCGTCGGCGACGCGTTCGCGCAGGCCGCGGCGGGCGGCACGCTGGTCGACAACATGAAGCTGGACCTGCTGGTGGCGTCGGGCGGCGTGCTCAGCCACGCGCCGCGCATGGAGCAGACCGCGCTGATGCTGATCGACAGCTTCGAGCCCGAGGGCTTCACCGAGCTGGCGAAGGACAGCATCTTCATGATGCCGCACCTGGGCGTGCTGGCCAGCGTGCACCCGGACGCCGCGATGGAGGTGTTCGAGAAGGACTGCCTGATCTACCTGGGCACGTGCGTGGCGCCGCGCGGGCAGGGAAAGGCCGGCAAGCCGTGCTTCGCGTGGGAACTGCGCGGCGCGGTGACCGCGAAGGGCACGATGAACGTCGGCGACATGCAGCTGGTGCCGCTGGCGCACGACGCGCAGTGCGAGATGACCGTGACGCCCGAGCGCGGGTTCGACATGGGCGCGGGCCCGGGCAAGCCGGTCACGCGCACGGTGCGCGGCGGCACGGTGGGCCTGATCCTGGACGCGCGCGGCCGCGCGATCGAGGTGCCCGAGGAAGAGGCCGCGCGGCGCGCGACGATCCAGCGGTGGCTGGAAGCGCTGCGGGTGTACCAGTGAGGACCTGACGATGGCCAAGGCATTCACCCCCGGACTCAAGGTCAGCGCACGCACCGGCTACCGCGCGCGGCGCGTGCTGCCCATCGCGGGCGACGTCGTCGTGAAGGCGGGCGACCGCGTGGGCGCGGACGCCGTGGTGGCGCAGACCTTCATGGAAGGCGACGCGTTCCCGATCCGCGCCGCGAACCTGATGGGCGCGAACCCGAAGGACCTGCCGTCGCTGATGCTGGTGAAGGTGGGCGACCGCGTGAGCAAGGACATGCCGATCGCGCGGTCGAAGGGCATCTTCGGCATGATGCGCACCGAGGTGAAGAGCTCGGCCGACGGCACGCTGGAGAGCGTGAGCGACAGCACCGGCATGGTGATCGTGCGCGGCCCGGCGCAGCCGGTGGCGGTGCGCGCGTACATCGCGGGCGACGTGGTCGAGGTGATCCCCGGCGAGGGCGTGGTGGTCGAGAACGACGTCGCGCTGGTGCAGGGCATCTTCGGCGTGGGCGGCGAGACGCACGGGCTGCTGGCGATGGCCTGCGCCGCGGCCGGCGAGACGCTGGACGAGCGCCACGTGACGCCCGCGATGAAGGACGCGATCGTGGTGGGCGGCGCGCGCATGACCGCGGGCGCGATCCGCAAGGCGAAGGCCGTGGGCGCGGCGGCGATCGTGTCCGGCGGCATCGATGACCAGGACCTGCGCGACTTCCTGGGCCACGACATCGGCGTGGCGGTGACCGGCAGCGAGAAGCTGGGAATCACCATCATCGTGACCGAGGGCTTCGGCGACATCGCGATGGCCGACCGGACGTTCGCGCTGCTGGGATCGCACGCGGGGCGGATGGCCAGCGTGAACGGCGCGACGCAGATCCGCGCGGGCGTGATGCGGCCCGAGATCGTGGTGCCGCTGGAGGACGGCCGCGGCGGCGCCGGCGAGCGCGCGGCGGCCGGCGGCGCAGTGGCGGGAGTGCTGGAGATCGGCACGCCCGTGCGCGTGATCCGCGACCCGCACTTCGGCGTGCTGGGCACGGTGGCCGCGCTGCCCGAGCAGCCCGCGGTGCTGGGCTCCGGCAGCAAGGCGCGCGTGCTGGAGGTGGCGACCGCGGATGGCCGGCGCATCACCGTGCCGCGCGCGAACGTGGAGCTGATCGAGGGGTGACGGCGCTGGTTTGCGCCCGCCGAGCGGCGCGCGTACAACTCGTGCCCGCATGCCACTCCCGAGCCTCCTGGCGCAGGTCGCCGGGGCCGAGAACCCCGCCGTGTTCTTCACGCCTGGCAAGGGCGTGCTGGCGGCGTCGCTCTTCGTGGTGGCCGCGCTCGTCATCGGCTCGATCCTGTGGGCGCGCAGCGGCGGCCGCGTGCGCATCCGGAAGATCGCTGGCCTGGACGCCGTCGACGAGGCCGTCGGCCGCGCCACCGAGATGGGCCGCCCGATGCTCTTCGTCACGGGCATCCAGGACATGGACAACATCCAGACGGTGGCCGGCATCACCGTCCTAAGCCGCGTCGCGCGCACCGCCGCCGAGTACGACGCCGAGATCGAGGTCCCCTGCACCCGCTCGCTGGTCATGACCAGCGCGCGCGAGGCCGTGCACGCCGCCTACCTGAGCGCCGGACGCAGCGACAGCTACAACCCGGACCGCATCTACTACGTCAGCGACGAGCAGTTCGCGTTCGTCGCCTACGCCGGCGGCCTGATGGTGCGCCGCAAGCCAGCCGCATGCTTCTACTTCGGCTGCTTCTTCGCCGAGAGCCTGATCCTTGCCGAGAACGGCAACTCGGTCGGCGCGATCCAGGTGGCCGGCACCGCCGAGACCAGCCAGCTGCCGTTCTTCGTCGCCAGCTGCGACTACACGCTGCTGGGCGAGGAGTTCTTCGCCGCCAGCGCCTACCTGAGCGGCGAGCCCGACCAGCTGGGCACGCTGCTCGCGCAGGACATCGTGAAGGGCATCGTCTGGGTGATGGCGGTCGTGCTGGCGGTGGCCGCGACGGCCGCCGCGCTCGCCCACTCCGAGTCCCTCGCGGGCCTCGTCGAGGCGGTCCGCGCCGCGATGGGGGGTGGCTGACGTGAGCCGCACCGTGGCCGCCGCCCTCGCCTCGCTCGCCGGCCTCGTGATGGTCCTCACGGCCTTCGTGAAGCCGTGGGAGCCGCTCGGCACCGCGGTGGTCGACTGGTTCAACGTGCTGGCCGCGATCGCGTTCGTGCTGGGCGGCGCCAACCTGCTGAAGGTCAACCTGCTGAAGATCAGCGCACGCGAGCAGGGCTGGGGCTACTCGGCGGTCACGATCCTGGCGTTCCTGGTGATGATCACCGTGGGCGCGTTCAAGGTCGGCGTCCACCCGGACCCCAAGTTCCCCGACGTCGCGCTCTCGGGCAACAAGGAAGCCGTCGGAGGCGCGTTCTGGTGGCTCTACGAGTACGCGATGAGCCCGATCACCAGCACGCTCTTCGCGCTGCTGGCGTTCTACGTGGCCAGCGCCGCGTTCCGCGCGTTCCGCGCCAAGAACGCCGCCGCCGTGCTGCTGCTGGGCACCGCATTCATCGTGCTGCTGGGCCGCGTGTACGTGGGCGTGCTGCTCACCAGCTGGATCCCCGCCGACAACGGCTGGGTCTCCTGGCTGCGGCTCGAGAACCTCAGCAACATCATCATGAGCGTGTTCAACAACGCGGGCACGCGCGCGATGATCATCGGCATCGCGATCGGCATCGCGGCCACCAGCCTGAAGATCCTGGTGGGACTGGACCGCAGCTACCTGGGGAGCGGCGACTGACATGTCCGGCGCCCCCACGAAGCCCCTCCTCCAGCGCCTGGACGGCATCGACCGCCGCTGGATCTTCCTGCTGATGGCGCTGTCCGTCGCGGGCCCGATCCTGTGGGTGGGCGTCACCGGCAAGACGTTCCCCGAGACGCCCACGCCCGCCGTGCGCGACGCGTTCGACGCGATCGACCGCCTGCCCGAGGGCGCGCGCGTCCTCATCAGCTTCGACTTCGACCCCGCCAGCGCCGGCGAGCTGCAGCCGATGGCCACCGCGCTGGTCCACCACTGCGCGCTCCGCAAGCTGCGCATCTACGGCATGACGCTGTGGGCGCCAGGCAGCCCGATCATCGGCGCGACGCTCAACGACGTGATCGCCGGTGACCCGTGGTACCGCTACGGCGAGACGTGGGTCGACCTCGGCTTCCAGTCGGGCAACGAGGGCGTCATCAAGCAGATGGGCGCCGACCTGGCGAAGACGTACCCGAACGACTCGCGCGGCACGCCGGTGGCGCGCATCCCGATGATGCAGGGCGTCTCGCGCACCGCGGACTTCGACCTGCTGATCAGCATCAGCGCGGGCTACCCCGGCTCCAAGGAGTGGGTGCAGTACGCGGTGTCGCCCACGCTGACCGGCGACAAGCCGCTGCCGTTCGTCACGGGCACCACCGGCGTGCAGACGCCGCAGCTGATCCCGTACTACCCGCGCCAGATGGCGGGCATCCTGGGCGCGATCAAGGGCGCCGCCGAGTACGAGACGCTGGTCAATGACGCCGCGCGCGGCGGTGACCCGTCGAAGCCCGTGCCCGCGAAGTTCCAGGAGGCGCAGCGCCGCATGGCGCCGCAGCTCTTCGCGCACGTGCTGATGGTCGGGCTGATCCTGGTGGGCAACGCGATCTTCCTCTTCGGGCGCGGCAAGGGAGTGCGGGCATGAGCCGGGGCGATGACGTGCAGGGCACGCGTGACCCCGCGGTCGAACGGCGCGCGAACCGCATGCTGATCGCCGTGCTGGCGTTCGTCGGCGCGCTGCTGGTCGTGCGCGGCTGGATCGGCACCGAGGTCGGCGAGGGCGAGGCCGCGCGGCGCGTGCACGGCTACGGGCTGGTCTACGTTGAGCGCTCGGAGCAGGCGTTCGTGCGCGCGCCGGCCGTGCCGGGCACCGACGGGACGCCCGCACAGGTGGCGTGGGTTGCGCCCGCGGCGGGCCAGGCGCCTGAGATCGCGTGGACCGACTGGAAGGAATCGACCGCCACCGAGTGGGCCGCCGCCACGATGAAGGACTCGACGCAGGAATCGATCGTGGTCAGCTGGCCGCGCACGGCCGGTGTCTGGATCGGCGCTCTGCTGACGCTGGCGGTTCTCAGCTTCCTGTGGCGCGACAACCCGGTCTACAAGTTGGCCGAGGCGATCGTGGTCGGCGTGAGCGCGGGTTACTGGATGATCGTCGCCGTATGGGACACGCTGGTTCCCAAGCTGGTCGGGCCGCTCGCGCCCGGGTTCACGGCGTCCGCGCTGTTGCCGGCGTTCGACGCCGGTTCACTCGGGCGCATGGATGTGGCGGGGGCACTGATCGCACTGGTGCTGGGCGCGATGCTCCTCAGCCGCCTGTCATCCAAGGTCGGCTGGCTGGGGATCTTCCCGCTGGCGTACATCGTCGGAACCTTCGCGGGGCTGAAGTTCGTCGAGGTGGTGAACGCCGACCTGGTGGCACAGGTGGCCACGATGGCGCAGCCGTTGATCGTGGTGCAGCACCTGCCGGGCGACCCCGCGACAGCGGCGATCGACTGGCCGGCGACGGTGGGGGCATCGCTCTCGGCGATCCTCGTCTTCGTTGGCGTGCTCAGCGTCCTGGCGTACTTCTTCTTCTCGGCCGAGCACAAGGGTGCGCTGGGCCGGACCGCGAAGGTGGGCATCTGGTACCTGATGATCACCTTCGGCGCCAGCTTCGGCTTCACCGTCATGGGACGCATCGCGCTGCTCGCGGCGCGGTTCGAGTTCCTGTTCGACGACTGGCTGTGGGTGATCGATCCGACGAAGAGGCATTAGGGTGCAACCCGGTTGACCGGGTTCACCTGCCCAAGTCACGCGATCTCACGGGCATCGGGCACATGAACCCGGTCAACCGGGTTGCTCTCTACCGATATCCCACCACCCGCGGGAAGAAGTGCAGCCCCGCTGCCTTGCGCGCGCGCTCGAGCGTCTCTTCCGCGGTCACGTTTGCGCGCGCGCAGCCCTTCTTCAGGATGTCCAGCACCAGCGCGTCGTCGTCGCCGATCCTCGCGCGCCGCTCGCGCATCGGCTCCAGCAGCTTGTTGATCGCCGCAGCGACCTCGACCTTCACGTGCCCGTCGCCCAGGTTGTCGCCGGCCGCGTAGCGCCGCTTCAGCTCGGCCACGCGCTCGGGGTCCTCGATGAACGCCTCGACGTACTGGAACAGCGCGTTCCCCGTGTCGCCCGGCTCCGTCGGGCTCTGCCGGCCGGTGAAGATCTTCTTCACCTTGCTCTCGACCTCCTTCGGCGTGTCGCTGATGAAGATCGCGTTCCCCAGGCTCTTCGACATCTTGTTCTTGCCGTCGATGCCAACCAGCCGGCCCACCTTGCCGACCTCGGCGCGCGGCACCGGCCACACGCCGCCCAGCTTCTCGTGGTCCTCGTCCTTCGCGTCGGTCGGCACGCCGCAGTACATCTGGTTGAACCGCCGCCCCACCTCGCGCGTCAGCTCCAGGTGCGGCACCTGGTCCTCGCCCACCGGCACGCCCACCGGCCGGAACGCCAGGATGTCCGCGCACTGCCCGACCGCGTACAGCGGGAACCCGAACGAGTACGTGTCGCCCAGGCCCTTCGTCTCGATCTCGGTCTTCAGCGTCGGGTTCCGCATCACGCGGTTGAACGGCAGCAGCATCGCGAACAGGAACGCCAGCTCGTGGATCGCCGGGATCTCGCTCTGCAGGAAGATCGTCGACCGCTCCGGGTCGATCCCCATCGCCAGGTAGTCCTTGACGATCGCGATCGTGTCGCGCCGGATCTCCTGCGGCTTGTCGCTGCGCGTGGTGAACGCGTGGTAGTTCGCCAGGATGAAGTAGCAGTCGTGCGTGTCCTGCAGCTCGACCCGTCGCTTGACGCTGCCCACCCAGTGGCCCAGGTGCAGCTGTCCGGTGGGGGTGTCGCCCGTGAGGATGCGCGGTCGTGCGGCGGTCATGGGACGCGGAGGATACGCCCCCGCACCGCTAGGATCCCCGGCATGAGCGACGGCCCCGACGACGAGATCCGCCTGGTCGAGCCCGAGCCGGACATCCCGGCCCCGGCGCTGCCCGGCAGCGTCGTCGCGCGCGCCACCGTCGACGAGCTGCACGACGCCATCGCGGCCGACCTGCTGGTCCAGGCCCTGAACTGCGTCCGGGAGTTCGGCGACTTCCACCTGGCGCTCAGCGGCGGCCGCACGCCGTTCCCGCTCTACGAGCTGCTGATGTACGACCCGCGCTACCGCGCGATCCCGTGGCGGCGCACGCACCTGTGGATCGTCGACGAGCGCGCCGTCCCCTTCGACAGCCCCGATTCCAACTTCGGCCGCATCAAGGAAGTGATCGGCGACCACTCCGACATCCCGCCGCAGCAGGTGCACCCGATGCTGGCTTCACTCCCCGAATGCGCCGACCGCTACGAGCGCGAGCTCCGCGAGACGCTCGGCTGGCGCCCGAAGGGCCACGACCGCCTCGACTTCGTCCTGCTGGGGATGGGCGCCGACGGCCACACCGCCAGCCTCTTTCCGGGATCGCCCGCACTGGACGCCGCCGACCGCTTGGCCGTCGACGTGCCCGCGCCGACCACCGCCAAGCCCGCCGTGCCCCGCTGCACGCTGACGCTGCGCACGCTGAACGCGTCGCGGTTCCTCGCGGCGTTCGTGATGGGCGCCGACAAGGCCCCGGCGCTTGCCCGCATCGCCGCCGGCGCGCCGGCCTCCGAGCTGCCCGCCGCCGGCCTGCGGCCCGCCGCCGGCGAGCTGCGCTGGTACCTGGACCCTGCCGCCTGCGGCCAGGGCTGACGTTCCCGGCCACGCCGTCCAGGTTCCCGGTCCTTGGCGAAGTTTCGCGTCCCGTTTGGCCGACAAAGGAGATGCCATGGTGCGTCCAGACCCGATCGTCCCGCGCTGTTTCATCGCCTCGCGTGCCCGCGCCACGTCCGCCGTCGGCGGACTTGCGATCCCTGCCGCGATCCTCCTGCTCTTCCCGGCCGTCACGCATGCGGACGTGGTCACGGGCGGCGCCACCACCACGGTCGCCGACGCCGCCGCGATCGCCTCGCCACTCTCGTTCGTGCAGGGTGACGGCACCGCCGGCACGCTCGTCGTCCTGGGCGGCGGCACCTACACGGGCTCGTGGTCGATGGACAACGCCATCGGCGTCTTCGACCTGAGCGGCGGATCGTTCACGATCGCGCCGGGACTGGGCGAGACCGCCACCGCCACCGGCACCTGCTCGATCGGCGTGACGAACGGCACGCTCACGCTGGGCGCCGAATCGTTCCTCACCGGCTTCACGGGATCGCTCGACGTCCAGGCGACCGGCTCGCTGGTGCTCGTGGACGACCGCTGGCTCACCAACAGCACGTCGATCCAGCTGGCGGGCGACTTCGTCGGCACCGGCCTGGCGTCCCTGGTGTACGCAGGCACGGCCGACGTGACGTACGCGGGCGCGTTGGTGCTCTCCGGCGGCAACACCTCCGCGATCAACACCAGCGGTGCGGGCGCGGGCGACCTGACGCTCTCGGGCGCGGTCTCGGGATCCGGCAACCTGCTGATCGGCGCCGAAGCAGGCTCAACGGCCACCGTGACGCTGGCCCTCACGGGCGGCTTCACGGGCCGCACCACGATCTTCGGCACCGATGCACTGATCAGGACGCAGGCCTCGATCGGCTCGCAGGGCCTGACCATCTCCGGCGCGAACGTCAGTTCCGACACCAACCTGCTGATCGGCAGCGCGCAGACGCTGGTGGTCAACGGCATCTCGACCTTCACGGGCGCCGGGGCGCTCGCCTCGACGCTGACCGTCAACGGCGAGATGCAGGGCGCCGGCAGCCTCACGTTCTCGAACACCGCGCTGGTCGTGGGCGGAACCACGTCCACGTTCACCGGCAACGTCACGCTGCGCGGGGGCTCGACCATCAGCACCGGAAATGCCGCGTGGGTCGGCTCGCTCGGCGCGCTCACGATGAACGCCGACGGCCAGGTCACCAGCTTCGCCTACACGGGCGGCAGCAACGCGACCTACGGCGGGATCCTGACGCTCGGCGAGGGCAACAACGGCATCACGCTGAACGGCGCGTCCGGTTCGCTGACGCTGAACGGCGCGGTCGGGCAGGCGCTCGGCACCGTCGGCAACCTGGTCATCACCTCGAACGGCGGCTCGACCGGCACGGTGCACCTGGCGTTCGCGGGCGGCACGTTCGACGGCCGCACCGTGATCGACGGCGCGAAGGTCAGCCTGGACACCGCGTCGGCGATCGGTGCGCTCGGCCTGGACCTTGACGACGGTGCGGACGTGACGCTGGGCACGAACCTGACGATCGGCGCCACGCAGCAGCTGCGCCTGGCCGGCAATTCGAGCATCACCGCGGGTGCGGGAACTTCGCTCATCGTCGACGGCGACATGCAGGGCGCCGGCACGCTCCAGCTCTCGAACGTCGACCTCACCGTGGGCGCCGCCGCCACCAACGCCTTCACCGGCGGCCTGGTCCTGCGCGACACCTCCACCGCCACCACCGGCAACGACACCTGGCTGGGCGCCATCACCGCACTGACCTTCGGCGGCGACGGCACGGCCACGACTTTCGAATACACCGGCGCCGTCGACCTCGCCTCGTCGGCCACGGTCTCGGTCGGTACCGGCACCGCCACGGTCAAGGCGTCGGGCGCCGGCAACCTGACGCTCAACGGCGCGGTCAGCGGCGCCGGCACGCTGGTGCTGGACGGCGTGGACCTGTCGGTCGGCGCCGCCGCGGGCGCGACGTTCACCGGCGGCTTCCAGCTGCGCAGCGGCGCCGCGGCCACCGTCGCCAGCGGCGCGTGGATCGGCGGCGTGACCGCGATCGGCCTGAACGCGGACGGCGCGGCGACCTCGTTCGAGTATTCGGGCGCCGGCAACGCCTCGACTGCCGCGGCCGTCACCGTCGGCGCTGGCACGGCGACGGTCACGCTGACGGGCGCAGGCAACCTGGCGTTCACGGGCGCAGTCGCCGGCACCGGCGACCTGAAGGTCACCGACGGCGGCGTCGGCACGGGCGACTTCACCCTGGCGTTCTCCTCCGGCTCGTTCAGCGGCCGCACCATCATCGACGCGATCGACGGAACCATCTCGACCGCGGCGTCGGTGGGCACTGCGGGCCTGACCATCGGCGGGGCCTCGGAAGTCACGCTGGGCGCGAACGTCGCGCTGGCCGGCACCGCGGACCTGCTGGTCGACGGCACCGCCACGCTCACCGGCAGCACGGCCACGCGCACCTTCACTGCGGCAGGCGGCCTGAACGGCACCGGCGCGGGCGCGGCGCTGACGCTTGACTCGGTCAAGCTCACCGTCGGCGACGGCGCGGCCTCCACGTTCGACGGCAGCATCACGCTCACGGACGGCGCATCGCTCATCCTCGACGGCGCGGACCTCTCGAACGCCGCCGTTTCGGGGAACGCAGGCGCCGCGGCCGGATCCCTCACCATCGGGGGCGTCGGCACCCTGGCCTCGATCGGCGTCGCGCAGGACTTCAACGGCATCCTGTCAGTGGGCGACCGCGGCGACTCGGCTTCGTCGGTGCTGAACGTCACCGGTGCGGTCAACCTCGCGGCCGGCGCCACGCTGCGTTCGTACCTCATCGACGACACGGGCGTCGCCGACAGGCTGAACGCCACCGGTGCGGTGCAGGCCGGCGGTTCCACCGCGAAGATCGTCTACGACGAGGACTTCTTCACCGGCGACCTGATCCCCGCGGCCGGCGCCACCACGACGTACCAGGTCGTCTCGGCGGCGGGCGGGCTCAACGGCACCTTCGGCACGGTCAGCTTCGTGACCGTCGACCCCCTCACCGGCCTCGAGACCTCGCGCACGATCGACCAGACCGACGGCACGCGCTTCCTTGGCGGCCTCTTCGAGGTGGAGTACGGCGCGAACGACTTCTCGCTGTCGATCACCGGCTTCCCCGGCCCCGATCCGCTGCCGCCCGGCACCACCAGCACGAACGTGGCGGTCGACGTGCAGGTCGGTCCGAACACCGTTCGGCGCAATGCCAACATCGGCGTCGTGCAGAACTCGCAGATCAACGCCTCGGTGGTCGCGATGAACGCGCTGATCACCGACCCCGCATCCTCGGCCGACGTGGAGTACGTCGGCACGCAGCTGCTCCTCAACCCCGCCGGGCCGTATGCCAGCGCGGTGGTGGCGGTCTCGAGCCTTGCGAACCCCTACGCGATGCCCACGGCGACGATGGACCAGCTGTTCCAGGCCGGCGACGTCGCGATGAAGCGACTCATGCAGCTGCGCAGCGGTCTCATGGCGTCGGCGGCGAAGGATGGCGCGCCCGCATCGTCCGGCCAGGCAGGCGCCCAGCAGCCGCAGCAGGCGCTGCGTGCCTCGCGCCCGTTCGGCGCCGAGCTCAACGGCGCGACGCCCGACATCGGTTCCCGTGTCTGGACGCGCGGCTTCGGCTACTCGGGCAACGTCTCCAACGACACCTGGGCGCAGTCGCAGTACTCGGTCGTGGCGGGCGGCGCGCTGCTGGGCGCGGACGCCTACCTCGGCAACGGCGCGATCCTGGGCGGGTTCGTGGGCTACGCGCCCGGATCGGTCGACATCACGACCGGCCTGGTCGACGAGTCGAACAACCTGAACGGCGTCGACTTCGGCTTCTACGGCAGCTGGGTGCCGGGCAAGGGCCGCTGGTACGTCGAAGGATCGGCCGTCGGGCAGTTCGGCATGGTCGACCGCACGCGCACGCTGTACGTCCCCGGCGTGGTGCGGGTGGCGAATTCGAGCAACAACCAGTGGGGCCTTGCCGCCGGCGGCGAGACCGGCCTGAACCTCTGGCTGGGCGGCGACACCTACCTGCAGCCCTATGCGCGCGCGTTCTTCGGGCTCTTCAACCGGGAGGGCTACACCGAGTCGGGCGCCGGCAGCGCCAACCTGACCGTGGGCAACCAGCAGGCGTACGCGATCCAGCCGACCGTGGGCACGCGCTTCATGCACGGCATGCGCATGAGCGGCTCGGTCCTGACGCCGTACGTCGGCGGCGGCTTCACGGCCTCCGTCCCGCTCGGTGACTGGTCGACGGACGCCACGAACTCCTTCAGCGGGCTCCCGGGCTTCACGGTCTTCAACGACCCCGAGACTCGCTACGGCGGCTCGTTGGAAGCGGGACTGGAGTGGGCATTCCCCAGCGGCCTGACCGCCTATGCGTCGTTCAACGGCATGTTCATGACCGACGCGCAGCAGTACGGCGGGCAGATCGGGCTGAACATCCCGTTCTGAATCACCGCGCGTCCAGCCAGTCTTCCAGGATCGCCGCCGCGGCCAGCGCGTCGCGGAGCTCCTTCTTCTGCTTGTGAGTCCGGCCGGACTGCGCCATGCGCGCGTCGGCCTCGAAGCTGGTCAGCCGCTCGTCCTGCAGGTGCACGGGCAGGCGCGTGCGCGCCGCCAGCTCGGCCGCGAACGCGCGCACGTCCTTCGCCGCCGCGCCCTCGGAACCGTCCATGTTCAGCGGCATGCCCAGGACGATCGCGTCCGGCCCGTGCCGGTCGACGGCCTTCGCCAGCGCGTCCATCAGCGCCGGTCCGCGCGGCACCTGGAGCACCTCGACCGGCTGCACCAGCCGCGTGACGTCGTCGCCGGCGGCGAGGCCGGTGCGCTTGGCGCCGAGGTCGACCGCCAGGTACCGCACCTAGCGCACGTCCCCCGGCACGACGGCGGCGATCTCCTTCACGCGCTCGGCCAGGTCGGCGCGCACCACCAGCGTCGCGTCCTTGGTGCGCACGATGACCACGTCCTGCAGGCCCACCGTGGCGATCACGTGCGACGGGTCGTCGCTCAGCGCCACGACGCGCTCGCTTCCAACGTGCACGGCGCGGGCGTTGGTTCGGTTGCCGCCGGCGTCCGCCGGCAGCGTCTCGCCGTAGCTCGTCCAGCTGCCGACGTCGCGCCACTCCACGGCCATCGGCACGGTGCAGACCGCGAGCGACGGGTCGGCGGCCCCCGGCTCCATCAGCGCGTGGTCCACGCTCCGCCTCGGCAGCGTCGGGTAGATGCGGTCCAGCGCCTCCTGGGCGTCAGGCGTGCCCCACGTGGCCGCGATGGCGCGCACGCCGGCCGCGGTGGCCGGCGCATGGCGGTCGAGCGCCTCGAGCACCGTTCGCGCGGCGAACACGAACATCCCGCTGTTCCAGCCGAAGGTGCCTTCGCGCAGGAAGCCCTCGGCGCGCGCGCGGTCGGGCTTCTCGACGAAGCGGCGCACGCGGAACGCGCCCTCGAAGCCCGCGATCGCGTCGCCACGCTCGACCCAGCCGTAGCCGGTGGCCGCGAACGTCGGCGCGATCGCGAAGGTGACGAGCCGCGACGGGTCCGCCTCGACCAGCCGGAAGGCGGTCTCCATCGCCCGCCCGAACTCGGCCCGTGGCGCGATCAGGTGATCGCTCGTCAGCACCGCGAACGTCGCGCCCGGATCGGTCCGTTCCAGCACCGCCGCGGCGAAGGCGACCGCGTTCACGGTGTCGCGCGCCGCCGGCTCGCCCAGGAAGCGCGCGTCCGACAGCCACGGGACGCCGGCCCGCACCGCCGCGCGATGGCGTTCGCCGGCGCATACCCAGCGGTTGCCGGCGGGCACCAGGCCCTCGATGCGCTCGGCTGCGATCGCCAGCAGGCTCTTGCCGCCGACGATGGGCAGCAGCTGCTTCGGTGTCGATTCGCGGCTCATCGGCCAGAGCCGCGTGCCAGATCCGCCGGCCATGATCATCGCGTGGCGCATGGGCCGTAGGATACGGATCGGCACGGACGCCCATGATCACCCAACTCACCGGAACCCTCGTCGCGATCGAAGACGGCGCCGCGCACGTCCAGTGCGGCGACCTCACCTACGAGGTGCTGGTCCCCGCGGCCGACACCATGGCCCTGGCGGCGCAGGTCGGCCAGGCCGTGCGCTTCCACACGCTGCACTACCTGGAAGGGCAGGGGCAGGGCTCCAGCTTCTGGCCGCGCCTGATCGGCTTCCGCACCGCGACCGACCGTGCGTTCTTCGAGCTGTTCACCACCGTGAAGGGGATCGGCAACCGCAAGGCGCTGCGCGCGCTGCAGCTGCCGTTCGACCAGGTGGCCGAGGCGATCGCCGCACGCGACCACGCGCTGCTGCAGTCGCTGCCCGAGATCGGCAAGCGCACCGCCGAGACGATCTGCGTGGAGCTGAAGGGCAAGGTCGACCCATTCGTGCGCGAACTGGGCACGCGGCCCGCCCCCGGCACGAAGCCGGGCGCCGCGCCGCGCCGCGCGGTCTCGGCCGAATCGAAGCTGATGGCCGCCGCGCACGACGCCGTCGAGGTGCTGGTGCAGCTGGGCCACTCCAAGCCAAGCGCCCGCGACATGGTCGAGCGCGTGATGGCCCGCGACGACGTCCCGGGCGATGCCACCCCCGAGATCCTGGTCGAGCTGGCGCTGAAGTGACCCGCGTCAGGCGCCGGGCGGCGCATCGCGCGGGCCCGCGGGCGCCGTGCCGGCCGTCGTGCCTGCCGCCGCATCCGCCGCCATCGGCCACCCGCTGGCCTTCGCCAGCTCCGCGCGCAGCCGGCCCGTGATCGCCTTCGCGTCGCGCAGGCCCTCGGCCGCGAAGTCGTACGTCCCGATGTACCGCACTACCGCACGTCCGCGCGGCACCAGCGGGTCGAGCAGCGCGTTCCCGACCGTCGGCGTGCCGTGGATCCACAGCAGCACCACGGGCGCCTTGGTCAGCGCGACCAGCGTGCCCGTGCCCTCCGCGAACGGCGCCAGCACGCACGCCGGGCGCTCGATCGCGCCCTCGGGGAACACGCCCACCACGCCACCGCCCTTCACGTGGCGCACGGCCTCGCGGAACATCGCCGCGTCGGCGGGCGTGTAGGTGACCGGCAGCACCTGCAGCCGCCGCCAGAACCAGTCCAGCGCGGGGTGCATCTGTTCCCGGGCCATCATGAAGCGCACGCGGCGTTGCACCGCGAACTGCATCAGCGGCGGATCCAGCCCGCTGGCGTGGTTCGCCACGATGATGAACCCGCCGGCAGGCGTCCGGAAGCCATCGAACCCGTCCCAGCGTGTCCGATGGATGAACCGCGCCAGCGGCCGCGCCACCGCCTCGGTGACGCCGACCACGCCGTCCCAGGCCAGCCGTTCGCCGCTGCGCGCGCGGACCGCGAACCCGATGGCCACCAGCACCGCCAGCGCCAGCACGAGCGCCGCCGCCAGCGCGGCGATCGCAATCCCGACGGTGGCAAGGACCTGCAGCAGCACGGCGGATGAGCATACGGACGGCTGCATTTCCCCGCGGATTTCGCTATCCTGCCGCAAGTTTGGCCCGACCACGCCGCATTGCCCGCGGCCGGGCCCGACGCGCGCACCGGACCCGCCCCAGGCGGGGAGACCCACGATGCCACGCCGCACGGACATCCAGACCATCCTGATCATCGGCTCCGGCCCCATCGTCATCGGCCAGGGATGCGAGTTCGACTACTCGGGCACCCAGGCGTGCAAGGCGCTCCGCGAGGAGGGCTACCGCGTCGTGCTGGTGAACTCGAACCCGGCCACGATCATGACGGACCCGGCGTTCAGCGACCGCACCTACATCGAGCCGATCACGCCCGAGGCCGTCGAGAAGATCATCGTCAAGGAGAAGGAGCTGGGCACGCCGATCGACGCGCTGCTGCCCACGCTGGGCGGCCAGACCGCGCTGAACTGCGCGTGCGCGCTGTGGGACAAGGGCATCCTGCAGAAGCACGGCGTCGAGATGATCGGCGCCGACCGCGAGGTCATCCACCGCGCCGAGGACCGCGAGGCGTTCCGCCAGATCGTCGAGCGCCTGGGCCTGAAGCAGCCGCTCAGCCGCACCGTCACGAACATGGACGAGGCGCGCGAGTTCCTGAAGGAATGCGGCCTGCCCGCCATCATCCGCCCGGCCTTCACGCTGGGCGGCACCGGCGGCGGCATCGCCTACAACCTCGAGGAATACGAGGAGATCATCCGCCGCGGCCTGTCCGCCAGCATGATCGGCCAGGTGCTCATCGACAAGAGCGTCCTGGGCTGGAAGGAATACGAGCTCGAGGTCGTCCGCGACCGCAAGGACAACTGCATCATCGTCTGCGGCATCGAGAACATCGACCCGATGGGCGTGCACACGGGCGACAGCGTCACGGTCGCGCCGATCATGACGCTTTCCGACAAGGAATACCAGCGCATGCGCGACGCGGCCTTCGCGATCATGCGCGCGGTCGGCGTGCAGACCGGCGGCAGCAACGTGCAGTTCGGCATCTGCCCCGACACCGGCGAGATGGTCGTGATCGAGATGAACCCGCGCGTCTCGCGCAGCAGCGCGCTGGCGTCGAAGGCCACGGGCTTCCCGATCGCGCGCATCGCCGCGAAGCTGGCCGTCGGCTACAGCCTGGACGAGCTGACGAACGACATCACCGGCAACACCAGCGCGTGCTTCGAGCCATCGATCGACTACGTCGTGGTGAAGATGCCGCGCTGGACGTTCGAGAAGTTCCCCGAGGCCGACGAGACGCTGACCACGCAGATGAAGTCGGTCGGCGAGGCGATGGCCATCGGCCGCACCTTCAAGGAGGCCTTCCAGAAGGCCGTCCGCAGCATGGAGGTGAAGCGCTTCGGGTTCGGCCTGGACAACAACGACCGCTGGCTGCGGCAGCGCATGGCCGACGCCGCGCCCGCGGGCATCGCCACCGGCACCGAGACGAAGGTCACCCGCCCCACCGAGGCCGCCAGCGCCGACTGGCCGATCCCCGAGGACACGCTGCTGCGCAAGCTGGCCGTGCCCAGCCAGGGCCGCCTGTACTTCGTTCGCTACGCGCTGCGCATGGGCTGGTCGGTCGACCGCGTCTACCAGGTCACCAAGATCGACCGCTGGTTCCTGCGGCAGTTCGCCGAGCTGGTGGCGTTCGAGGACCGCATCCTGTCGGTGCGTTCGCCCGACGCCTGCCCGCGCGAACTGATGTTCGAGGCCAAGAAGCTGGGCTACAGCGACGCGCAGCTGGCCAAGGCTTGGCTGGGCGAGATCTCGCCGAAGTCGATCCTGCAGGTCCGCGCCGTGCGCAAGAAGCTGGGCGTCGAGCCGGTCTACAAGCTGGTCGACACCTGCGCCGCCGAGTTCGAGGCCGCCACGCCCTACTACTACAGCACGTACGAGGAGCCGTACTCGGTGAACGGCAAGCCCGTCACCGACGACGAGGTCCGCATCACCGGCACGCCGAAGGTCGTGATCCTTGGCGGCGGCCCCAACCGCATCGGCCAGGGCATCGAGTTCGACTACTGCTGCTGCCAGGCCGCCTTCGCCGCCGAGGAGATGGGCCTCGAGAGCGTGATGATCAACTCGAACCCCGAGACGGTCAGCACGGACTTCGACACCAGCGACCTGCTGTTCTTCGAGCCGCTGACGCTGGAGGACGTGCTGAACGTCGTCGAGCGCCTGAACGGCGGCGGCATCGAGAAGGCCGATCGCTCCGGCGGCGTCGTCGGGTGCGTCGTGCAGTTCGGCGGGCAGACGCCGCTGAACCTGGCGCACGGCCTGGTGGCGGCCGGCGTGCCGCTGGTCGGCACCAGCGTCGAGAGCATCGACCTGGCCGAGGACCGTGACCGCTTCAAGGCGGTGCTGGAGGAGCTGGGACTGAACCAGCCGCCCTCGGGCATCGCGCGCAGCCTGGAGGAGGCCGTCGCCGAGGCCACGCGCGTCGGCTACCCCGTGCTCGTGCGCCCCAGCTACGTGCTCGGCGGGCGCGGCATGGAGACGTGCTTCGACGAGGCCGCGCTGCGCCGCTACATGACCACCGCCGTCAACGTCAGCGACCTCGCGAACGCGCCGGTGCTGATCGACCGCTTCCTGTCGGACGCGGTCGAGGTGGACGTCGACGTGGTCGGCGACTTCGAGCCCCACGAGTCCAGCCGATCGCGCCAGGTGACGCAGCGCAGCGACGACCCGCGCGCCATCGTGTGCGGCGTGATGGAGCACATCGAGGAAGCCGGCATCCACTCGGGCGACAGCACCTGCACGGTTCCGCCGTACAGCCTGCCGCCGAGCATCGTGAACCGCATCCGCGACCAGGCCCGTGCCTTGGCGAAGCGCCTGCGCGTGCGCGGCCTGATGAACGTGCAGATTGCGGTGAAGGACGAGGTCGTCTACATCCTCGAGGTCAACCCGCGTGCCTCGCGCACGGCGCCGTTCGTCAGCAAGGCGAAGGGCATCCCCTGGGCCAACATCGCCGCGAAGGTCATGATGGGCGCTTCGCTGGCCGAGCTGGGCACGAAGGAAGTGCCCGACACCGGCTTCTACGCCGTGAAGGAAAGCGTCTTCCCGTTCACCAAGTTCCCCGGCGTCGACGTCGTGCTGGGCCCCGAGATGCGCTCCACCGGCGAGGTGATGGGCGCCGACCGCAGCCTGCCCGTGGCGTTCGCCAAGGCGCAGATGGCCGCCGGCGTGCACCTGCCCACCAAGGGCAACGTCTACCTCAGCGTCCGCGAGGGCGACAAGCAGCAGGCCGTCGAGGTGGCGCGCAGCCTGGCCAGCATGGGCTTCGAGGTGCTGTGCAGCGAAGGCACCCACCGCGCGCTGCAGCAGTTCAGCGTGCAGTGCACGCTGGTGCCGAAGATCGCCACTGGCCAGCGCCCCAACGTCCTGGACCTGATGGCCAACGGCGAGGTCCAGCTGGTCATCAACACGCCCACCAAGAAGGGCGGCAGCACGGACGAGGGCCGCATCCGCGCCCAGGCCGTCCGCGCCAACGTGCCGATCATCACCACCATCGCCGGCGCCCGGGCCGCGGTGCAGGCGATCCAGGCGCTGCGGGGCGGAAACTGGCAGGTCTTCGCCGTCCAGGACTACTTCCCGGCGCTGGCCCGCAAGCGCGCCGAACCCGCGCTGGCCGGGGCCGGGAACTGATCCCGGCAGCCTCCTATACTCCCCAATCCCCATGCAGACGCTGACCGACTATCTGCCGGCCTGGTTCCCGAGCGGCTCCTCCCTGGCGCAGCTCATCGCCAGCGTGATCGTGGTCTTCACCGCGCTCCACGTCATCCTGGGCTGCTGCGCCTACGCCATCTGGCTTGAGCGCCGCCTCTCGGCCTGGATGCAGGATCGTGTCGGCCCGAACCGCGTCGGCCCATTCGGCCTGCTGCAGCCGCTGGCCGACGGCCTGAAGTTCTTCCTCAAGGAGGACTACACGCCGAAGCACGTCGACAAGGCGATGTTCATGCTCGCCCCGGCCTTCCTGGCGATCCCGTCGCTCATCGGCTTCGTGGTCATCCCCTGGGCCGGCACGCTGGACCTCTCCACGATCCCGTTCCTCGGCCTGACCGGCACGGTCAAGATCGTCGGCGCCGACGTCAACATCGGCATCGTCTACATGCTGGCCGTCGCCAGCCTCTCGGTGTACGGCGTGGCGCTGGGCAGCTGGGCTTCGAACAACAAGTTCGCGTTCCTGGGCGGCCTGCGCGCGGCCGCACAGATCATCAGCTACGAGATCCCGATGGGCGTCAGCCTGCTGTGCGTGGTGCTGCTGGCCGGCTCGTTCGTTCCCAGCCAGATCGTGGCCGCGCAGCAGGCCGGCGTGTGGTTCCTCCTCCAGCAGCCGATCGCGGCCGTCCTGTTCTTCGTGTGCATGCTGGCCGAGACCAACCGCCTGCCCTTCGACCTCGCCGAGTGCGAGAGCGAGCTGGTCGGCGGCTACCACACCGAATACTCCAGCATGCGCTTCGCGCTGTTCTTCCTGGCCGAGTACTTCAACATGATCGCCGGCTCGGCGCTGTTCGTCGTGCTCTTCCTGGGCGGCTGGAGCGTCAACCCGCTGGGCGCTTTCATCGGCCAGGACCTGCCCGCACAAGGCGGCCTGCCGCTGGTGCTGGCGCAGATCGGCGTGATGGCCGGCAAGACCTTCCTGGTCCTCAGCCTGACGATCGCGCTTCGCTGGACGCTGCCGCGCTTCCGCTTCGACCAGCTGATGCGCCTGGCGTGGGAAGGCATGATCCCGACCGCGCTGCTGCTGCTCCTGTGCACCGCTGTCTTCACGTACTTCGGCGCCGGCGCCTACATGTGGGTCGGCAGCATGGTGACGTTCGCGATCGTCTACTTCGTGGGCCCCAAGCTGCCCACGCAGCAGAACCCGAACGCGAAGATCGCCCTGATCGGCAGCCGCTTCAGCCCGGCCTGATCCGCCCGCCGCCTCGCACCATCCCCCCGGAGTCGCCCGTGACGATCGCCCACATCGCGTCCGTGATCCTTGTGCTTTCCGCCGCCCCCGCGGCGTTCGCGCAGGACGCCGCCCCCACAGCCCAGCAGGAACTGGACGCCCTCCGGGCCGAGATCGCGGGCCTGAAGGCCCGGCAGTCCGACGAATGGCTGGATGCGCAGCGCGCCGAGCAGGTACGCGCGACCGTGGCCGATGTCCTGGCCGACAGCGGCGCGCGCACCTCGTTCCAGGCGACGTCGGGCGCCGCCGGCTACGACCGCGGCTTCTTCGTCCGGGACGGCGCCTTCACGCTGCGCGTCAATGCGCTGGAGCAGGTGCGCTTCGTGTGGAACAACGGCTACGCCGGCACCGCCTCGGTGCCCGGCAGCGGCGCCGCGGACAACCAGTGGGGCTTCGAGAACCGCCGCACGCAGGCATTCCTGAGCGGCACCGCCGTCGATCCCAGCTGGACCTACCTGGTGGGCTTCGCCTACGACTCGCAGTTCGATCCCTACGTGCCCGCGGCCGACGAGCTGCGCCTGCTCTACGCGAACGTCTCGAAGTCGTTCGGCAACGGCCTCTCGCTGGTGGTCGGCCAGATGAACGTCCCCTGGACCGTCGAGAGCCAGCTGTTCAACGCCGGCTACGCGCAGATGGGCGACTACTCGCCCTTCGAGTACACGTTCGGCGTGGGGCAGGCGACCGGCGCGATGCTGCAGCGCGAGACCGATGCGTTCCGCGCGAAGATCGGCCTCTACAACGTGTTCGCCAGCGTCCAGCAGTCTTCGTGGGATTCCGACGAGAACCAGAGCGTGGCCCTCGCCGCGCGCGGCGAGTGGAAGATCGCCGGCACGTGGGACCAGTTCGCCCGCGAGAGCAGCGCGCGTGGCAACCAGTTCGGCCTGGTGGCCGGCGTCGGCGTGCTGTGGGAGAACGGCCGCGCCATCAACCTCTCGACGGGCGTCTACGGAGCCAACGTCGAGGCGCTGACCGTGGATCTTCGCGCCGACTTCGGCGGCGCGAACCTGGTGGGGCAGTTCTTCATCGGCGAAACGTTCGGCGACGACTCGTACGGCGCTGCGCTCCAGGGCGGCGCGTACCTCGCCGACACGGTCGAGGCGTTCGGCTCGTTCACCTACGTGGGGGCGGGCGAGCCGTCCTACCTGTTGCAGGCCGGTGCGAACTGGTACCTCTCGGGCGACGGGCTCAAGGCGACCGGCTACGTGATCGTGCCGATCAACCAGTCGTTCAGCCCCCTCGTCGAGGGGCTTGGCCTGGGGAGCTTTGCGAACAACGTCTCGCTGGTCGTGCAGCTGCAGCTGATGTTCTGACCGTTTGGCCGCGGCGTTGCGGCTACTGCCGCTCGCGCGCCAGGCGGCGCATCTGGCCGACCCACGCTCCGTACTCGAGCGCCGCGCGCCGCCGCGCCGCGGCCGACGGCCACTTGGCGCGGTCCGCGCCGAACGCCGTCTCCATGCGCCACGACCAGTAGCGCCCGCCCAGGCGGAAGCGCGTCTTGCATCCCAGCAGGAAGAGGTTCCAGGCGCCGCGCAGTGCGTGCATGTGGGGCAGGATACGGGCTTCCGGCCGCGCACGGCCTTTCCGCGCGGTGAAGCAGATCCGTCACCGGGCCCGGCTAGCCTGCGAAGCGTGGCAAAGACGCGCACCACCTTCCTCTGCCGCGAATGCGGCAACACGCAGCCCAAGTGGATGGGCAAGTGCCCGGACTGCGGCGCATGGGACGCCCTGGAGCGCTTCAGCGAGGCGCCCGCCCTGGCCGACGCCGCGCTCCCGCCCGGCGCGCTGGACGTCGGCGCGCGCACCGACGGTGCCCCGCGGCGCGCCGTGGCGCTGGCCGACGTCAAGCCGCTGGACGTCCCGCGCATCCCCACCGGGATCCCCGAGCTGGACCGCGTCCTGGGCGGCGGGTTCGTGCCGGGCGCCGTGGTCCTGATCGGCGGTGACCCGGGCATCGGCAAGAGCACGCTCCTGCTGCAGAGCGCGGCGCGACTGGCCGACCGCGGCGGCCGCGTGCTCTACGCCAGCAGCGAGGAGAGCGCGGCGCAGGTCAAGATGCGCGCCGACCGCCTGGACGGCGCGGGAGCCGCGGCACGCGGCGGCAACCTGCTGCTGCTGTCCGAGGCCAACGTCGCCGTGATCGCCGAGGAGACGCGGCGCCTGAAGCCGCAGCTGCTGGTCGTCGACTCGATCCAGCTGGCCTACCGAGGCGACGTCGACGCCGTGCCCGGCAGCGTCACGCAGCTGCGGCGCACGTGCCTGGACCTGGTCGCGCTGGCCAAGACGTCCGGCATCGCCGTCGCGATCGTCGGCCACGTCACGAAGGAAGGCGACCTGGCCGGGCCCAAGCTGCTCGAGCACCTGGTCGACGTCGTGCTCGCCTTCGAGGGCGACCGCCACCACGCGTACCGCGTCGTGCGCGGCATGAAGAACCGCTTCGGCAGCACGGCGGAGGTCGGCCTCTTCGAGATGACCGGCGCCGGGCTGGCAGAGGTCGAGGAAGCCACGCTCGCGCCCGACGTGGTGCCCGCGGGCGCCGGCGCGGCCGCCCAGCGCCGGCCGGGCAGCGTCTTCGCGCCGGTGCAGTGCGGCACCCGCGTCCTGCTTGCCGAGGTCCAGGCGCTGACCGCCACCGGCTTCCTGGGTGCGGCCAAGCGCCGCGCCAGCGGGCTGGACGCCGCACGCCTGGCCATGCTGATCGCGGTGCTCGAGAAGCACGGCGGCCTGCGCCTGGGCGACCAGGATGTCTACGCATCCGCACTGGGCGGCCTGCGCATCACCGAGCCGGCGGCCGACCTCGCGGTCGCCTTGGCCATCGCCGGCGCGTTCCACGAGCGCGGAGCCGGGGCCGCCACCGTGGCGCTGGGCGAACTGGCCCTTTCCGGCGACGTGCGCACCGTCCGCCAGCTGGACCAGCGCGTGCAGACCGCGGTGCGACGGGGGGCCCGCCTGCTCCTGGTGCCCGCCGCACAGGCCGCTGCCGCCCGCACGGCGGCCGGCGGCGCCGAGGTCGTGCCCGTCGCCCACGTCCGCGACGCGATCGACCACCTGGCCTGATCGCCCGGGCCGACCCGCGCACCCTGCGCGCCGGAACGGCCGTGCAACGGAAAGGCAACGCAAGGATTCGGTTCAGGATTGGTTCAGCGCTCCCGCGATCGCGGGCTTTTCAGCCTGAAATCGCGCATCTTCTCCGTTCGCCCTGCCATTGGCAGTGCGTTCAGGAACGCCCAAGGAGCAACCGAACATGAACCTTCCCCTGGTTCTCCGTGCAGCGGCCCCGGCCGTCCTGCTGGCCACCGCCGCGCATGCCGCCGACGACGCGGCGATGCAGCGGATGCAGCAGCAGATCGACGAGCTGAAGGCGGCCAACGAGCGCCAGGCCGGCGAGATCAGGGACCTGAAGGAGCAGCAGGGCGACAAGTGGCTGACCGAGCAGCGCGCGACGCAGATCCGCGGGATCGTCGCGGACGTGCTCTCCGACTCCGCATCTCGCAGCGCGTTCCAGTCCGCCGATGCCACCGCAGGCTACGACCGCAACTTCTTCATCGCGAGCGCCGACGGCAATTTCCGCCTCGTCATCGAAGGCCAGATGCAGGCCCGCTTCGCCTTCAACACGGTTCCGGCCAATGCGTTGCCGCCTGCCAGCAGGAATCGCACCAACCTGCGCAACGAGTACGGGTTCGAGCTGCGCCGTATCCGCATGAACTTCTTCGGGCACGTGTTCGACCCCAGCTGGACGTACCGCATCCAGTGGGCGTACGAGCGCGACGGCGAGAACAGCGGCCGGCCCCTCGCGTTCGAGGACGCGTTCCTGCAGAAGGCCCTGGGGGGCGGCTGGTACGTGCGGACCGGACAGTGGAAGAACTTCCTGAACTACGAGGAGATCGCCTCCAGCCGCACCCAGCAGTTCGTCGAGCGCTCGCTGGTGAACCAGTACTTCAGCACGCAGTTCGTCCAAGGGGCCATGCTGGGCTGGGAAGGGGAGCAGGTGCGGCTGTACGGCGCGTACATCGACGGCGGCGCGAACCGGAACATCGGGGTGGTCTCCGCCACCGGAAACGCCACCCAGTGGGCATTCACCGGACGTGCGGAGTGGAAGCTGGCCGGCGCGTGGGGCCAGTTCAGGGACATGCAGGGGTGGCGCGGCAGCGACTTCGCCGTGATGCTTGGCGCGGCCGCCAACGTCCAGCGTGCCGGCGGCAATCCCCCGCCCGGACGCGTGACCGTCGGCAACGGCAACCTGCCGAACCGCGCGGGCACCGGCACCGTGAACGACCAGGTGTCGCTGGTGACGTACACGGCGGATGCCAACGTCCGCGGCGACGGCTGGAGCGCCTGGGCCTCCTTTCTCGGCAACAGCGTGTACGACGGTGGCGCCGTCGCGCGATCCGTCGGCGCTGAGGGCGCGAATTCCTACGGCGTGGTCGCCCAGGGCGGCGTGTTCCTCACGAACGCCGTCGAGCTCATCGCTCGCTACGAGGGCCTGTGGGTCGTGTCCGACAACGACAACCCGACGATCGCGAACCCGCTGGTCTCGCAGTCGCTCAACATCGTCACGCTCGGTGCCAACTGGTATTTCAACCAGAATGCCGTGAAGCTCACGCTGGACGGCGGCTGGGCGATGAACCCCGTCCGATTCGGCCAAGGCCTCTACGGTCAGTCGGTCGGCGGAGCCGACTGGCGCGCCAGCTCTACCGGGAAGGGCGTCGGCGAGGTCGTCGTCCGCTGCCAGCTTCAGTTGCTCTTCTGATCCCGGCGTGCGGTAGCCTGCGGGCATGCGTGGGGCCAATGCCCGCATCCCCGCCGCCGTCGCGTGCGCGTTCGTCGCGCCGTGGCTGCATGCCATGCAGGCCCCGCCCACGGCCGGCCAGCCCGCGCCGCCGGCCGCCGCCGCTCTCCCCGACCTGGCCGACCGCCTGCAGCGCATGCAGCAGGACATCGAGGCGCTGCGGCAGCAGAACGCCGAGCAGGCCCAGGAGATCACCGACCTGCGCGCGCAGAACGGCGACAAGTGGCTCTCCGAGCAGCGCGTCGCGCAGATCCGCGGCATCGTCGGCGACGTGCTCTCCGACTCGGCGACGCGCGCCTCGCTGCAGGCCGCCGACGCCACCGCCGGCTACGACCGCACCTTCTTCATCGCCAGCGCGGACGGCAACTTCCGGCTGAACATCGAAGGCCAGCTCCAGATCCGCTACGCCTTCAACAACGTGCCGAACTCCTCGCTGACGACCTCCGGCGGCCGCGACCGTTCGCAGGTCGAGAACGAGTACGGCTTCGAGCTGCGCCGCGTGAAGATGAATTTCTTCGGCCACGTCTTCGATCCAAGCTGGACGTACCGCATCCAGTGGGCGTACGAGCGCGACGGCGAGAACAGCGGCAGGCCCCTCGCCTTCGAGGACGTGTTCGTGCAGAAGGCGCTCGGCGACGGCTTCTTCGTGCGTGTCGGCCAGTGGATGAACCTGTTCAACTACGAACGCGTGGTCGGTAGCCGGATGCAGCAGTTCGCGGATCGGTCGCTGGTGGACCTCTACTACGACCCGTCCTGGGTGCAGGGCGTGCTGCTGGGCTACGAGCAGGAGCGTTTCAGGGTGTTCGGCTCGTACAACGACGGCGCAGGGAACCGGAACATCGGTTCGGTGCTTGGCACCGGCAATCCGACCGAGTGGGCCTTCACCGGCCGCGCGGACCTGAAGTTCGCCGGCGCCTGGGGGCAGCTCCGCGACATGCAGGGGTGGGTCGGCAGCCCGTTCGCGGCCGCCGTCGGCGTCGGCGTCAACTGGCAGCGTGCCGGCGGCAACCCGCCAGCGGGGCGCATCACGGTCGGCAACGGCAACCTGCCGAACCAGGTGGGCTCCGGCACGGCGAACACGCAGGTTTCGAACCTCTCGTACACCGCCGACGCGAACCTGCGCGGCAACGGGTGGAGCGCGTGGGCCGCGTTCCTGGGCAACTGGACCTATGACGGCGGCGCGGTCGCGCGGGCGCAGGGCGTCGAGGACGCCGTGTCGTACGGGACCGTGGTGCAGGGCGGCGTGTTCCTCAGCAACCAGCTGGAGCTGATCGCCCGCTACGAGGGCCTGTGGGTGGTCTCGGACAACCAGAACCCCACCCAGGCGAACCCGCTGGTCGCGCAATCGCTCAACATCGTCACGCTGGGCGCCAACTGGTACTTCAACCAGAACGCGCTGAAGCTCACGCTGGACGGCGGCTGGGCGATGAATCCCGTCCGGTTCACCCAGGGCCTTTACGGCCTTGGCATCACGGGCTCCAGCTGGCGGGGCAGCCAGACCGGCAAGGGAACGGGGGAGGTGGTCATCCGATGCCAGCTGCAGTTGCTGTTCTGATCGCCGCGGCTTTGGCGCAGTCGCAGGCCGTGCAGGCGGCGCCGCCGGCCGCCCCTCCCGCATCCGACGACACGGTCGAGCGCCGCTTCGAGCGGATGCAGAAGGACATCGACGCGCTGCGCCAGCAGAACGCGGCGCAGGCCGAACGCATCACGCAGCTCGAGACGCAGACCGGCGAGCAATGGCTCAGCGAGCAGCGCGCATCGCAGATCCGCGGGATCGTGGCCGACGTGATGGCCGACTCGCAGACGCGCGCGTCGCTGCAGGCCTCGGGCGCCACCTCGGGGTTCGACGGCAACTTCTTCATCGCGAGCGCCGACGGCAACTTCCGCCTGAACATCGAAGGGCAGATGCAGATCCGCTTCGCCTTCAACCACCTGCCCACGGCCGGGATCACGCCCCCGGTGCGGGGCCAGGTGCAGAACGAGTACGGATTCGAGCTGCGCCGCATGCGCCTGAACTTCTTCGGGCACGTCTTCGACCCGAGCTGGACGTACCGCATGCAGTTCTCGTTCAACCGCGACGCGGGCGCGGTGAACCGCAACGTCGCCCTGGACGACGCCTTCGTGCAGAAGGCCTTCGGCGACGGCTTCTACACGCGCGTGGGGCAGTGGAAGTCGCTGTTCAACTACGAGGAGATCACGTCCAGCCGCACGCAGCAGTTCATCGCCCGCTCGCTCGTGAACGGCTACTTCTCGCAGGACTTCATCCAGGGCGTGCTGCTCGGCTGGGAGAGCTCGAAGGTCCGGCTTTCGGCCAGCTACAACGACGGCGGCGGCATGAAGAACGTCGCCGTGCTGCAGCGCACCGGCAACCCGACCCAGTGGGCCCTCAGCGCGCGCGCCGACTGGCTGCTCGCGGGCCAGTGGGGGCAGATGAAGGACATGCAGGGCTGGGTGGGCAGCCCGTTCGCCGCGATGATCGGCGGCGGCCTGAACTGGCAGCGCGCGGGGGGCAATCCGCCCCCGTCTCGCCAATCGCCTTCGACGGGTCTCCTGGCCGACGGCGTCTTCGCGCAGAACGCGCTGCTCTCGTACACGATCGACGGCAACCTGCGCGGCGACGGTTGGAGCGCGTGGGCCGCTTTCCTGGGCAACTGGACCACGGCGACCGGCTCCGAGGGCGCTGCGCGGGGCCTTTCGAACGTGCTGTCCTACGGCATGGTGGTGCAGGGCGGCCTGTTCGTCACCGAGGAAGTGGAACTGATCGGCCGCTACGAGGGCCTGTGGGTGGTGTCCGGCAACAGCAGCTTCGGCTCCGTGGCCGGGGCCCTGCTCACCCAGAACCTCAACATCGTGACGCTCGGCGCGAACTGGTACATCGACAAGAACGACCTGAAGCTCACGGTCGATGGCGGCTGGGCCTTCGAGCCCGTGCTGTTCTCGAACGGCCTGTACGGGGACAGCATCTCGGGTACGAACTGGCGGGCTTCCCAGACGGGCGCCGGCGCGGGGGAGCTGGTTCTCCGCGCGCAGCTTCAGATCCTGTTCTGAACCCGCTTGCACGCATGGCGCCATAACGCCTTGCCGTGCAGGGGGTTGCGGACTTGATCTGTGCACATAATCCAAGCGATCAGGCGCAATCTGCCGCATGCCCACACGGTCGACGGGATCGCGCTATCATCTGACCTTCATCCTCGCGGCCAGGTTTGGCCGATAGGGGTTGAATCCCACCCGCCCTGCCTTGGAGGCAACGGCACCTCACGGTGGGTACTAGCACTGGGACGGTGGTTGAACGTCAGAGCCCCGGCCCGAAACAAGGAGCGAACGCACATGAGTCTGACCAAGTTTGTTGGGCTCCTCGCGGGCTCGACCCTCACGCTCACGAGCGTGAGCTTCGGCGCCACCGAGGCGAACAACGACACCGCCGCCCAGATCAATGAGCTCAAGGCCGAGATCGCGGCCCTGAAGGCCCAGCAGGGCGGTGAGCAGTGGCTCACCGAGCAGCGCGCGGAGTCGATCCGCGGCGTCGTCCAGGACGTCCTGGCCGACAGCAGCACCCGTTCGAGCTTCCAGGCTGCCTCCAACGGCGCCTCGGGCTACAACGGCGGCTTCTTCATCGCGAGCGGCGACTGGAACCTCAAGATCAACGCCCTTGAGCAGGTCCGCTTCGTGTGGAACAACGGCTACGGCAAGTCGCCGTCCGACAACCCCGGTGGCGGCACCGACAACAACCAGTGGGGCTTCGAGAACCGTCGCACCCAGGTGTTCTTCTCGGGCAGCGCCTTCAAGGACTGGAAGTACGTCGTCGGCTTCGGCCTCGACTCGCAGTCCGACCCGTACGTCACCGACGGTGGCGTGCAGCTGTTCTACGCCTACGTTCAGAAGAACTTCGGCGACAAGTTCAACGTCAAGGTCGGCCAGCAGAACGTGATGTTCACGGCGGAGAGCCAGCTCTTCAACGCCGGCAACACGCAGATGGGTGACTACTCCATCTTCGACTACATGTTCAGCGCGGGTCAGGGCGTCGGCATCTCCGCCGAAGCCATGCTCGGCGACAACTTCAAGGTCAGCGGCGGCTGGTTCAACATCGTCCAGCACGGCAACGGCGCCGACATCAACCAGTGGAACTCGCTCGACAACCAGGGCATCGCCCTGGCTGCCCGCGCGGACTTCCTGTTCGCTGGCAAGTGGTCGTCGTTCGAGAACGAGAGCAGCATGAAGGACAGCGGCTTCTCGGCCGTTGCCGGCCTCGCAGTCACGTGGCAGAACGGCCGCGCGATCAACAACAACGCTGCGACGGACCCCGCTGCCAACTTCTACGGCATCAACCCGTTCGGCATCACGGCTGACGTCCGCATGAACTTCGGCGGCGCCAACCTGATCGGCCAGTTCGTGTGGATGGACGCGTGGACGTCGGACCAGGCCAACTGCGGCTTCAACATCCAGGGCGGCTACTTCTTCACGAACGAGCTCGAAGGCTTCGCGGCCCTGGCGTACAACAGCACGGCTGATTCGCACTTCTTCGTGCAGACGGGTGCCAACTGGTACTTCGCCGGCAACAACATGAAGATGACCGTCATGGGCATCATCCCGTGCGGCGGCGGCGCGATCGGCGACTCGCTGCGTGGCTACGAGGGCGGCATCGGCCTCGCGGACACCAACAACAACTTCTCGCTCGTCGCCCAGCTGCAGCTGATGTTCTGATCCCCGGATCAGGACAGCGATACGAGAGTCGAATCTTCCGTCGGACCCGGCCTTGGCCGGGTCCGACGTGTTTTTGCGCGTCGGTAGCCTGCCGCCGTGCCCCATGCTGCCGCCATCGCGGCCGCGGTGCTCGCGCCGGATCCGGCCGCTCCGCCGGACCATTGGTACCTGCACCGGGACAACCTCAAGCTGACGGCGATGGCCATGATCGCGGGCGGCGACGACCAAGCCAGCTTCTACGCGCTGTACCTGCCCGGCATGGGCCTGCTGGACGCCGACCGTCCCAGCAACGTCGCTTCGATGGTCCTGCAGCTGCAACTGGCGTTCTGAACGCCCCGGGCAGGCCTTCCGCTGCAGTGATGCGGCCGCGGAAGCCGATCAGACACCTGTACGATTCCCCCATGGACGCCAACGCGCGCCCCCATCCGTCCTTCGCCACGAAGGGCGCCGTCCTCGGCGCCTTCGCTGCGGCGTGGGTGGGCGGAGCGGCGAACGCGCAGTCGGTGCCGGAGCCCACGGGGTCCGCTGCACCCGCAGTCCAGGGCGACGTGCTGGCGCGTCCCGCGCCCTCGGTGGACGAGCTGCTGAAGCGCCTCGAGACGCTCGAGGACCGCAATCGCGAACTGGAGCAGAAGGTCACGGATCTGAACCGGGCCCAGGGCGAGGAGTGGCTGGGCGAGCAGCGCGCGTCGCAGATCCGCGAGATCGTGCACGACGTCCTGGCCGACAGCCAGCAGCGCGCCTCGCTCCAGGACGGTGGCGTGATGGCCGGCTGGAACGACGGCTTCTTCATGGCCAGCAACGATGGCCGCTTCCGGATGGAGCTTGGCGGCTTCATGCAGGCCCGGTTCATCTGGAGCCACATCCAGCCCGGTAACTTCGTCGCGCCTGGTGCCAACGCGAGCAACACGCTCGTGGGCGATCGCCTTGCCGACCGCTACGCGTTCGACATGCCCAACGTCCAGCTCTGGGCGAACGGCCATGTCTTCAGCCGTGACTTCACCTACATGGTGAAGGCGCGCTTCTACCAGCAGGTGGCCACCGACTTCCAGAAGGGCGCGAGCGCCGTCCCCGGCAACGTCGACTTCTCGGGATTCGAGCTCCTTGACGCCTGGGCCCGCATCAACCTGGACGACAACTGGTCGATGCGCGCGGGCCAGTACCGCACGCCATTCTCGCGCGGATTCCTGACGCTCGAGCAGTACCAGATGTCGGCTTCGCGATCGGTGGTGGACTACCACTACGCACTGGGCTACACGCAGGGCCTGGAGCTGGAGTACGGCAACGAGGAGTTCCGTGGCCGCTTCAGCGTGAACAACGGCGAGCTCGACCAGCTGATGGGCGATGCCTACGCCGTCTATTCGAACGGCAGCTTCTACAAGCTCTATCCCACGGGTTCCTACGGCGGGCAGAACGCCCCGTGGTGGGAGCAGAACACCCAGCTCAGCCTGACCAGCCGGCTGGAGTGGAAGCCGATGGGATCGTGGAACCAGTTCCGCAGCCAGACCAGCCCCGCCGGCGAGCCGCTGGCGATGCTCTTCGGCCTGGGCCTGCACTGGCAGGAGTCGTCGGCGTACCAGAGCAACACCGCCTCGCCGAACCAGGACGATCCGCTCAACCAGTGGTTCGCCGCGACGATCGACGGCCAAGTCAACTTCGGCGGGGCGTCGCTCTACGGGTCCGTGTTCTACAACTACGTCTCGTCGGCCGGCGGCGTGATCACGCAGTACGGCTCCAACGTCAACAGCACCTTCAACCTGGGCGACATCTCGATCGTCGCTGCCCAGTTCCAGGGCGCCGTGTACCTGATGCCGAAGGTCGAGCTGTTCGGCCGGTACGAGTTCGCCTACATCGGCGGCGTGGACAACGGGACGCTGGCGGCGAACAACGTGCCCCGGCTGGAGAACCCCAGCCCGATGAACCTGCTGACGGCCGGCGTCAACTGGTACCTGGACGGCCAGGACGTGAAGTGGACGACCGACATGGGCGTGGCGCTGACCGACTTCCACCCGTGGTTCGCCGACATGGAGGCAGGCTGGCGGCCCTCGAACGCGGGCGAGTTCGTCTTCCGGACGCAGCTGCAGCTGATGTTCTGACCGCCGGGACGGCCGATTTCGACGGGAATCCATGGGTAGCCGGGCACGGGTGGGCGGTGGCGCGTCACCTATCATGCGGCGTCCATGACCGCCGTCCACCGCGTCGAAGTCCGCCCGAAGCACGGCATGCGCGACCCGCGCGGGGAGCGCGTCCTGCGCCAGGCCGAGTCCGTCGGTCTGCCCCGCCCCGAACGCGCCGAGCACGCTGCCGTCTACCTCGTGGAGGGCGACGTGACCGCCGCGCAGGTGCAGGCGATCGCCGACAGCCTGCTGGCCGACCCCGTGACGCAGGTGGCCGAGGTGACCGCGCCCGGCGCGCGCCCCGCCGCGCGCGGCGGCGCGACCGTCGAGGTGCACCCGCTGCCCGGCGTGACCGACCCGGCGGCCGAGAGCGTCGAGCTGGCCGTGAAGGCGATGTTCGGCACCGAGGTGCGCGTGCGCACCGGCGACCGCTTCGACCTGGCCGGCGTCGGGCCGGACGTGGCGCGCGCGCTGGCCGAGCGCGCGCTGGCGAACCCGGTGATCCAGGGCATCCACGACGGCGCATGGCACCCCGATCGCTTCCCGACCGGCCGCCGCTACGACCTGCGCGTGGTCGAGGTGCCGCTGACGACGCTGGGCGACGCCGAGCTGGAGCGCCTGAGCCGCGACGCGCACCTGTTCCTCTCGCTGGACGAGATGCGCGCGCTCCAGGCCGAATACCGCCGCCTGGGCCGCGAACCGCGCGAGATCGAGCTGGAGACGCTGGCGCAGACGTGGAGCGAGCACTGCGTCCACAAGACGCTGAAGAGCACCGTGCGCTACCGCGAGGCGGACCTGGCGCCGGGGCAGAAGTCGCTGGTGGGCGCCGGCGCCGCGGGCCGGCCGGGCCACGCCGCGGGCGCGGACGGCAGCGTGACCATCCGCAACCTGCTCAAGAGCACGGTGGCCGCCGCCACGTTCGAGCTGATCGACGAGAAGCGCGCCGACCGCATCGACTGGTGCCTCTCGGTGTTCGTCGACAACAGCGGCGTGATCGCGTTCGACGAGTCGCACGCCGTGTGCTTCAAGTGCGAGACGCACAACCGCCCCAGCGCGATCGAGCCCTACGGCGGCGCGGCCACCGGCATCGGCGGCTGCATCCGTGACATCATGGGCACCGGCCTGGGCGCCAAGCCGATCGCGGCGACCGACGTCTTCTGCGTGGCGCCGCTGGACATGGCGGACGTGCCGGCAGGCTGCCTGCCGCCGCGGCGCATCCTGGGCCAGGTGGTGGCTGGCGTGCGCGATTACGGCAACCGCATGGGCATCCCCACGCTGAACGGCGCGGTGTGGTTCGACCCGCGGTACGTGGGCAACCCGCTGGTCTACTGCGGCGTGATCGGCACGATGCCGCGCAGCATGGTGAAGGGCGGCGCGCGCCGCGGCGACCGGATCGTGGCGATCGGCGGCCGCACGGGCCGCGACGGCATCCATGGCGCGACGTTCTCCAGCGCCGAGGTGGAGCACGGCCACTCCACCGAGTTCAGCCACGCGGTGCAGATCGGCAACGCGATCACCGAGAAGAAGATGCTTGACGCGATGCTGGCCGCGCGCGACCAGGCGGACGGCCCGCTCTACAGCGGCCTCACCGACTGCGGGGCCGGCGGCTTCAGCAGCGCGGTCGGCGAGATGGCGAAGGACGTGGGCGCGACGGTGCACCTGGAGCACGCGCCCGTGAAGTACGACGGCCTGAGCCCCACCGAGATCTGGATCAGCGAGGCGCAGGAGCGCATGGTGCTCTCGGTGCCGCCTGCCAAGGTGGCGCGACTGCGCGCGGTGTGCGAGGCATACGGCGTCGAGGCCTGCGAACTTGGCGAGTTCGGCACCGCGGACGGCATGATCCGCCTGTTCTGGCACGGCACCGAGGTGGGCGCGCTGGACACGCACTTCCTGCACGAGGGCGTGCCGATGCCCACGCGCGAGGCGGTGTGGGACGCCGCGTGGAGCGCTTCGCACGTGCCCGCGGCGGGCGATGGGCGCGGCGTCGGACCGCGGCTGGTGGACACGGCGTGCGCACTGCTGGCGCACCCCAACCTGGCCAGCAAGGCGTGGATCATCCGCCAGTACGACCATGAGGTGCAGGGCGGCAGCGTGGTGAAGCCCCTGGTGGGCGTGGGCGACGGCGGGCCGTCGGACGGCGCCGTGGTGCACCCGGTGCCGGGCTCGGCGCGTGCGCTGGCGATCGGGAACGGCCTGGCGACCGGCTGGAGCGCGGACCCGTACGCGATGACGCTGGCCGCGATCGACGAGTGCGTGCGCAACCTGGTGTGCGTGGGCGCGGATCCGGCGCGCATCGCCATCCTGGACAACTTCTGCTGGCCGTCCTGCGACGAGCCGCGCAACATGGGCGCGCTGGTGCGCGCGGCCGAGGCGTGCTACGACGGCGCGCACGCGTACCGCACGCCGTTCATCAGCGGCAAGGACAGCCTGAAGAACCAGTTCCGCACGCAGGATGGGCGGACGATCATGATCCCGCCGACGCTGCTCATCTCGGGCTTCGGCATCGTGCCGGACGCGCAGCGCGCATGCACGATGGACCTGAAGGCGGCCGGCAACGTGCTGGTGCTGGTGGGCCCGACGGGCGCGCGCATGGGCGGCAGCCACCGCATGCAGCTGGGCGCGTGCAGCCATGCCGACGCGGCGCTTCCCGCGGTGGACCCGGCGCGCGGCGCGCGCACCGCGGTGGCCGTGGCGGCATGCATCGCGCGCGGCGCGGTGCGCAGCGCGCACGACCTGAGCGAAGGCGGCCTGCTGCCGGCGGTCGCCGAGATGTGCATCGCGGGCGACCTTGGCGCCGAGATCGACCTGGCGCAGGTGCCGGTGGCCGCGGGCGCGGACGTGCCGGACGAGTGCCGCGCGTTCGCCGAGGACCCGCACCGCTACCTTCTGGAGGTGGAGCCTGCGCAGGTGGCGGCGACGACCGCCGCGCTGGCGGGCATCCCGCACGCGGTGATCGGGACCGTGACCGAGGCGCGTCGCCTGGGCGTGGTCGGCCCGCGCACGGCGCACGAGCGGATCGAAGTGACCGACCTGCGGGCGGCGTGGAACGCGCCGACGGGAGGATGACCATGGCGCACGGAACCCACGCATCCAACGGGCCTGCCGCGCTGGTGATCACCGCGCCGGGCATCAACTGCGACCTGGAGCTGATGACGGCCTTCGCGGCCGCCGGCGCCGCGCCGGAGTCGGTGCTGCTGGGCGAGCTGATGCGCGACCCCGCGCGCATCGACCGCTACCAGCTGATCGGCCTGCCCGGCGGCTTCAGCTTCGGCGACGACATCGCCGCGGGCCGCATCATGGGCGCGCTGATGCGCCGCGAGGTCTACCCGGCGATGGCCGCGGCGATCGAGCGCGGCGTGCCGGTGATCTGCCCCTGCAACGGCTTCCAGATCGCGGTGCAGGCCGGACTTCTGCCCGGACCAGACGCCGGTGCCGACTGGCCCGCGCAGGCCGCCGCGCCCACGGTGGCGCTGGCGCAGAACGAGCGCGCGGTGTTCCGCGACGCGTGGACGCGCGTCGAGGTGCCTGCCAACACGCGCTGCGTGTGGACCGCGGGCCTGGCATGCGATGGCCTGGCCGGCATGCTGCCCAGCGCGCACGGCGAGGGACGCCTGGTGGCGGAAGACGCCGTGCTGGACGCGCTGGAGGCCAACGGGCAGGTGGCGCTGCGCTACCACGCCGACGACCACTTCAACGGCAGCATGCGCCGCATCGCGGGCATCTGCGACCGCAGCGGCCTGGTCTTCGGCCTGATGCCGCACCCGGAGCGCTTCACGCGCTGGACGCAGCACCCGCAGTGGACGCGGCTGCCGCACGGGCACCTGCAGGGCGAGCCGCTGGGGCTGCGGATGTTCCGCGCCGCCGTCGCGCACGCCATGGTGCACGCCTGAACCCCGACGCACGGAGGACCCAGACATGACGACCGCCACCACCACCGGAACCCTTCGCTGCGGCGTGATCGGCGTCGGCAAGATGGGCCGCCACCACGCACGCCTCTGGACGCAGGTCGAGGGCTGCGACCTGGTGGGAGTGGTCGACACTTCCGTCGAACGCCGCCAGCAGGTGATCGACCAGTACGGCGGCAAGGGATTCGACGCCGTCGAGCAGCTGATCGAGGCGGGCGTCGACGTCGTGACGATCGCGACGCCCACCGTGCACCACCGCGCCGCCGCCGAGAAGCTGCTGGCCGCCGGCGTGCACTGCATGATCGAGAAGCCGCTGGCGCCCACGCCCGAGGAGGCGCGCGCGATCGCCGACGCCGCCAAGCGCAGCGGCGCGATGCTGCAGGTGGGTCACGTGGTGCGCTACGACCCGGTGATGGTCGCCGTGCGCAAGCTGGGCCTGGTGCCGCGCTTCGTCGAGGTGGACCGCGTCAGCCCGATGACGTTCCGCAGCGTGGACGTCGGCGTGGTGCTGGACATGATGATCCACGACATCGACGTGCTGCTGATGCTCTTCGGCGCCGAGCCGGTCGAGGTGCGCGCCAGCGCGGTGAGCGTGCTGGGCGAGGCCGAGGACGTCTGCAACGCGCGGCTTGAGTTCCCGCGCATGGCCGACGGCTACACGCCGGTCGCGAACGTGACGGCCAGCCGGATCGCGATGAAGACCGAGCGCAAGATCCGCGTGATGAGCGACGACACCTACGTCAGCGCCGACTTCGTGGACCGCAAGGGCACCGTCGCGCGCAAGAACGCCAACGCCGGCAAGATCGCCGAGGTGCGTGAGCTGCTGAAGCAGGGCGCCGACCTGAGCCACCTGAACTTCCTGGACCTGCTGCAGGTGGAGCCGCTGGGCGTCGGTCCCGGCGAACCGCTGAGGCTCCAGGCCGAGGACTTCGTGGCCGCGATCCGCGAGGGCCGCCGCCCCTTCGTCGATGCCGAGGACGGCTTCGCCGCCGTGCGCACCGCGGACCGGATCGTCGCCGCCGCCCGCGCCGCGGGCGCGCGCATGGTCTGACCCGCGCCGACAGGAGGCCACGTGCCGTCGTCCGCCGAACCCGCCGCCCTTCCCTGGTCCGATGCCGCGCCCACCGAGGTGGATGTCGCGATCGTCGGCGGCGGCTTCGCGGGCCTGATGGCGATGGTGCACCTGTGCCGTGCGCTGCCGCACGCGCGCATCGCGGTGTTCGAGCGGCGGCCGCGCGCCGCGCCGGGCGTGGCGTACGGCGCATGCGACGCGGCGCACCTGCTGAACGTCCCGGCGGGCCGGATGGGCGCGTTGCCGGCCGAGCCGGGCGGCTTCCACGCGTGGCTCGGGGAGCGCTTCCCGGGCCGGTGGGGCGCCGACGACTTCGCGCCGCGTGCGCTGTTCGGCGCGTACCTGACCCAGCTGGTGTCGGGCGAGCTGGCGGCGACCGCCGCGCGGGTCTGCCTGGTGCGCGACGTCGTGGCGCACGTGGAGCCGCTGCACGCCGGCGTCGAGCTGCTGCTGGCCTCGGGCCGCACGTGCGTGGCGCGCGCGGTGCTGCTGGGCCCTGGACTTCCGCCGGCGCGGGCCCCGTGGGCACGTGCGGACCATGGCGTGGCCCGCGGGGCGCTGGCCGTGGACCCGTGGGAGGACCGCGCCATGCAGGGAATCGACCCCCAGGCCGAGCTGATCGTCCTGGGCAGCGGGCTCACGGCGATCGACGTCGTGCAGGGCCTGCGTCGCAGCGGGCACGTGGGATGCATCCGGATGGTGTCGCGCAACGGGCGGCTGCCGCTGCCGCATGCGGTCCCCGGGCAGCCTGCGGCATCGATGGAGCTGGGCGCGTTCGCGGGGGGTCCGCTTGCGGCGCTGCGTGCGCTGCGCAGGGCCGCGCGCGAGCGCACCGCCGGCGGGCTTGACTGGCAGGGCGCGCTCGACGCGGTCCGTCCGCACGTCACCGCCATCTGGCGTTCGTGGACCCCGGTGCAGCGGCGGCGCTTCCTGCGGCTCCTTCGCCCGATGTGGGAGATCCACCGCCACCGTGCCCCGCGGCAGGTGCTGGCGGACATCGAGTCGCAGCTGCGGGATGGCCGCCTGGTGCTGGAGCGCGGCGAGGTGGTCGGTCTGGTCCCCGCCGCCGAGGGCGGCATCGAGGTCGCCGTGCGGTCGCCGGCCGGCGCCGTCGCCGTGCACCGCGCCGCGCGCATCTTCAACTGCGTGGGCCCGGCGATGGGCGTGCGCGAGACGGTCGACCCGCTGATCGGCTCGCTCCTGCGCGCGGGGATCGCCACGACCGACGAACTCGGCATGGGCCTGCGTGCGGACGAGGATGGCCTGCTGGTGGGTGCCGTCGGCGCCCCGATCTGGCTGGTGGGCGCGCTCCGACGCGGTGACCTGTGGGAATCGACGGCAGTCCCCGAGCTGCGCATGCAGGCGGCACGCGCGGCGGCCGCGATCGCGGCACGGCTGGGCGCGGCGCCGGGCGCGGCGGCGCGTGCCGCGCATGGGACCGAAGGGGCGCGTCCAGGCGCCGGGTGCGGATGATGCTGGTGGGCAGCCACCTGAGCGTCGCGGGCGGGCTGCACCTGGCGGTGCAGGAAGCCGTGCGCCTGGGCCTGGACTGCGTGCAGGTCTTCACGAAGAACCAGCGGCAGTGGACGGCCAAGCCACTGGCGCCCGAGGCCATCGCGGCATTCCGCGCCGCCGTGAAGGAGGCCGGCTGGGACCGGCACCCCGAGCGCCGCCTGGTGAGCCACAACAGCTACCTGGTCAACCTGGCGTCGCCGGACGCCGAGTCGCGCCGCAAGAGCCAGGCCGCGCAGCTGGACGAGGTGGAGCGCTGCGAGGCGCTCGGCATCCCGTCGTGCGTGATGCACCCCGGCGCGCACCTTGGCACCGCGCGCGACGCGAAGGACGAGGCCGCCGGCATCGCGCGGCTGGCGAAGGGGCTGGACGCGATCCACGCGGCGACGCGCGGGTACCGGACCGTCACGTGCATCGAGAACACCGTCGGCAGCGGCACGAACCTGGGTGGCCCGTGGGAGCACCTGGCGCGCATCCGCGACGCGGTGAAGGACCCGGAGCGCGTGGCATTCTGCATCGACACGTGCCACGCCACGGCATGGGGCCACGACATGACGACGCCCGCGAAGGCGAAGGCGGCGTGGGACGCGCTGGGCGCCGCGGTCGGGCTGGACAGCGTGCGCGTGATTCACGTGAACGACTCGAAGGGCGCGGTCGGCAGCCACCTGGACCGGCACGAGCACCTGGGCGGCGGCACCTGCGGCGAGGCGTGCTTCCGCAGCGTGGCGCGCATGAAGGCGTTTGCGCACGTGCCGTGCATCCTGGAGACGGCCAAGGAAGGAAAGCTGCGCGGGCAGTTGCCGGACCTGGCGAACGCCGCATGGCTGCGCGCGCTGGCGTGCCTGGCGTTGTGCGCGGGCGTGGCGCTGGCGATGCCCGGCTGCCGGTCATGGGCCAAGCCCGAGGGCCAGGTGGCGAAGGCCGAGGCCTCGATCCCGGCCGATCCGACGCCCGAGGAAGCAGCCCGCATCGCACGCGCGCGCGAGATCGCGCAGCAGGGCGACTACCGCCAGGCGCTGCAGGACCTGGGCACGCTGGTGGAGCAGAACCCGCGGCTGGTGGACGCCAAGGTGGCGGTGGCCGACACCGCGCGCGTGCAGGGCGACCTGCGCGCCGCGCAGCGGAGCTACGAGGCCACGCTGGCCGTCAAGCCGGACAGCCTGGACGCGCGCGTCGGCCTGGCCGAGGTGCACGAGGCGGCCGGCCGCGACGCCGACGCGGTGCGCGCGTACCGCCAGGCGCTGCTGGCGCATCCCGGCGACCCGCGCGCCATGGCAGGCGTCGCGCGCTGCCTGGAGCGCACGGGCGACTTCGCCGGCGCAGTGCCGTTCCTGGAGCGGATCTGCGCGGACGCGGGCGCCGACGCCGATGCCTGGACGCGGCTCTGCCGGGCGTACCTGCGGACCGGCCGCGCCGCCGACGCCGTCACCGCGTGCGAGGAGGCGGTGGAACTGGGCGAGGTGCAGCGCGACACGATGGACGCGCTGGTGGCGGCGTATGCCGCATCCGCCCGCTGGGCCGAGGCTGCGAGCGCCGCCGAGGAGCTGGCGCGGCGCTGGCCCGACGCGCGGGCGAGCGAGCGCGCGGCGTACCTGTGCTTCCGCCAGGGCGACCTGGCGCGCGCGGCCGCGGCGTACCGCCGTGCCGCCGAGCAGGACGTGGCCAGCGTCCGCGCATGGAACGGCGTCGGCGCCTGTGCGCTGAACGCGTGGCTCCTGAGCGACCGGCTGGACGGGACGGCGCGCGAGGAGGCACGGCGTGCGTTCGAGCGCAGCCTGCAGCTGGAACCGGCGCAGCCGGCGGTCGAGAAGCTGGTCAAGCAGTACCGGCCCTGAGCGCCCGCGCCGGGCGCGGCACCGCGGATGGGTGCTACCCTTCCGCCATGCCCGACGTGAAGCTCCTCGAATTCTTCCCCTCGCCGTCCCCGCAGCCGTTCGTCATCGAGCACGTGAACGAGGAGTTCACGTCCGTCTGCCCGAAGACCGGCCACCCCGACTTCGGCACGATCACGGTGCGGTTCCAGCCCGGCGCCACGTGCGTGGAACTGAAGAGCCTGAAGCTCTACTTCCAGAGCTTCCGCAACGAGGGGATCTTCTACGAGGCGGTCACCAACCGCATCCGCGACGACCTGGCCGCCGCGATGAAGCCGGCGTGGCTGCAGGTGATCACCGACTGGAAGGGCCGCGGCGGGATCCGCAGCCGGATCGTCGCGACGTCCGGCGACGTGCCCGCGGACTGGCGGCGCTGAGCCGGCGGGCGCGGTGCGGGCCGCACGGGCCCGTCAGGCCCGGCGGCGGCGCGAACGCGTCGCGCCGATCGCCAGGAACGCAAGGGCGCCCGGCGCGGGCACGACGTTTCCGAAGAGCATGAACGACCCGGTGCCCTGGATCGGCGAGTTGGCCGTCCAGGTGGAGCCCCACGTGCCGGTGCTGCCCGTGGTGAAGCCGCCGCCGGCCGTCTGGCCCGCGGTCCACACGAACGCGTCACCCTCCGGATCCGCCAGCAACGCGCCGATCGAGATGCGGTAGACGCCGGGCGAAGCCAGCGTGATTCCGCCCAGGCTGCCGGCGAACTGGTACTCGACGCCACCCGCGGTGTTGGTGTTGCCGGTGGCGATCGTCGCCAGCTGCGCCATGGTCCACGTGCGCTGCGCGACCACCTGGGTGAACGTCGAGTTGTAGATCGTCGCCTGGAAGCCCGCGAAGTTGGACAGGTCCGGCGAATTGAACGCCTCGCTGGAACCCCAGAAGGTCAGCTGCCCGAGCGACCACGGCTGGCCCACCGTGATGCTGATCGCGGCGGCCTGCTTGTAGAAGTAGGTCCCGTTCGAGGAGATCGCGTCGCTGGTGAGCCCGTAGGCCAAGCCCGACGAGTTGGTGGCCGGCAGGTTGGACGCGATCAGCGCCGCCTGCGACGACGCGGCGACGGCGAGCGACAGGACCGAAGCGATGGTGACAGCGCGCATCTTTCCCTCTCCTGTGTGACCGGGTGGTCAGCCTTGGCGTGCAGACGCGGACCGATGCCCGCGCCGACACCCATAGTGTGGCGGATGGGTTGATGGCCGCAAACGGCATCGGGGCGGAAATCCGCCCATTCCGGTGCTTATCGGCCAGTCAGGGTGCGGCTGGGAGGGGCGCCGCAGGGGCCATGTTCACCTTCGGCTCGGCGCCCGCCGCCTCGCCGGCGATGGCGCGCAACCTGCGCAGCGTGCGTGCGTTCAGTTCGGCGCGCTCGAAGCGGGCCTCGGCGATCGCCTGGTCGCGCTGCATCATCGCGTTGACCTGCGCCGGATCGCCGTCGACGGTCGAACCCAGGGCCTGCTCGACCATCGCGTCGGCGATGCGCTCGTCGAGCGCAGCGTGCGCGGACGCGTGCGCGGTGCGCAGCGACTCCACCTGCGCGCGCGTGGCGGGGGCCAGCGACGGGTCACGCAGCGTGGCCTCGATGCGGATGGATGCGTCCTTCGCGTCCGCGTAGGCCTTGGGTGCCAGCGCCCGCTTCCACGCCGCCATGAAGGACGCCTTGCCGCCGTCCGAGACGGCGGCGGCGACGGCGTCGCGTCCGGCGGCCACCTGCGCGCGGGCCGCATCGGCCAGTTCCTGCAGGCTGCGGCCACGCGGCTTCCCCGCTGCGCCGGCGTCCGGCTCGTCCTCGATGCCGCGGACGATCGTGAAGCCCTCGACGGCGACGCCCTCGGCGGGCTTCGGCGCGGCGGCCTGCTCGCGCATCCGCTGCTGCATCTTCCGCATGCGTTCGCGCGTGCGGCCGATCTCGTCCGCCGCGGAGTCGCGCTCGGCCGTGCGCACGGCCTGGGCGGCGGCCATCGCTCCCGGCAGCCAGGTGTCCAGCGCGGACAGCGCCGCGGTGCGGTCGGCGTCCACCAGCTGCGCCGTGCGGATGATGTCCAGCACGCTGGGTGCAGGGTCGTTCGCCAGGGCGAACTCCTGCTCAGGCGGGCGCGGGTAGTGCAATTCGTGCACGCGCAACCATGCGCGGTCGGCGGACGCGCGCGCGATCGCCTCGGGCGCGGCGCCGGCCGCCGCGCCCACTGCCGCGACGAACCCATCGTCCGCCGCCGCGAGCGCGGCGTCCCAGGCGGCGAGCGCCTCGATGCCGCGCGGGATCGAGGCGATCGGCGTCTCTTCCTCGGGGGGATCGTTCCACGACTGGGCGCTTCCCTTCAGGGCCTCGCGCGCGCGGTCGGCGGTGGTGCGCTCGGCTTCGGCGGCCTTCGCGGCGTAGTCCTCGAAGAGTTGCGTAAGCACCGCATCGGGGACGCGGCCTCCCAGCTGCTGCGCGATGCGGTCGGCGTCGGCGCGCTGCATCGGGCGCGGGAACTTCGCGCCGGTCATCGCCGGCTCCTGGGCGTTTCCGAACTGGATCGAGGTTGAACCACCGGCACCCAGGCCGTCGCCGAAGCGGTCGCCGAGGATGTTCGCGACGCCGTCGTCGGAGACCTGCAGAGCGATGCCACCCTCGAACATGTCGGTGCCCTCGAAGGTGATCACCTCGGGCTCGGCACCGTCGCCGCCGGCGGAAACCGCCGAGATCATGACGACCGCCGTGGAGGTGACGGTCACGTCGCCCTCGCCGGCCGCGGCAGCGCCGATCCCGCCCGCGAGCCCGTTGTCCGCAGCCTGGCCGTCCCCGACCGGCAGTGCCGGTGCCTGCGCGAACGGCGGCGGATCGGTCGATGGGTCGCTCGCCAGCGACTGCGTCGAATGGAACTCGGCATGGACCGGATCCGCGGCCACGAGCGCGCGCCACGCATCGCGATTGGCGGCGGCGCGCTCCGCCTTCAGTTCCTTCGCCTGCTCCTTCAGCTCGGCGGCCTTGGCGTCGCCGGGCGGCAGCCCGCGGCGTGCGTCCTCGACCTTGCTCAGGCGCATCGACGCGTTCCACCAGCGGGCAAGCCATGCGTCGCGCGCGGCCGCGACGGCCTTCAGCGAATCCGCATCCTTGAGTTCTCGGGGCAGGTCGGCGAACACCCGCCGCGGCGATGCGATGTCGCCGGCGGCGCGCGCCCAGAATGACTGGTAGGCCTTGAAGCGCACCTTGTCGGATTCGGCAGGCGGGAGCGCTGACGCAAGCGCGTCCATGCCCGCCCGGTGCGCATCGGCCAGCTGGTCCAGCACCCCGTTCAGCGCGCCGCTCGCCTCGCGGCGCGCCTGCATCGAGGCGACGAACTGCGCGCCCAGGCCTTCGCCCGCCGCGGCGCCTTCGCGCTTGGCGGCCACCTTCGCCGGCAGGGCCAGCTGCTCGTCCAGCAGCTTGGCGAATAGCGGCGCCAGCTGCTGGCGGTAGGGGGCCAGCGCGCGCACTGCGGCGTCGCGCGCGGCGGGCGGCAGCTTCGCGCCGTCGACGACGGAGTCGAGGTCGGTCCGCGCCAGCGGCGGATTGCCGAGGCCGCCCATCGCGGTGCGCGCCACGCGCCGCTGCGCCGCGAAGCGCTCGCGCTCCAGGGCGTCGCGCTGGTCGGCGCGGGCCACGGCAGCAAGCGCGTCGAACAGCGCGTTGGTCTCCTGCAGCAGGCGCGCGGATTCCGAGCGCTGGCGCTGCTCGCGGTCCGCCGCGGTGCGACGGTCGGCGGGGGCGTCGAAGGCGCCGACCGTTCCGGGCCGGCGGAGCGCCGCGCCCTCGGTCGCGATGGCGAACATGCGCTGCTGCGCGTCGTCGAAGATCGCGTCGGCCGCGCTGCGCTGCGCGGCGTCCAGTGCAAGCGCGGAGGCGAGCGCCTCGTACTCCTTGCTGGTCATCACCGGCGGCAGCTGGTCCGGCGATCCGAACGAGAGCTGCGCGTGGGACGCACGCGGCGCCGCAAGGGCGACCAGGCTGGCGAGGGCGAACGCGGCGGCGGCGGTGGCGTGGATGCGCATGGTGTCTCCCTGGTACACGCGCGGCGGGCGCGCGTTTTTGCACCGGGAACGCTACCAGCGCGCGTTCAGTCCAGCCCGTTGGCGTGCAGGTGGTCCCGCATCTCGCGCTGCCAGCGCAGCATGCTGCTGGCAGGGAGCGAGCGGTGGTCCTCGCCCGGCACGAGCTCGACGTACCCGGGTCCCTCGGGCAGCGGCCTGCCGGCCGAGGCGCGTTCGGCGGCGATGCGGGCCAGGTCGTCACGCAGGAGCCGCACGGCGCCGTCCAGGTAGAAGTTGTCGCGGTCGCCGCAGAGCAGGCGCACGCGGGTGCGCAGGATCGGCGCGACGCGGTCGGTGTCCTCGCGCAGCAGCCTGCCGACGTCGAAGCGCGCCCAGTCCTGCTTCACCGTCATGCGGTCGATCGTCCCGGTGACGTCGTCGAACATCGGCTTGGGCAGCTTGGTGCGCGGGTCCAGCGCGCTCCACATCGCGGCCCACGCGTCCCACTGCTCGCCGCTGTCGCGCGCCGGACCGAGGACGCGCTCCATCGCAGCCTCCTGCCGGATGGTCATGCGCACCTTGTCGAAGTGCTCGGCCAGCACCGTGCGGAACGACGGCCGCTCCTTGCCGTCGGCGTCGCTGAACACGCTGGTGTCGCGATACAGGTCGGCGCCCTGGAAGGAGCGGAAGTCGACGGGGTCGGGCGCGCTGCTGAAGCATGCGCCGAACGTGCCGGGGTAGCGCAGCTGCAGCCACAGGCTGCTCCATCCGCCGCTGGAATGGCCGGTCAGGATGCGCGCCTCGGGGCGGCGGACGAGGCGGAAGCGGCGCTCAAGCTCGGGGATCAGCTCCTCGACAAGCGCCTGGCCGCGCGGGCCGTTGCCGGGGCTGTCGACGAAGCCATGGTGCCCCAGCGGGGCGTCGGGGTCCAGCACGATCCACGCCGCCTGCGGGACGACGGCCTGCCCGCCCGGCGCGGCCAGCATGCGTGCGTACTCCGCCGCGGCCTCGGCGCGGCCGCCGAAGCCAGGGATCACGTAGACGGCGGGGAACATCCGTCGGCGGAAGTTCGGGTCGTCCCAGCCCGGCGGCAGGGCGATGCCCGCGCGCATGGTCACGTCGCGCCCGGCGGCGCGGCTGAGCAGCGGGCTCCTCATCTCGAAGAAGCGCAGGTTCGGGGCGCTGGGCTCGGGGTCGGCCTTGAGGGCCTCGGTCAGTTCCAGCGTGACGGTGTCGGTGCGCCCGGGCCCGAAGTCCACCGTGGCCTCGGCACTGGCCAGGTTGCCGGGGACATCGTGCCCGCGCTGGGTGCGGTCGCGGTCGAAGACGGCCTGCACCCGGTAGCGGCCGGAGAGCTCGGCCATCGGCACGGGAAAGGCCATGGCGTCGGCGCCCACCACCACCGGCTTGCCGGGCTCGAGCCGAGCGGGGCCGACGGAGTACATCGGCTGCGGATCCAGGAAGAACGGTGCGTCGAGCGGGCGGGGCCCTTCCCGCGAGTCGGTCGAGAGCAGGAACACCAGCACGCGGCCCTCGGCGCCGGACTTCAGGAGATCGGCATGCGAGGCAGGCACGACGACCTGGACGCCATCGGCAGGGACGGCCGGCGCTGTCGTTGCGGCGCCGGGGACCGAACCGGCGGCGGGTGGCTTCGGCGCCCCGCCGGGCGGCGGAACGGCGGTGGCGGGGGGTGCCAGGAGGAGCGCGACGATCGCCAGCACGGCGGGCAGGGGCATGGCCGCATCGTAGAATCGGGCGCGATGAGCGCACGCACGCGAACCGCCGCGATCCTCCTCTCCGCCGCAACCCTGCTGGTGGGTTGCGCCGGCGACAGCTCGGTGGAGCGCGGCCTGGACCGCGCGCATGCCGGCATCCGGCAGAGCCTGGACGGTTCGCGGGTGGAGGAGCGCACCTACGAGGCTCCCGTCGACGGCATCGTGGACGTGCAGGTGGATACCTTCGCGGGCGACGTGGTCATCCGCGGCGCGCGCGACACCGGCGGCATCGCGCGGCTGACCGCGACGGTGGTCGGCCGCCAGGGGCGTGACCGCGACGAGGAGGCCCAGGCCTCGCTGGAGCAGGTCGGCCTGCAGGTGGAGATGCGCCGCGGCGGCGACGTGCCGACGCTGGTCGTGAAGGGCACGCCGCGCGCGGAGGAGCCCTGGGCCAACCGCACCGACCTGGAGATCGAGGTTCCTGAGCTGCGCCGCGTGCGCGTTCGCACGCGCGAAGGCAAGGTCTTCGTCTTCGAGAACCGCGGCGGCGCCGACGTGCAGACCACCGATGGCGAGATCCGCGTGCTGACGCCCTGGGCGATCGGCGAAGACGTGACGCTGGTCACCAAGGGCCGCGACATCGTCTTCCGTGCCTTCAACGGCACCTGTGGCCGCTTCGACGTCGATTGCGTGAACGGCGAGGTGAAGGCGCGCGTCGAGAGCGGCGACTGGCGCATCCTGGACCCGCGAAACGACAAGGACACGCTGATCGCGACGCTTGGCACGTGCAACAGCCGCATCCTCATGCGCAACGTCGACGCGAAGGTGATCATCGCGATCTGCGCGAACCCGATGGACCACGGCACGTTCTTCCCGTCGCCGTGACCGCCGTGCCCCGCCCCTGAAGGACATCCCATGGCAATCGTCAACGACCACTACCTGAAGCTGGCCGCCGGCTACCTGTTCCCCGAGATCGCCCGCCGCGTCGCCGCATTCACCGAGGCGAACCCCGCGCTGGCCAAGGAGGTCATCCGCTGCGGCATCGGCGACGTGACCGAACCGCTGCCTCCCGCGGTCATCAAGGCGATGCACGAGGGTGTCGAGGAGCTTGCGCACCACGCGACGTTCAAGGGCTACGGCCCCGCCACGGGCTACGACTTCGTGCGCGAGGCGATCGCGCAGGGGGACTACCGCGCGCGCGGCATCGCGATCGCACCGGACGAGATCTTCCTGTCGGACGGCAGCAAGCCCGACGCCAGCGCGTTCCTGGAGATCCTGGCCAGCGGCACGCCGGCACAGGGCGGGAACCGCATCGCGGTGTGCGATCCGGTGTATCCCGTGTACGTCGACAACAACGTGATGCAGGGCAACACGGGGCCGGCGTTGCCCGGCGGCGGCTACGAGGGGCTGACCTACCTGCCCGGCACGAAGCCGATCGGCGGCGTGGCC
>JBIKJV010000348.1:0-7211 GCA_044360755.1 Phycisphaerales bacterium
CGGGGCCGTGATGGATGCCATCCGCCCGGCCACCTACGTCCTGGAGCCCGGCGAGTACAAGGACCGCCTGCCGCCGCTGCACACGGTCGAGATGCGCTGCGACCTGGCTGACCGGACGCCCTACGAGAAGATGAAGAAGGACTATCTGGTCGAACTGAAGGGCCAACAGATCACGGCCCTGACGGCGGCGTCCGTCACCGGCAAGCTGCAACAGATGGCCAGCGGGTTCATTTACAACAGCCAGACCGTAGCGCAGGAAACGGCCGGCAAGTTTACGCAAGCCAAGGAGGCGGTCTGGTTCTCGCCGCATAAGTTCGACCTGCTGGACGAGATCCTGTCGGAGAACCAGCGGGACAACACCATCGTCGTCTACAACTACCGTGAGGAGCTGGCCGAACTCCTGCGCCGCTACCCCAACGCGGCGACGCTCGACCACCATGACGCGATCGGTCGGTGGAACGCCGGCAAGATCGAGCTGCTGCTGATCCACCCGAAGTCGGCCGGGCACGGGCTGAACCTCCAGCACGGCGGCAACAAGATGGTGTTCCTGTCGCTGCCCTGGTCGCTGGAGCTGTTCGAGCAGACGGTCGGGCGGCTGCACCGCGGCGGCCAGACCAAGCCGGTCTGGGCCTATGTGTTACTTAGTAACAAGACTATTGACGAGCGCATCTGGGCCGCGCTCTATGACAAGCGAGCGGTGTCTGACATCGCCCTCGACGAACTGAAGGGAACACCCGCATGAACTGGCGTCAGTTGAACGCCCGGCTGAGTAGCCTGCGCGAAGACGAGCTGGAGCAGATGATCCAGGACGAACTGAAGGGTGAGCGTCGGCCCACCCTTCTGATCCGTATGCACCAGCGGTTCACCGTCCTGCGGAACCTCCGCGAGCGGCGCGAGATATTGATGGCGGCGTCGGCCCCTACTGACCTAGCAACCCTGGAGCCGGCGGGCGCGGCGTAGCGGCCGAAGGCGCCCGCTCGGCGTCTTCGCCCGTGAGTTCACCGACGGCCGTGCTGGCCATCCAGCCTTGCAGCCGGCGGGCGGCAACGTCCTGCTGTTTGGCCGTCCGCAGAGGTGACATGAGCGTGGCGAACAGCCCAGGGTCGGTTATGGCGTCCGTCAGCAAGGCCTTCGCGCGGTCAGCGGTAAGCTGGCTGATAAACCGGCGCATGAGGCCAGAGGCCATTTGCGACTCTTGCAGGCCGGGCGCAACTCTCGCCGCGAGAAAGCGACCCGCAACTTCAAGGACAGTAGCGGGCAAATCCCCAACGACGCCGCCGCGCAGGGGAGAGGCACCCCTGGCGCGCTCCAACGCCGTCAGCTCTGTACCGATCTGCCGAAGGCGCTGAATAGAAGGGGCGTCGAACACCACCCGCAACGCCCGCAGCTGTTGGGGGTCGTCTAGCACACCCATAATCGCACTGCCGTTGAAGACCACCCCATCGGGCGTCGTGTCGCGCGCGCGGCTGAACAGATTGTCGATGAACGCACCCCGCAGACCAGCCAGTGCTTGGCCGGACGGATCGCGATCTACCGACCGACGCAGGCTTGCCGCGATAGCCGCCGGATCGTCCGCGCTAAACACACGCGCGATCTCACCGCCAGGCTCCGCATTGAGATATCGCGCGACGGCGCTCTCCTGCCTTTGATCTAGGAGACGTGCCATGCGTGTGTCGTCGCGCTGTCGCAGACCGCGCTCGACAGCCGTCTGACGAGCAACGGCCGCGCCTGCTTGGCCCTGCGCCGTCATGGCTTCGGTCAATCTATCGCGGATGTCTGGGAACCGCGCCAAAAGCGCCTCATTCTCCCGCATCCAAGACGTAGCAGACGGTCGGCTGATATTGCCTTCGCCCGAGATCGCCCGATTGCGGAAAGACCGCGTGAGGTAGTCCTCGATGGCTTGCCGAGTGGCGGGGCTATTACCAGTGGCCGCCAGAAGATCACGGGCGGCGATGTCGGCAGAGGGGCCACCGGAACCCAACAGCCGCTCCAGCGTCAGTTCGGGCGGTGTGCGGGCTTCAGCTTCGTCGCCCATACGAGACAACGGGCGGACAGCGCCGCCGCGGAACATCTCGTTCATATTTCGGCTGTACGCGCGAGCGACCGCGTAGGGCCCGGTCGTATCTGGGACAGTATCAAGCGTAGCCAACACATCGTCGGCGATTTGTCCGGCGATACGGCCTTCGTTGCGTCGCCCTTCTTTGTAGGCGTTGCGCTCTATTTCGAGGAGCTTGGACCGCATAGTGTAAAGCTCTGCGGGGGTCGCCGTCTCGCCCAACCGCGCCCCTTGCGGGCGGGGAGGCAGCAGATCCGGCTGGAGACGACGGATAAGCGCCGTAGCCTCATCTTCAGCCTCCGGCGAGGTGCGACCCAAAAATTGCCTGGCATACGCCGGGATGTCTTCGCGGCCCGTAACTGGCGTGGCTTCCACCAACGCGGCAAAACGCTGAAACAGCGGCGCCGTTTCGATCCGCACGTCGCCAGGGATCGAGTTCCACAGCACGCTTTCTTGCGCTCGGGCCGCCGAGTAAGCGTTGTCGAACTCCTCGCGGGCGATGCGAGAGGCGGCGTCAGCAGGCGCCGTCGGCTCCAGCGCGGCGATGCGTTGCTGCGCCCGCGTTTGTGCCTGTTCAACTCGAGTGTTGAGGGCCTCCGACAGCCGAACGACACGGTTTTCAAGGAAGGCCCGTGTCTGCGTCGGGCCACCACCCAACAGACGAGCCTCTTCCTCCAGCGTCCGTTGCGCGGCTGCTGCCCGTTCCTGCAGCTGTTGAGCGACGGCCGGGTTCTCCTCCGCGACTGCGCGCTCCAGCGCCAGCAACCGGGTGTCGCCAGTACGCTGCGCCGGCGTCAGGTTGCTGATCGTCGGCGCTTCTGCCGCCTGAGATGCGGCGGCCGGATCTGGCACCAGCGACATAAGACGGCCGGCGGCGCGAGAGCGGTCGCCCGATGGTAGATACGGTGCAACGGCAGATGAGACGACTTGCGCGCCAGGAAGACGCATGGCCAAGCTGGGCGCGGCAAGAAGACCACCCACACCTAGACCGCCAGCAAGTTCGCCTAGCGCGGCGGCGGTCGGATCTCCGGGGAAGTTCTGCTCCGCGACATAGCGGCCCGCACCCGCCCCTGCGCCCGCCGCAAGTTCCGCGCCCGTCGTCGTAACAGGCGCAACCACAGGAGCCCGCGCGACGCTTTCGCCAACACGCGCGACCAGAGGGCGCGAAGAAGCGGCGGCAAGACGAGCGGCGCCGAGCCCAGGAATAAGCATACCGGCCGCTTCACCGACGCTCTGCGCCACGTTCTCTTCCAAAGTTTCAGCCCGCTGGCCAGGGGCCGGCACCATCGGCACGCCAACGGCGCGTCCGAACCGGGACAAACCGGACTCAATGCTTGCCGAACCACCGAAGGGCTGTTGGCTGACCGGCAGACCGACAGCACCGAGCGCGACGTTGGCGAGGTCTACTGGGGCGCCAAGCGTCCGCGCCAACAGACCGCGGTTAATGAACGGCAGGACACCGGGGCTCTCACGCCGCGGCATTTCGGGCGGCGGGGGCTGTTCAATGGGGGCGTCTAGCGCAAAACCGGGCGGAAGTGCGGGCGACGCCGGCACAATTTCGTCCAGCCTAAAACCAGGAGGAAGCGCGCCGCTCATCGCATGGGTACCCATTGTCCGTTGCGGAACTGAATACGCTCGCCAGTTTGCGGGTTGGTGGCAGTCCTGCCTTCCTGGACGGAACCGCTCGGCGCAGGGGCGCCGCTCGGCGCCGGAGCGCCGCCTGCGTTGTAGGTAAACTGGTCGCGCCGCGTCTCCAGAAGCCGGATAATCTCTTGCGCTGCGGCCCTGCGGGTGGCGTTCGGAAGCGCGGAGTTTGCCAACTGCCCGGCCGCCTCACGGTAGGATTGTGTGTCCGCGTTGGACTGCGGGCCCTCAAACCGAGGAACCAACTTGAGAACGACGTCGGCAATTGGCGCCAACGACGCCGCAGCTTGCGCGCCTTCCGTTGAAGCACCGAAGAACGCCAACAGATTGTCCCGAATTACACCGACGCCGCTACCCGTAGACCGCTCAAGCAGGCCGCCGGGTTCCGTAATGCGCCGCAGTTCTGCAATACCCTGCTGTACCTGCGATGCTTCTGAAGTGCGCGTGTCTTCGCGACGAGCGGTCAAGCGGCCCGTCTCCTGCGCCGCGGCTGTCTGCCCAGCCTCAAGAACACGCTCGGGCATCCGGCTGGTTACGGTCGCAGGCCCACCCGGCACCGCGCCAGGAACGGCGGCCGGAGCCGGCACCAACGGAGTGGCGGCGGGCGGCGCAGCGGGGGTGAGAAGGCCTGTCGCAGCAGCGGCCGGCGGTGGGGTAGGGGTCAGTAGCCCCGCCGCCGTTGCAGGCGCAGGAGGCGGAGGCTGGCTTACACCTGTAGTGGTTGGCAGTGCGGCGCGGGGCGGCGGAATGCCGACAGGCACATTCGGCCGAATGACAATGGTGTCGCCATTTGCCAGACGCTCTTCCCGTGGGCCGTACAGCGCGTTGAAAGAGATTGCGTAGTCAGGGCTCTCCACAAAACTGGGGTCGCGCGCGCCTCGCAGAACATTGGCTTGGTGCCGTTCATTCTCGGTGCGCGGTTCGGCCGGACGGATCGGCTCCCAGCGGCGCGTCTGCTCGTTGAAGTAGCTCTCCCCTCGGACGAGAGGCGCCGCCGCCTCTCGACGCGCCGCCTGCAGCTGCACCTCGGTCAGCGCGCGCTGGTTCGGGTCCTGAGTGGCACGCGTCACCGCGATCTGCCGCAGAGCTTGGCTCACGTCACCAGCCCGCATGCCGCGGACCTGCGCGAACGGAATGCCCGTCTCCCGCTCGAACGCGGCGGGGTCTTCCATGAGGCGGGCGATGCGGCGCTCGCCCTCGATCTCACCCCGTCGCTGCTCGGTCTGCGCCGCCATGAGGCGGCGCTGCGACGCGTTGTACAGGTCGGTGTTTACGCCAGAGGCGGCGCCGCCCAGCCCCGCCAGAAGCTGCGCCCGCTGCGCCGGTGCGATCGGCTGACCGGCTGCGAGGAGCGTGGCGCTGAGATTGGCCAGGGCGTTCACCGCCGCGTCGCGCACGTCAGCGCGCGGCACACCGTAGCGCGGGTCGATCTGCGCCATCTGCTCGGGATCGCCGCCGGTGAAGAAGTCCATCAGACCGACCATAGGTACCTCCTAACCCAGCAGACCGCGGCGGCGGCGAGTAGCAATCGGCTCGAACGGCCGGGGACCAACAACCTGCGTGCGCATCTGCGGCTGCTCGACCTGCTGCGGCGCGCCCATCTGCGACAATCCCAGAAAGCCGCGCTGCGCGCCACCTATACTGCGCATGCGGTCAGCCTGCGTGCGTTCCTGCTCTTGCTGCTGCTGCGCCTGCTCCGGCGTCAGAGGCGTCGCAGGGTCGACCATACCGGGCGCAAGGTAGTTGCCCAGACGGCGCAGGCCGGTGCCCAGATCATTCCGGTAGACGGGGTCAGCCGGTGGCGGTGTTGGCGCCGGCGGCCCGATCGAGACGGCGTTGGCCATGTTACCCGCCGCAGGACCGTCAGCAGGCGGCGCAACACCCAGACCCATGCGCGTCGCCAGCTGTCGGCCGATCTCCGTGATCGGACCAACGCCGCCCGCGTTCTGCACCGCGTACCAGGGCTGCACGCCGCGATCGCGCATGCGCTCCAGCGAGAAGTCCACCTGCTGCCGCCAGTTTTCGGCCGACGGCGGCGCGCTGAACCGTTGCTGGAACTCGTAGGCCATGCCGCCAGGTGCGATGGTGCGCGGGTCGCGGGAGCCGGAGAACAGCTGGAACGGCCCGAAGCTGTAGCCGCGGTTGTCGGCGTTGCCGAAGGTGGGCGACGACAGCGTGCGGAAGTTGAGCCCCTCACGGCTGGCGATACCCAGCGCCATGTTGGGGTCGACACCGAGTTCCGTCGCACGGCGATAGATGTAGTCGGCGATTGTCGGGATATCAGCCATCAGCGCGCGCCGAAGATCAGCGGGTAGAGAGCGGCGGCGCCAGTGGCGGCCGAACCGACCGCGCCCAGGCCAGACAAGAAGTTGCTACCCCGCGGCACGAACTGCGTGCCGGTCGAGGTCGTGCTGTAGGGCGTGGCCGAGGTCGCACCGAGACGCAGGTTGAGCATCTCGATCGGGTAGTTCTGCTGCTCCTGGAAGCGCGCGTAGGCCTCGTCGAGCGCCGCCTGCTGCTGCGCCTGCCGCTGCGCGCCGATGTTCTCAAGCAGCGCCGCGTCAAGCTGGCGCGAGCGTTGGAACTCGCCCGACAGGTCCGACAGTTGCCCAGCGCCCGCAAGCCGCAGGTTCGCAGCCTGCAGCCCCGCCGCCTGGTTCAGCTGCTGGGCCTGCAGCGCCTGCTGCGCGTTGATCTGGGCCGCCTCAAGGTTGGCGCGCTGGTTGGCCAGAGACGACTGCAGCGCGCGGTCGATGTTGAACTGGCCGGTCTGCATGCCCGCCTGCTGGTTGGCCAGCGCAGCCTGCTGCGCCAGCTGCGCGCTCGTCGTGCCCGCCGCCAGATTGGCCTGCTGGTTGGCCAGCGCCGCCTGCATGGCGCGCTGCTGGTCCGCCTGCAGCAGCTGCGCCGCCTGACCGTAGCCCTGCGAGCGGAGGTTGGCCGACAGTTCGCCGGCAGAGCGCGCCGCCTCGCCCAGAGCCACGCCCTCCGCGATGCCCTGACGGGAGCCGCCAAAGGCACGCGCCGCCATGGCCTGGTCCCCGATGCGGTTGACGGCCTGCTGCGTCGCGCCCTGCAGGCGCGAGAGAGCGGCGTTTTCCACGTTCTCCAAGTAGGGGTTCATGTAGGCGCCGACGTTGCCCTGCAGGAAGTTGGGCGCGGTAATGTTCTGCGCCCCTACCCCGGCACCGCCGACGCGCTCAAAACCCGTGCGCCCAGCGCCCACGTTCATCGCACTCACCTCAGACGGCGCGACGAAGTCGGGGTTGTAGGCCGCAACGCCGGAGGCCGTCTGGAAGGCCTGGTTGAACATGGGCTGCGTCGCGCCCACGCCCGCCTGCGCGTAGCCGAATGCGGCCTCCTGCTCGGGCGAGAAGCCGGCGATCAGCTGGCCAGTGTAGGGCTGGTAGGGGCGATTGCTGATCGCGTCAGCCCGCGCGAGGTTTTCCTGCGTGACGCCCTCAAGCCACGCGGGAAGCTCAGTCCGCTGGGTGACCGTCTGAGCACTCGG
>JBIKJV010000031.1:0-21681 GCA_044360755.1 Phycisphaerales bacterium
CGCCGGGCTGGTGCCGTCGAACCTCTGATAACCCCGGACCGGGCCCGGGCAATTCCTGCAGCGTTCGCGCAGGAATTGCCGATCAACCGGCAACGGCGTGGTGCGACCCGCATGGATGCGGGCGCACGCGCCGAAGGACCATTCACGCCAGGAGCGCGCGTGGGCGAAGCGATCGGAGCCATCGGAGCAGCAGCGGCATCGGGCGCGTCGCGCGTGCACGCGGCGTCGGCGCACGTGGCGGCCGAGGCTGCCGCGGTGCCGGCCGCCGGCGCGGCGTCCGTGCCGGTCTCGGCCGGCGACGCGCTGGTCGCGCGCCTTCGCACCGAACTGATGCAGGCACGCGCGCTGGGTGCCGAGGCCGAGCGTGCCGCCGCGGCGCTGCGCTCGGGCACGGCCGGCGACGTCGAGGGCGTCCTGCTGGCGACGCGCAAGGCGGACGCCGCGTTCCAGATGCTGCAGGCCGTGCGCAACGCGATGCTGGATGCCTACGCGCAGATCCGCGACATGCGCGCCTGACACTGACCACGAGAGGAGACGCGCGTGAGCGAGTTCGACGACGGATCGACGGAATCCACGGGACAGATCGAGCTCTACGCAGGCGAGGACGCGCAGGCCGCGCCCGAGGCCTCGCGCCCGGTGTGGCAGCGTCCCGTCGTGCTTGCGGCATCGGCGCTGGCGCTCGGCTCGGCGGCGTTCCTGTGGTGGCCGCGCGCCACGCCCTCCGACGCGATGCTTGCCGTCGCACCCGACCAGGTTGCCGCGGCGCGCGCGGCGCTTGCATCGGCCGGCATTCCCGCTGCATTCCGCGAAGACGCGCTCTGGGTGGCGCCCGCCGATGCGCGGCGCGCCGCAGCGGCGCTTGCGCAGGATCGCCAGCAGCCGAACGCGCTGGCTGGCGCGATCGCCGAGGAGAGCGTCTTCGCCAGCTCGGACGCGACGCGTGCGCGCCGCCAGGCGGCCGTGATGCAGTCGCTCGAGGCGGCCATCCGTCAGCAGCCCGGCGTGGCGCGTGCGCAGGTGGTGATCGCGGACGCGCCGCGGGGCGCCGCGCCCGGTTCGCAGGCGGGTGGCTCGGCGGCGGTGACCGTCGCCATGCGCACCGGTGCGATGCCGCAGGACCTGGTGGACGCCGTGGCGACGCTCGTCGCCGGCGCATGCCCGGGCATCCGTGCGGAGCAGGTTGCGATCGTCGACTCGGTGGCGGGCCGCGTGCGGCACCCGCGCGGCGCGGACGCGCGCGCCGCGGCCGACGCGGTGCGCACGCGCGAGGAGCAGGCAGCGGCGACCGTCGCGTCGGTGCTGGCCGACGTGGTCGATGCGCATGTCGAGGTCCGCGAGTCGCCGTCGGGCGGCGTGGTCGCCACCGTCGAGCTGCCGCGTGCGTGGGCGATTGCACGCGCCGAGGCCGAGCAGGGCGGCGACCTGGATGCGTTCGCGGCACGGCAGCGCGACCGCATCCGCGCGCAGGTCGAGCCCTTCCTGTCGTGTCCTTCGGGGCCGTGCCCGGTGGTGGTGGCGGTGCGGATCGCGCCCGAGGCGGTCGTCGGTCCTGCCTACTTGGCCTCGACGCCTGACGCCGGCTATTCCGGCCGCTCGGCGGCGCAGGTGGCCGTGGCCGACTCGGCCGCGCGCGAGCGTCGGACGCCGCTGGGGCCAACGATGGTCGGCGAGTCGCCCGTGCCCGTGGCGTGGTGGTTCGCGGGCGTGGTGGCGCTTGCCGTCGGGGCGTGGTTCGCCTGGCGACGGCCATGGGTGAAGGGTGGCGCGGGCGCCGGGCATGCCGAAGGCGCGGCCGCCGACGCCGACGCACCGAGCGCCGACGAAGCAGCCTCCGAGGCCGCCGAGTTGGTTCGCCGTGACCCGGCAGCGGCCGCCGCGATCGTTGCAGGCTGGGTGGACGGGGGCTTCGAGTCCCGCGCCGCGCACCTGGTCGTCGTGCTGGATTCCGATGCCGCGGCCCTGCTGCTGGGGGCGCTCTCGGTCGACGTCGTCCGCCGCGTCACCGACGCGCTGGGCGAACTGGACACGCCCGGCGCGGCCGACCTAGCCGATGCGTCCGAGGGCTTCCTCGAGGAATTCGAGGTCTCCCGCGAGGGCGGCGCGTATCGTGGCGGCTCCGAGGCCGCATGAACCAGCCCAGCGATCCGCAACCCGAGATGCCCGTCCGCCGCGTCGCCCCGCCCGGGGACGATGCGGTGCACGTTCCGTCCTCGCAGGAGCAGGTCATCGCCGCAGCGCTGGTGGCCGTGCTGGGCCAGGTGCGCGCGGGCCTGGATGCGGTGCATCACGTGGCCGAGCATGACCCCCAGGTGCGCGAGGCGCTGCGCGCGGTGCGCGAGTCCGCCTCCCGCCTCGGCCGTGAGTCGGGCGTCGGCGGCCAGGGTGATTTCCCGCACTGAAATCCGATCCATCGGGCAGGGGGGCGCCGATGAACTCCGTGGCGGGATGTCCCGCCGTGGAGTCGATCGCCCATGGATGCCGCGCTTCAGCTTGCCACCGACCATCGCCCGCGCTTCGAGCTCGCCGACCCGGCCTCGGGCGTCCTTCGAACCGACCGTCTGCGCCTGCGTCGTGCGCTGCGCTCGCTCGTCGGCCAGCGCGGCGGCGTGATGCTGCTGACCCTCGATTCGTTCGGCGCCGAGGTGCGCATCGACTGCCGAATCTCCGCCGCCGAGGTCGCGCTGGAGCTGGCGACCGATGATGCGGACGCGGCGGAGCTGCTGCGCGGATCGTTCGAACTGCTGCGCACCGAGTGCGCGCGACTGGGCCTGGCGCTCGGCCGCATCGGCTGCGCGGGTCCGGCACCGCGTCCGCTGGCGGCGTGACCGCGGCGGCCTCCCACGGCTCCTTCCGTTCGCTGCGTCAGCCCCTGCGCGGGTTGCGTGCGCTGCCGCCTTCGCCTGGTTCGCGCCCGGTCCGCGGCGGCGTGCGCGGCTGTGCGGTCGCGGCACGCGCCATGCTGCCCACGCGTGAAGCGGGTTCGGCATCGCCTTCGTCCGCCGACGCAGCGGGCGCGGCCGTGCCCGGCTCCGATCCCATGAGCCGCGCGAACACCAGCCGCCCGGCGTTGGTCTGCACCGTGTTCGAGATCACCGCATCGACCGTCTGCCCGACGTGCGGCGCGCCCTGGTCCACGACCACCATCGACCCATCCGCCAGGTAGCCCACGCCCTGTCCGGGATTCTCGCCTTCCTTCACCAGCGCCACGCGCAGCGCGTCACCCGCGGCGGTGCCCGGGCGCACGGCGTTCGCCACCGCATTCAGGTTCAGCACCGCCACGCCATTGATCTGCGCCACGCGCTCGAGGCCCGTGTCGGTGGTGACGATGCGGAAGCGCTCGGCCTTCGCCAGCTCGACCAGCGCGCGGTCCACCGAGCGTCCGTCGGCGCGCACCTCCTCGATCTCGAGGTCGAGGAACGGGTTCGCCTGCAGCCGCTGCAGCAGGTCCAGGCCGCGGCGCCCGCGCTGGCGCTTGCCGGCGTCCGACGAGTCGGCCAGCGCCTGCAGTTCGTCGATCACGAACTGCACCACGATCACCGGTGCGTCGATGATGCCGGTGCGGGCCAGTTCGTCGATGCGGCCGTCGATCAGCGCCGACGTGTCGAGCAGCAGGGGGCGCGCGCCGCGCGTCTGGCGCGCGAACTCCACGTACGGGATGACCAGGCGGAAGTCGTCGCGCGTGGTCAGCACGACGCTGACCGAGAGGTAGACCAGCACGATGCCGATGGTGACCTTGGCCAGGCTCAGGTAGACCGCGCCGCCCTCCTTCATCTCCCAGGCCGAGGCGACCAGGTCGATGATCGACCCGACCGCCACGGCGCCGACCAGGCCCAGCATGGTGCCGACGAAGATCGCCACCACCCACGCCAGGCGCTTGTTGGGCGTCAGCGCGTCGACGACGATCACGATGATGCCCACGGCCACCGAAGCGATCATCAGGCCGATGACCGTGGTGAAGCCGAAGTCGAGCGTGTTCGTGCGGTTGCTGGAGACCGTGAGCACGACCACCGAGATCAGGACGACCACGAAGATCGCCCGGACCACCGTCATGAGGATGCGCTGCGCGCGCGCGTCCTCGGCGGCCAGGCGGTTGCGCCGGGCGCTGGGCGGCTGGGCGGGGGCGGGCTGCTCGGCCGGGGTCTCGTCGATCACGGGGTCGAGTGTAGCCCTGCGTGCCGCGATTCCCCGGGGCCGCCGCGCGCCGGGCCGCGCTACGATGCAACCACCCGTGGCGGCCAGGAGGACGGCCGGGCCCCGTCGTCGGTTGGCCCGTGAACCTGGTCAGGGCTTGACCGCAGCAGCCATAAGCGTCGTCGGCCGAGCGCCGGACCGCCTGGCCGTCCTCCCAGCCGCCCCGGGTTTTTCGTTCCCGCACCACCGTCCGTGACCGCCCGCACCGGTCGCCCGCGAGGTTCCCGTGGCAAGCACGACGCGCAGCAAGAAGAAGGATGCCGAGCCCGCGCCCGAACCGGCGGCCGAGGGAGGCATGCTGATCCCCGGCCTGGAGCCGCCCGCGCCCAAGGCGTACACGGTGCTGGCGCGGCGCTACCGGTCGCGCACGTTCGACGAGGTGGTCGGCCAGGAGGCGATCGCCCGCACGCTGAAGAACGCGATCGTGACGGGTCGCACGGCGCACGCGTACCTCTTCTGCGGGACGCGCGGCGTGGGCAAGACCAGCATGGCGCGCATCTTCGCCCGCGCCCTGAACGCGCACGGCCAGACGCAGGCGGCCGCGATCGGCGACGCGATCCTGCGCGGTGAGGACATGGACGTCGTCGAGATCGACGGTGCCTCGAACCGCGGCATCGATGACGCGCGCGACCTGATCGCGGGTGCGGGAATCGCCCCGGCGCGCAGCCCGTACAAGATCTACATCATCGACGAAGTGCACATGCTGACGACGCCGGCGTTCAACGCCCTCCTGAAGACGATGGAGGAGCCGCCGGCGCACGTGAAGTTCATCCTGTGCACGACCGAGCCGCACAAGGTGCCGGCCACGATCCAGAGCCGCTGCCAGCGCTTCGACTTCCGCAACATCCCGGCCACCGCGATCGCGGGGCACCTGCGCGACGTCCTCTCGAAGGAGGGGATCGGCGCCGAGGACGCGGCCGTGATGCAGGTGGCGCGCCTGGCGAACGGGTCGATGCGTGACGGCCTGAGCCTGCTGGACCGGCTGGTGGCGGCCAGCACGGACGGCCGCATCACGCAGGCGCTGCTGCAGGACGTGCTGGGCATCCCGGACGGCGCGCTGGTCAACGGGCTGGTGGCCGCGATCGGCGCGGGCGACGCGAAGGCGGCGCTTGGTGCGGCCGCGGCGCTGCTGGAGTCGGGCACGTCGGTCGAGCAGGCGCTCGAGCTGCTGGCCGACCGCTTCCGCACGCTGATGGTGGCATTGGTCTGCGGTGCCGACAGCGCGCTGGTGGAGCTGGCTGACGAAGCGCGTGCCGAAGCCGCACGCGACGCGGCGATGTTCGAGCCCGCGACGCTGGCGCACACCGTCGCCGTCTGCGACGCGGTGCTCCGTGCGGTGAAGCAGAGCTCCGCGCCGCGCACCCTGTTCGATGCCGCGATCGTGCGGCTGGCGCTGGCGGCGCGCTTCGCGCCCGTGGCCGAGGCCGCGTCCGGCGCACCGCCCTCGGAGCCGCCCGCAAAAAAAGCGCCGCGCCCCTCGTGACGGCCGCGGCGGCACCGGCCCCGCGGCCGGTCCTGCCGCCGACTGCCGCACGTGGGGCGGGGCCGGCGCCCGTCGCATCGGCAATCATCGCGCCCGCGGCGCCCGTGCCTGTCCCCGCGCCGCGGGCGGCGGTGCCGCCCGCGCCTGTGCCGGTTGCGGTGGTCCCCGCCGTGCCCGCCGCGCCCGCGCCCGCGCCCGCCGTGCCCGCTGCCGCGAACCCCGCCGCGCCCGCGCCGCGCGCCCAAGCCTCGCTGCGCAACGACGCGGTCGAGCGCCACCCCGTCGTGCGCATGGTTGCCGAGCTCTTCGATGCCGCGGTGGTGCGCGTCGACCCGGCGGGTACGCTTGGCCAGAGGCCCCCGGAACCCGCCGCGGACGGCGACCCGGAGGCGGGAGACACCGATGTTTGACAAGCTGAAGGCCGCCGCCGGCGTGGCCGGACTCCTGAAGGACCTGCCCCGGATCAAGGCGAAGCTGGACCAGACCAAGGACGAGCTGGGCCGCGTGCAGTGCACCGGCCACTCGGGCTGCCGCACCGTGCGCGCCGTCTGCAACGGCCGCATGGAGATCGTCTCGGTGCAGGTCGAGCCCGTCGCGATCGCCGACGCCGGATCCGACGCCGGCCGCGAGCGCCTGCAGCACGCCATCGCCGACGCGGCGAACGACGCCATGCGCCACGCGCGCCGCGAGGCCGCCACGCGCCTGGCCGATGCCGCGCAGGAACTGGGCCTGCCCGTCCCGCCGCAGCTCCTGGCGCAGATCTCGAACCTCTGACGGACCGACCGTGCCCCCCGAACGCCCGAATCCGGCCTACCCCGAGTGCGTGACCCGGCTGATCGCCGAGTTCGCAGCGCTGCCGGGCATCGGGCGCCGCAGCGCCGAGCGGCTGGCGTTCTTCGTCCTGAAGAGCCCGGAGCCCGAGGCGATGCGCCTGGCGAAGGCGATCGCCGACGTGAAGCGGCAGATCCGCCACTGCGGCGTCTGCTGGAACCTGACCGATGTCGACCCGTGCCCCATCTGCCGCTCCGAGGCGCGCGACGCCTCGACCGTGCTGGTGGTCGAGCAGCCGAAGGACCTGATCAGCCTGGAGCAGACGGGGAGCTACCGCGGCGTCTATCACGTGCTCATGGGCCGCATCGACCCGCTGGAGGGCGTCGGTTCCGAGGCGCTGACCGTGAAGGACCTGCTGCGCCGCGTCGACGACCCGAAGGCGAACGCGCGCGGCGTGCCCGTGCGCGAGGTCATCCTGGGCATGAACCCCGACATGGAGGGCGACAGCACCGGCCTGCAGATCGCTTCCGAGCTGGCGCGCCGCGGCGTGCGGGTCACGCGGCTGGCGCGCGGCCTGCCGTCCGGGGGCCAGATCGAGTTCGCCAGCAAGGCCGTGCTCGCCGACGCCATCGCGTGCCGGCAGGAGCTGTGACCGTGCGGATCGAGCAGGGCCAGCGCCTGCGGACTGGGCAGCAGCTGCGCATGGTGCCGCGCATCATCCAGTCGATGGAGGTGCTGCAGCTGCCCGTGGCCGAGCTGCGCGAGCGCCTGGCGCGCGAACTGGAGCAGAACGTGGCGCTCGAGGCGGTCGAGCCGGGTCTTGAGATGGACCTGGTGCGGCCGGACCCGGAGCGCCCGATCGGTGACGACGACCCGAGCGCCGAGGGCTTCGAGCGGCTGCGCGAGATGGAGCGCAGCTACGGCGACATGCTGGACGGCGACGACGCGGCCCCGCGCACCCGTCGCCACGACGGCGAGCGGGATGCCAAGATGGACGCGATGGCCAACGCGCCCAGCCGCGGCGAGACGCTGGCCGAGCGCCTGCTGCACGAGTGGCGTCTGGCCGACGTGCGCCCCGAGCTGCTCGCGCCCGGCCAGGCGATCATCGAGTCGCTGGATGCCGACGGGCTGCTGGACGTGCCGCTGGCCACCATCGACGAGGAGCGGGGCGGCGGCCGCTGGGGCCCGCCGCTGATGGAGCGTGCGCTGGCGGCGCTGCAGGCGCGGCTGGAGCCACCCGGCATCGCGGCGCGCGACGTCCGCGAGAGCCTGCTGCTGCAGATCGACGCTGTGCTGAGCGGCCGCGAGGGCCACGCGCCCGTGGGCGACGCCCGCCAGCCCTGGACGGACGCGCGCACGCTGGTCGCCGACCACTGGGACGACCTGCTGGAGAACCGCCTGCCGCGCATCGAGCAGCGCGCGCACCTCCCGATGGCGCGCATCAACGCCGCGCGCGACGCGATGCGCCGCCTGCGCCTGGCGCCGGGCCGCGAGGTGGTCGATGCCGAGGTGCAGCCCGTCTTCCCCGACGTCGTCGTCGAGTACGACGCCGACCGCGACCGCTACGTGGCCGCGCTGGCCGACGGCGGCCTGCCCGTGCTCCGCGTGAACCCCGTGTACGAGCGCATGGCGCGCGACGGCGGAACCGACGCCGCGGTGCGCGAGTTCGTCGGCACGAACGTCCGCAGCGCCGAGTGGCTGATCGAGGCACTCCAGAACCGCCGCAGCACGCTGCTGCGCGTGGTCGAGGAGGTCATCAAGCGCCAGCGCCCGTGGTTCGACGAGGGGCCCGAGGCACTGCGCCCGCTGGAGATGACCGAGGTCGCGGACGCGCTGGGGCTGCACGTGGCGACCGTCAGCCGCGCCGTGGCCGGCAAGTGGATGCAGACCCCGCGCGGCATCGTCGAGCTGCGGAAGTTCTTCTCGGGCGGCGCCGAGACCGCCGACGGCGAGGGCGCCAGCTGGGAAGCCGTGCGCGGCATGGTGAAGGACATCGTCGATGCCGAGGACAAGGCGCGCCCGCTCTCGGACGAGGCGATCGCCGCAGCCTTGCGCGACCGCGGCGTCACGCTGGCCCGCCGCACGGTGGTCAAGTACCGCGAGCAACTGGGGATCCCCTCCGCGCGCCACCGGAAGGTGCACGGGACCTGAACGGACGGGGCGCCGGTGCGGGGGTGGCCGCGGGCTACACTCCCGCCATGACCTCCGCCGCCGTGCAGCCGAACGCGCCCGCCGCCGCCACCCGCAAGATCTGGATGGACGGCCACCTGGTCGACCCCGCCGACGCGAAGGTGTCGGTCTACGACCACGGGCTGCTCTACGGCGACGGCGTGTTCGAGGGCCTGCGCGGCTACGGCGGCCGCATCTTCAAGATGGACTCGCACCTGCGCCGCCTGGAGGAGAGCGCCGAGCGCATCCGGCTGAAGATCCCGTACTCGCGCGCCGAGCTGGCCCGCGCGATGAAGGACACCATGACCGCCTGCGGCATGGCGGACTGCTACATCCGGCTGGTGGTGACGCGCGGCGCCGGCACGCTGGGCCTGCACCCCTTCAAGTGCCCGCGCCCGGGCGTGATCATCGTGGTCGACACGATCCAGCTCTACCCGAAGGAGCTGTACGAGAAGGGCATGAAGGTCATCGTCGCGAAGCGCCCGCGCATCCCAGCGGAGTGCCTCGACCCGGCGATCAAGAGCCTGAACTACCTGAACAACATCCTGGCCAAGATCGAGGCGATCGACGCCGACGTGCTCGAGGCCATCATGCTGAACACGCGCGGATACGTCAGCGAGTGCACCGGCGACAACATCTTCGTGGTGAAGGGCGGGGTCATCAGCACGCCGCCCACGTCGGCAGGCATCCTGCACGGCATCACGCGGCAGTTCGTGATCGACGAGCTCGGCCCCGCGATCGGCATGAAGGTCCACGAGCGCGAGATGCGCCTGGAGGACGTCTATGCCGCCGACGAGGTCTTCCTGACGGGCACCGCGGCCGAGATCATCGGCGTCAGCGCCGTCGGCGACCGCGTGATCGGCAGCGGCCAGGTGGGCCCCGTCTCCAAGCGCCTGGAGCAGGAGTTCCGCCGCCGCATCGCCGCGATGACGCCCGAGGACTGAGCGCGCCATGCGCTGCCGCGGCTGCGGGTATTCGCTGTGGAACGTGCCCGGGCGGACCTGCCCGGAGTGCGGGCGGCCGTTCCGGCCCAGCGAGTTCCGGTTCCGGCCGAACGCCGTCGAGTTCTGCTGCGCGGGGTGCGGCCAGCAGTACTACGGCACCGACCCCGACGGCCTGCCGCAGCCGCGCGCGTTCGACTGCGTGAAGTGCGGCGGGGCCTGCGAGCTGGACGCGATGGTGCTGCGCGCCGCGCCGGGAGTCGACGAAGCGAACGTCGCGGCGGACGAGATCCCGTGGACGGACCGCGCGCGGCTTGGCTGGTTCAAGGCGTACCGCGGCACCGTCGGCATGGCGCTGACCCGTCCCGGGTCCGTGGGCAACGCGCTTGCGGACCGCGCGGAATCGGGCGTAGCGATGCGGTTCGTGCTGGTGAACGGCGCAATCTCGTTCGGGCCATCGGCGCTGGTGGTGCTGGCCATCGCGCTGGTGATCGCGATCGTCGACCGGTCGTCGTCGCAGCGGGCCAGCTCGGCGCTGGTGATGGACAGCGCGACGATGGTCGGCTGGGCGGGGCTCTGGATCATGCTGCTTTCGCTTGGGCTGGGCCTGGGCGCGGCGTTCGTGGCGGGGCTCGCGTGGTGCGTGATCCGGGTCACGGGCGGGCGCGCGCCGTGGTCGCGCATCTGGTGCGCGTCGGCCTACGGCACGGCGCCCTACGTGCTGCTGGCGATCCCGTTGCTTGGGCCGTACTGCCTGGGCTGGATGGCTGGCACGTGGACCCTGGTGGCCACCGGCATCGCGATGGCCGCCGCGACGCGCGAATCCGCGTGGCGCGTGGTCGCGGCGATGCTGGCGCCGGTCGTGCTCTTGGCGGCGCTGGTGGCCGGGGCGGTGGCGCTGGCGATGTGGTCGGGGTCCGGCCCGGCGTTCCCGCCGGCGCCGCAACCCGCCGCAGCCCCCGCCGGGGACGCGCCGTGATCCCGGCATCCTCCGCCACGACGCGATCGCTGAGTCGCACGATGCTCCACGTGTTCCTGGTCGCGTTGGGCATGGCGGCAGGCGCCGGCCTGCTGGCCGTGCTGGGCGTGGTCTCGTCGCGTGGCTACCAGTTCGCCGGCAGCGCCGCGGTGGTGGCGGGCGCGTGCCTGCTGACCTTCGTGCATGCGATCGCCATCGACCGCGGCCGTCTGGTCGGGTGGATGCGTGCGGCCATCGTCGCGTCGTGGCTGGGTGCGGCGACGTGGCTGGTGCTGATCTGGTCGGATGCCGCGCTCGGCCCGGCCTGGTGGGAGCGCGTGGCACGGCTTGCCGGCGGGCTCACGCTGGCCGGCGTCGCCGGGGCGCTGGTCGGGCTGGCGTTCCTCTCGCGTGCCGGCGGCGCCTCGGTGGTGGCGGTGCGTTGGACCGCGTTTGCGCTGGCCGTGTTCTGGGCGGCGTTCGGCGAGCTCGCGCTCGCCTTCCCGGACTTCGTGGACGACTACGTGATCCAGGCCCTCTTCGGCCGCGAGTGGTTCGGGCGCATCGCGATCGCATCGATGATCGTGGGCACCACCGCGCTGCTTGCGCAGCCCGTGCTGCTGCGGCTGGGACAGCTCGCCACCCAGGACGGCGGCGGCGCGTTGCGGGGACGGCGCACCCGCGTCCGGATGACGTGCCCGCGCTGCGGCTGCGGCTGCGAGATCGAGGCCAACACGGCTGCCGCGTGCCCGGCGTGCCGGTTGGAGCTGCGCGTCGAGGTCGACGAGCCGCGCTGCGCGTGCGGGTACCTGCTGTTCGCGCTGGAAGCGGATGCCTGCCCCGAGTGCGGTGCGCCCGTGCCGGCGTCCAAGCGGTGGGGCGGGGCGACCGTCAGACCCTGACGCGTTCCCAGCGGCCGCTGACGAAGCGCTCCAGGAACAGCAGGCCTCGGATCCCCAGCTCGATGCAGAGCCCGATCCAGATCCCGGCCAGCCCGTAGTCCATCACCACGCCGAAGAACCACGCCAGCGGCACGCGCACGCACACCGTGCTGACCAGCGTGATCCAGAACGTGCCCTTCGCGTCGCCGCAGCCCTTCAGGCCCTGGCGGATCACCAGGCCCATCGCGAAGAAGGCCTGCACCGTGCCGCAGATGAAGAGGGTCTTCGGTACCTCGGCATCGATCACGGGGTCGCGGCTCATCAGGTGCGCCAGCACGGTGCCCTGCGTCATGAAGACGATGCCCAGCGTGCCCATGATCGCGATGGCGATCCACAGGCATGCCCAGATCGCGCGCCGCGCCATCTGCACGCTGCCCGCGCCCAGGTACTGACCCGCCAGCGCGCCGGCCGCGGTGCCCATCGCGAACCCGGGGAGGAAGCTGAAGGCCTCCCAGCGCACCGTCACCATGTGTGCACCGAAAAGGCCCTTCACCGGCCCCGCGGCGCCGCCGGCGCGCTCGGCGACGATGCCGATGAACTTGGTCACGCCCACCGAGGTCGTCACCCACATGGTGGCGCCCTCGAGCATGTTGGGGATGCCCAAGCGGACGATGCGCCCCAGCATGGGCCGGTCCGGCAGCAGGTCGGCGGGCCCGATGCGGTAGTCCTTCACGCCGCGGAACAGCACCCACAGCGTCCACGCGCCGCCCAGGACGTACGAGATGGCCGTCCCCGACGCGATGCCGATGACGCCCCAGCGGACGGGGTCGAACGGCGATGGGTTCGGGATGGTCAGCGCGCCGACGGTGACCACCACGCCGGACAGGTACCAGCTGAAGCCGACGTTCAGCACGTTGACGCCGATCGCGATGACGCTGGGCCTGGCGGTCTCGCCGGCGCCGTGCAACGTCATGCCGCCCACGGTCATCACGCCCAGGAACGGCATGCTCACCGAGAGCACGCGCACGAAGTCGGTGGCGTAGCCGAGCGCGGGGCCCGTGAGCCCCATCCATCCCGCGGCGAGCGGCCCGAGGAACCAGACGCCCACGGCGCCCAGCAGCCCGGCCACGAAGCTGGTGGCGACGGCCGTGCCGCCGGCGATGCGCGCCTCGTCGCGGTCGCCTGCGCCCATGCCGCGCGCGATGATCGCCTGTGCACCGATCCCCAGCCCCATCAGGACGATCGATGCGACCCACATGAAGCTGGCGCCGAAGCCGACGCCGTCGAGCGCCGCGCCCGCGGTGCCGGGCGGCAGGTTGCCCGCCAACAGGGTGTCCGTGGTGCCGACCAGCGCGGCCATGAGCTGCTGCACCAGCACCGGCACGGCCAGGATCCAGATCGACTGCCAGAGGCCCTTCCCGGCCAGGCGGCCGCTGCGGATGATCCGCTCATCGTCCGCAGCGCCCTCGGCGACGGCCACGCCCATCGACGGGTCGCCGAACGAATCGACGTCGCCCTCGGCGGCCAATCGCTCGAGCTCGGCCTGCTTCGCACGGTCGGCCTCGGCGCGTGCGCCATCCGCCTTCGCGGGATCGGTGGTGGGCGGGTGCGGGGACAAGCCCGCGAGTCTAGGCGTTCCCCGGCGGCAGGCGCGTGGGATCAGCCCTTCTCGCCAAGGTTCCCGAACTGCTCCTGCGGCTTGCCGTCCTCGGGCGCCGTCTCGCGCAGGCCTGCGGGCACGCCGGGCTGCTCGAACTTGGGCGTCGACCAGAACAGGATGTAGTCGAAGGCACCCAGTTGGCGTTCGAAGGTCGGGAAGTAGTAGGGGATGTCGGTCCGGAAGGGCTTCTTCTGCGCGCGGTACCAGCTGAGCCACGCCGGGCGGTCCAGCCCGTAGTCCACGTCGGTCAGCAGGCGAAGGCTGTCGGCCGCGGCCAGGTTCACGGCCAGGTCGCGCTGGTCCAGCGCGGCGCACAGCGCCTGGAGGACGTCGTCGCGGCCGTACTGGCCCAGCGCGATCGCCAGCTCGACGCGGACCGACTGCTTCTCGTCCTCGTTCAGCAGCTTCTTCCAGATCGTCTCGGCCACGGCCGGGTTGTGGACGCGCTGCAGGCCCTTCGCGGCGGCGAGCCGCACGGGTTCGAATTCGCTGTCCAGCTGGCGCGCGATGAGCGGCGCATCCGACGGACGCGCGTGGCGCGCCAGCGACTGGATGGCGGTCGCCTTGACCAGCGGGTCGGCGGCCTCCTCGATGTACAGCGTGTAGAGCGAGATGTACGCCTGCTCGCCGCCGAAGTCGGACGTGCCCAGGAGCAGCACGCCGCGGCGCTGGTTCTCGGGGTCGGTGTTGTCCACGGCCCAGCGGCCGGCGTCGGTCGGCGTGGGGCCGAAGAAGCCGCTCGCGGCGTCGTTGACGTCGCTGGTCATCTGGTCGCAGCCCAGGAGGCAGGCAGCGGCAAGGGCCGCGCACGCGGCGGGAAGGATCCCGCGCGGGCGTCCTGCCGAGCGTGCATGGTGCGGTCCGTGCGCCATACCTGCAGAATAGCCCCGCCGTGCCCGGCCCGTCGGGGCCGCGCCGCGCCTACCCTCCGCGCATGCCCGTGATCGAGGTCGATGCCTTCCCGCTCGGGGATTTCCAGACGAACTGCCTGGTGGTCTCGACGCGGCCCGCCGCCGGCGCGCCGCGCGATCCGGGCTGCTGGATGGTCGACCCGGGCGAGGGCCCGGAGCCGGTGCTGGCCTTCCTGCGGCGCGAGGGGCTGGCACCCACGGCCATCCTGCTGACGCACGCGCATGCGGACCACATCGCGGGGCTGGACCCGGTGCGCCGGGCGTTCCCGGGCGTGCCCGTCCTGCTGCATGCCGCGGAGCACGCGTTCCTGGGCGACCCGCAGCTCAACCTGAGCGCCTTCATCGGACGCCCGCTGAGCGTGGCCGGGCCGGAAGGCACGCTGGCCGAGGGCCAGGCACTGGAACTGAACGGCACGCGGTGGCGCGTCCTGCACACGCCGGGCCACAGCCCCGGCAGCGTGACGGTCGCGTGCGCCGACGCGCCGGTCGCGCTGGTCGGCGACACGCTCTTCGCCGGTTCGATCGGTCGCGTCGACTTCCCGACGAGCGATCCCGCCGCGATGCACCGCTCGCTGCACGGCGTGCTGATGCGCCTGCCGGACGACGTCCGCGCCTACCCGGGCCACGGGCCGTCGACGACCATCGGCGCCGAGCGCCGCGCGAACCCGTTCCTGCACTCGGACGAGTGGCTCGAGGGCTGAGCGGTCAGCCGCCGGTGGACGTGGTCGGCGCGTCCGTCGGCGCCGCTGCCTTCGTGCCCGCGACCCACGCATCGACACGCGCGGCCAGCACGTCCAGCGGGATTGCGCCGGCGCCCAGCACCACGTCGTGGAACGCGCGCAGGTCGAAGCGCGTGCCCAGCTCGCGCTCGGCGGCGGCACGCATGGCCCGGATCCGCAGCTCGCCGATCTTGTACCCGGTCGCCTGGCCAGGCCAGTCGATGTAGCGGTCCACCTCGCGCACGATGTTGAGTTCGCTGAGCGCGGTGTTCCGCTTCATGTACTCGATCGCGCGGTCGCGGCTCCAGCCGAAGGCATGGATGCCGGTGTCGACCACCAGGCGGCAGCTGCGCCACATCTCGTAGGTCAGGCGGCCGAAGTCGGAGTACGGGTCGTCGCGGAAGAAGCCCATCTCGATGCCCAGGCGCTCGGCGTAGAGCGCCCAGCCCTCGACGAACGCCGTGACGTGCATGTTGCGCCGGAACTCGGGCTGGTCCGGCAGCTCCTGCGCGATCGAGACCTGCAGGTGGTGGCCCGGGACGGCCTCGTGCAGGCTGAGCGGGATCGCCTCGTAGAGCGGCCGCTGCTCCAGCGCGTAGGTGTTGGCGCAGAACCAGCCGGGGTTGCCGGCGCGCAGGCTGCCCGGCTGGTAGTACGCCGTGGTCTGCGTCGGCGCCATGAACTTCGGCACGGCGTGCACGCCGTAGGTGTTGCGCGGCAGCGTGCCGAAGAGCGCGGGCAGGTGCGAATCGATCCGCTTGCAGACGTCGCGGTAGTGCTGCAGCAGCTCGTCCTCGGACTTCGCGTAGAAGCGCGGGTCGGTGCGCAGGAACCCGACGAAAGCGGCGAACAGCGCGTCGTCGCCCAGCTGCGCGCGCGCGGCATCGGCCTTGAACCAGTCGGTGCGGCGGATCACGTCCAGCATCTCGGCGCGGATGCGCGCCACCTCGGCCAGGCCGGTCTCGTGGATCTCCTTCGCGCCCATCGGCGTGGTGGTGTGCACCTTCAGCGCGTGCTCGTACCACGCGCGGCCGTCCGGAAGCTCGGACGCGCCCACCGTGTCGCGGCAGGCCGGCAGGTAGGCGGTGATCAGGTACGCGCGCATCTCGCCCAGCGCGATCAGGATCGGCGGGATCGCGGCGGCGAACTCCTTGCGCAGCTCCTCCTGGCGAGCCGCTGGGATCGAGTCGGGCATCCGCGCGAACGGCTGCCGCAGCTGCTCCAGGTTGCCCCTCAGGACCGCGTCGAACTGCGCGGGCAGGTCGACCATCGTCGCCTTGGGCGGCACGCGGCCCTCGCGCACGCCCAGCGCCATCAGTTCCTGCACGTCGCGCACCGCCTGTGGCACGGCGCTCAGCCGGCGCACGAAGTTCGCGTAGTCGGCCTCGGTGCGGAACGGCACGCGGTCGGCCATCTGCGGGATGTCCTGCTGCGGGCCGTTGCGGCCGCTGACGGGCATCAGGAACGCGCGGAAGCGGTGGCCGGCGTCGGCAAGCTCCATCTCGCGCACCAGGAGCTGCCAGCCCAGCAGGTCCTGGCCGGCCAGGCACGCCGGGTCGATCTCCTTCAGGTCCTGCAGGAAGATCCGCGACTGCGCGCGGCGGCGCTCGATGCCGCTCAGCGAGGGATCGGTGATCCGGTCGGGGCTGGGCGTCGGGCGGCCGTTCTCCAGCGCGGCCTCGGGGTAGACGGTGTCCTCCCAGCGCTGGATCTCGTCGACGACGTGCAGCCAGCGTCGGCGGCAGTCCGGGTCGCTCTCGGTGCGCGGCGTGGTGGGGCGGGGCGTGGGCGGGGCGTCGTCGCGCGCGTCCTGCGCGTGGGCCAGGGCGGCCAGGGCGACCAGGACGGACGCTGCGAGTGCTGCGGTTCGGCGCATGGATCCACCATACCCGCGGGGCCCGGAAGCGGGATATAGTGGCGCCCCGCGACGCACGCATGAGCTCCTCGCTGCCCCCATCCACCGACACCGAACTCGGCTACGCACCGCCCACGGTGCGCCAGTTCAGCGTCTTCCTCGACAACAAGGTCGGCAAGCTGCTGGAGCTGCTGCACACGTTCGACGAGAGCTCATCGACGCGCCTGGCGGCGTTCTCGATCTCCGACTCCAGCGACTACGCCGTGGTCCGCATGATCTTCACGAACGCCGACGCCGCGCGCCACATCCTGCGCCGCAGCGACTACACGTTCTCGGAGACGGACCTGATCATCGCGGAGCTGGAGGAGTCGCACTCGCTGAGCGCGATGTGCCACTTCCTGCTGGGCGCCGAACTGAACATCCGATTCGCGTACCCGATCATGCTGCGCGGCGACCACCCGGCCGTCGCCGTGTCGGTCGACGACAACCACCTGGCCGGCCAGATCCTCCTCCGCAAGCGCTTCCGGCTGCTGGCGGAGGAAGACCTGGCGCCCTGACCCCACGGAGTTTCCACACATGGCACGCATCGTCCGCTTCACCGCCACCGGCCCCATCAAGATCGACCCGCAGGACAAGCCGCTCTTCATCTGCGCGTGCGGCCTGTCGAAGAACTTCCCGCACTGCGACGGCTCGCACAAGCCCTCGCGCAGCGAGGAAGCCGGCAAGCTCTACGTCTACGACGCGGAGCGCCAGCCGAAGTCCAGCGGCACGGACGACTTCTCCGGCTGCACCTGCGGCGGATGACCGCCGCACGGCGCCTCAGCGCCTGAACCCGTTGTCCCGGTGGACCTTCAGCTTGCGCCCGCGGATCGTCGCGGCGCGCAGGGCCTTGATCACCGTGTCGGCGTCGCGCGCGGGCAGTTCCACGATCGAGAACGTCTCGGCGATGTCGATGCTGCCGATCCCGCGTGGGTTCACGTTCGCCTCGTTGGCGATGGCGCCGACCAGGTCCGCGGGCCGCATGCCCATGCGCGTGCCGCCGGCGATGAAGACGCGCACCATGTCGCGGTCGTCGTGCCCGTGGCCTTCGGGGCCGCGTGCCGCGCCGCGCCCGGCGGCCGGACCGCGGGCGGCGGGTGCCTTGGCGGCGGTCGGCGCCTTCGCCGGCTTCTCCCAGCCCGTGGACGGGCCGCGTGCCGGGGCGGGGCCCGTCGGCCGCGGCGTGTCGCGCGGTGCCTGCTTCCCGCGCGGCACGAACCCGCGGGGCGGGAACTCCTGCGGCACGTGCCGCGGTGCCGGTGCCTGCGGTCGGGCGGCGTTCTCGATGCTCGGGATGTGCACGTCGTCGTGCGCGGCCTCGCCGACCGTCGCCTCGTGCGCCATGCGCACGGCGGCGGCTGCGACCTCCATCGGGTCGAACTCGCCGGCAAGCGCCTCGGCCACCGTGCGGTACGTGTCCAGGTCGCCCGACTGCAGCAGCTCGCGCAGCGCGCCCTTCGTGACGTCCAGGCGCCGCGCCTTCACGTCCAGCGGCGTGGGCACCGTCGAGATCTCGAACTTCTGCTTGGTGACCCACTCGATGTTCCGCAGCAGGCGGTGCTCGCGCGGCTCGGCCAGCGTGATCGCCACGCCCTCGCGCCCGGCGCGCCCGGTGCGGCCGATGCGGTGCACGTAGCTCTCCGGCGAGCTGGGGACGTCGAAGTTCACGACGTGCGTCAGGTGCTCGATGTCGATGCCGCGCGCCGCCACGTCGGTGGCGACCAGCAGGTCGACCTCGCGCCCGCGCGCCTTCTTCATCACGCGGTCGCGCTCGGGCTGGCCCATGCCGCCGTGCAGGCTCTCCACCGAATAGCCGCGGCCCGCCAGGCGGTCGGACAGTTCGTCCACCTCCAGGCGCGTGCGGCAGAAGATCAGCGCCAGCGTCGGCGATTCCAGGTCCAGCACGCGCCCCAGCGCGGTGATCTTGTGCGCGCGCGGCACGATGTACGCGGTCTGGCGCACCTTGGGCACGGAGCCCTTGGTCGCCTTGTCGCGCGGGATCAGGATGCGCGCCGGGTCCTTCAGGTGGCGCTCGGCGATCGACGCGATGCGCGGCGGCAGCGTCGCGCTGAAGAGCGCGGTCTGGCGCTCGGGGGGCGCGGCCTCCAGGATCAGCTCCAGGTCCTCGGCGAAGCCCATGTCGAGCATCTCGTCGGCCTCGTCCAGCGCGACCATGCGGACGCCTGACAGGTCCAGCGTGCCGCGGCGGATGTGGTCCAGCGCGCGGCCGGGCGTGGCCACCACGACGTGCGCGCCGCGCTTCAGCGCGATCACCTGGCGGTAGAACTCCTGGCCGCCGTAGATCGGCACCGTCGACGTGCGCAGGCCCTTGCCGTAGGAGTGGAACGCCTCGGACACCTGCACGGCCAGCTCGCGCGTGGGCACCAGCACCAGGCCGGCCGGCTTCAGGGGCACCGCGGGCGTGCCGGCGATCCGCTGCAGCATCGGCAGCGCGAACGCCGCCGTCTTGCCCGTGCCCGTCGCGGCCTGGCCAAGCAGGTCGCGTCCCTCCATCAGCGGCTGGATGGCCGCCTTCTGAATGGGCGTAGGTTCCTCGTAGCCGAGTGCCGCGAGCTCGGTGAGCAGTTCCTGGCCAAGTCCGAGCTCCGCGAAGGTGTCCGTCATCATCGGAGCGTACCCGCGCGCCCGTTCAGCGCCCGGGAGCCGGATAGGTGGCCGCGGTCTTGGCGGTTTCCCACACCGTGACCGAGCGCAATTCCAGCCCGGCGGCCGCCAGCGGCGCGCGCAGCAGCCCGTGGCAGGTCATCGCGATGTGCTCGACCGACGGGTTGAGCGTGCGGAACTCCGCGCAGTCGGCGTTCAGGTGCTTGTGGTCGAAGCGATCGATCACCTCGTGCCCGACGATCCGCGACAGCGCGTCGACCGGCGCCGCGGGCGCGCCGCCCGCCGGCACCGCCACCGTGACGGCGACGCGGTAGTTGTGGCCGTGCCCGCCGGGATGGTTGCACTTGCCGAAGATGCGGCGGTTTTCCTCGTCGCCCAGCGCGGGGACGTGCAGGCGGTGCGACGCGGAGAACTCGAAGTGCTCGGTGAGCAGGGCGGTGTCCGGCATGTCGGGTCTCCATTCGTGCTGCAGGTAGGGCGATGGCTCCCAGCGGAGCACGTCCAGCCGGACCGTGGGCGGCAGGTGGCGCGCCGCGGCCTGGCCCAGCTGCCGGACGAGTGCCTCGGCTGGCGGGGCGGGGGTGCGGCCGGCGATCGCGGCCTGCAGCTGCGGGAAGAGATGCGTGCGGGCCAGCGCGTCCAGTTCCTGGATGCCGATGAGGTAGCCGGTGGCGTGGTCGGGCACGCCCGAGACGCCGATCGTCAGCTCGTGGTGCGCCATCAGCCCGGCGGCGGCCGGGATGCCCGCGAAGCCGTGCCCACCGGGAGCGGCACCGCCATCGAACGTGAGCCCGGCGCGCACGGTGCGGGTCAGCGCGATCGGGTGGCGGGTGGCGTCGGCGGTCATCGGCAGGTCCTACTGTAGACGCGGCGCGTGTCCGGCTGCAGGTCGCGCCGGCCGCACCCGAACGCCGATGAACCCCTCCATGGCCGTCCGTCGCACGATCCTGCTGCTGGTCACCGCGGTCCTCGGCGCGTGCGCGGCACCCGCACCGGCACCCGCACCCGGCCCCGCACCGGCGGACGCCGCGCCCGTCACGCTGGGCAAGGGGCTGGTCGTCGACCGCCTGTCGGGCGAGGTCCGCATGGACTGCCAGGTGGCGATGGAGCACGGCTGGCTGGAGCAGGCGGTCTGCCTGGCCGGCACCCGGGAGCACGAATCGCTCCTGGCCACCGAAGTGGCGCCCAGCCGGCTGCACGCCGCGCTCCTCCTGCTGGGCCTGGAGCCCGGGGCGCCCGGAAGCTGGCGCGAGGTGCCGAAGGGCGATGCGTTCGCGGTCGAACGCATCCCGCCACGCGGCCCCAGGCTCGACCTCCTGGTGCGGGTCGCGGGCCGCCCGGATGCGCCGCTCGACGCGTGGATCCACGATCCGGTGGCCAATCGGGCCTTCCCGGCCCAGCCGTGGGTCTTCGGTGGCAGCGTGATGCGCCCCAACCGTCCGCCCGAGCCCGGCCAGCACTACGTGGCGGACCGCACCGGCAGCGTGGTGGGCATCGTGACCTTCGGCGACGAGGTGATCGGCTGCGCCGACGTCTTCGCCGACCGTACCGAGATCGACGCCGCCAGCTGGCAGGCCCGCACCGAAGCGATGCCGCCCGCGGGGACGCCCGTGGTCCTCGTGATCCGCGCGCACCGCGACCGATAGACTTCGTCCGATCCGATGAACGCGCCCGCACCCAGCACGCCCGCCGCACCCGCCGCCGCCGAGCTGCGTGCCGTGCGCAAGGCGTACTACAAGCCTGACGGCTCGATCCTGGTCGAGGCCCTGCGCGGCGTCGACCTGGTGGTGCCGCGCGGCCAGTACCTGGCGGTGATGGGCGCATCCGGCAGCGGCAAGAGCACGCTGATGAACATGCTGGGCTGCCTGGACCGGCCGAGCAGCGGCAGCTACCTGCTGGACGGCGACGACGTCAGCCGCATGGACGACGAGACGCTCTCGCGCGTCCGCGGCCGCAAGATCGGCTTCATCTTTCAGTCGTTCAACCTCATCCCCGAGCTGACCATCGTCGAGAACGTCGAGGTGCCGCTCTTCTACCAGGGCGTTCCGGCCGCTGACCGCCGCGAGCGCGCCATCGAGAAGCTGGGCGTCGTCGGCCTGGCCGACCGCCTGGGCCACCGGCCCGCGGAGCTCTCGGGCGGGCAGCAGCAGCGCGTCGCGATCGCGCGCGCGCTGGTCGCCGAGCCCAGCATCCTGATGGCCGACGAGCCGACCGGCAACCTGGACAGTTCCACCGGCGAGGCGATCCTGGAGGTGATCGACGGCCTGCACGACTCCGGCCTCACGATCATCATGGTGACGCACGACGACCGCATCGCCGACCGCTGCGAGCGCGTCTTCCGCCTGCGCGACGGCGTGGTCGAGAGTGACCGGGCAGGCGGCGGCAGCGGGCGCGCGCGCCTGGCCGCGCGGCGCGCCGCGGCGGCCGCCGCGGCTGCGGCGGCTGCGGGAGGGGGCGCCTGATGCGCAGCGTCGCCAC
>JBIKJV010000174.1:0-5117 GCA_044360755.1 Phycisphaerales bacterium
CACCGCGTGCGCCGCCAGCAGCAGCTGCAGGAGCGGGGTGATGCCGCGGCGCCGCGCGACGATTACCGCCAGCGGCAGCCCGACGATGACCCAGCACGACTCCAGCCACCAGGTCAGGCGGTCGGTGGCGCCGATCCAGGACCAAGTGCCCACGCCCAGGACGCCGATCACCAGGATCGGGCCCAGGGGGCTGCGCCGCGGGCCGGGTGCGGGGGTCGCGGGGGTGTCCGGTGGCAGGGCCATGCGCGGAAAGTAGCCCTTTCCCCGGTGGTGGGGGCTTGACGGAGGCGCGGCAGGCAGTACCCTAACAAAGACCGAACATGGGATACTCCCAAGTCCATCCACTCCCTGCGATTGCCGCACTCGCGGACCGGATCGCCGCGCTCGAGGGGCGCGCGGTGTCCGGTTACGCGGGGCGGCCACCTTCGGAATCGGTGCCGACGGGCTGGCCCACGATCGACCGCATGCTCGGCGGCGGGCTGCCGCGATGCGGGCTGCACGAATGGCACGTCGATGGCCCGCTGCCCGAGGCGCGCGACGTGCTGGTGCACCTGGCGTGGCAGGCGATCCTGCACGACGACCTGCACCGCGCGGGTGCGGCGCGGCGCGTGGCGTGGATCGGCCGCGAGACGTGGCCTGACGCGCTGGCGCTGGTGCGTGGGCTGCGCGCGCCGCTCGGCGGGATGTTCGGCGTGCGTCGGCCGCCTGCGTGGCCCGATGCGCGCCTGGCGGATCGCGCGCTCATGGTCGATGCGCCGCGCGCCGGCGAGCGGCTCTGGGCCATCGAGCAGGCGGTGCGCTGCGCGGGCATCTGCGCCGTGATCGCCGACGGCACGGGCTTCGACCTGGCTGCCACGCGCCGCCTGCAGTTGGCGGCGTCCGGTGGGGCGGTGCTGCTGGTGGCGGTGCCGCGCGTCGGGCATCGCCCGCCGCCGCTCAGCGCATGCACCACGCGGTGGCATGTCCGCCGCGTGGCCGGGACGGCGGCAGGGCGCATAGGTGCGGCCGCGGGGCTGCCGGCATCCGCCGCGCCGTTCGTGGCGCGGCTGCCGGCCGAACCGCATTGGCAGGTGGTGCTCGAACGCGCGAAGCTGCCCGGTGTGCAGGGGCCTTCGGCCGGCACGGCCGCCGTCGCAGACCGGGCCTGGGAATGGCAGGGGGCTGAGGACGCCCCGCGGTCGGTGGTGTCCGCTGTCGCGCGCCGCGCGGTGCGCCGTGCCGCGCGTGTCCAGGCACGCACCGCCGCACGCATGGCGGCGCACCTCGGTGCCGGCGACGGCGTGGGCGAAGCATGCCGCGACCAGGCGCCGCACGCGCGCATCGGGCCGTCTTCACACCCTGCGCCGCATCCCACGCCGCCACAGGCCGCGCATCCGCGCGTCGCGTGAGGCCCGCATGCCCCCCGTGGTGGCGCCGTGCTTCCTTGCGGTCGCGCGCCCCGGCGCGTCGGAGGCCGCGTGCCGTCGCTTTGCCGAATGGTGCCTGCGCTGGACGCCGCGGGTGCACGTGGAGCCGGCGTTGCATGTGGAGCCGGCACGGCACGCAGCGCCGGTCTCGCACGCAGCGCCGGCCTCGCACGCAGCGCCGCCACTCGTCCTGCTCGACCTGACCGGCTGCCAGCGCGTGCACGGCGGCGTGGCGCGCGTGGTGCTGCGCATCGGCCGTGCGCTGGAGCGTCGCGGGCTGCCGCACGCCATCGCGGTGGCGGGGACCGGCGGCCTGGCCGTCGCGCGCGCCACCGTCGGCATGCCTGCCGCGGCCGCGGACGCGCTGCCGCTGGCGGCACTGCGCCTGCCGCCCGCGGTGCACGAAGCCTTCGCCGAGGTCCATCTGCGCACCGTCGGCGAACTGCGCCGCATCGCGGCCGCGTCGGTCGCCGACCGCGTCGGCCCGCTTCCGGCCGAGCGGCTGGCCGCACTCGACCACCACGACGGCCCGCGCGCCTGGCCGTTCGTGCCCGTGCCCATGCCCGCGCCCATCGAGTCCGAGTTCGCCTTCGCCGGCCCGTGCACGCAGCCCGAGGCCGTCGCCGCCGCGCTGCGCCAGGCGATCGACGGGCTCTGCGCCGCGCTCGACCGCCGCATGCGCGGCGTGCGCAGCCTGGAGGTGCGCGTCGAGCGCAGCCGCGCCGCGCCCATCGCCGGCACGCTGCACTTCGGCATGCCCACGCGCGACCCGGCGCACCTCTGGTCGCTGCTCGCCCCGCGCCTCGAACGCATCGACCTGGGCGACCTGGAGCGCGGCATCGGCGTCGAGTGCCTGCTGCTGCGCGTCGCGCGCACCGGCCGCCTGCCGCAGGGCATGGGCGATCTGGTGGCAGGCACCGCACCGCCCGCCGCGGGCCACGCCGTGACCGAGCGCGCGGTGGGCGAATTGGTCGACCAGCTTGCGGCGCGCCTGGGCGCGGAGCGCGTGGGAGTGCAGGTGGTGCCCGGGGTTCCGCGCGCCGGGGGCGCAGCGGGGGCATCTCCGCGCACGGGCGGCGCACCGCCAGCGGTATCCTCGGCCGCGCATGATTGAAACCGCCGTCCATGCCGATTACGCGCTGGGTGCCGTCCTTGCCGACCAGCTGATGGACGCCGTGGGCATCGGCATCACGCCGCTCCTGGGCATGGGTGTCCTGGGCGCCGCGCGCTGGATCGCGGCAGATGCCGCCGCGCGCGGCTTCCTGCCGTGGTACCAGCAGCCCTGGTTCTGGTCGCCGCTGCTCACGATCGTCGTGCTGAGCTTCGTCGGCGGCCGCATCCCCATCGTCGCACGCGCCCTGAAGGCGTGGAAGCTCTGGGAGAACAAGTTCGCGGCACTCCTGAGCATCCCGGTGGTCGGATCGATGGCGATCGCGGCGTTCGACGCGGCGATGGCCGCCGGATCGGCGCCCGCGCCCGGTGCGGCGCCGGCCGCGGGGACGGCCCCTGTCGCAGCGGCCCACGGCGGCGCGCTGCTCGCCGCCGCGCCGCCCGCGTCGCTCGCGTGGATCGTGGCGGTCGCGTCGATCGCGGTCCTGCTGGTCGTCCTGGTCGTGAAGAACGCGATCGACGTGCTGATCCTCATCAACCCGTTCCCGCCGCTCGACTGGGTGCTCAAGGGGCTCAAGTTCCTGCCGCTCGTCGTCATGCTGCTGGCCGCGCTGCTGGCGCCATGGCTGGGTGCCGTGGTGGCGCTGCTGGTGCTGGTGACCTGCGTGGCGCTCTTCGCATGGTCGATGCGGCTGTCGATCATGGGATCGATCTTCGCGCGGGACATCCTGTTCCTGCGCTGGCGCGTGCGGCCCGACCCCGCGCTGGGGTTCCCCGCGTTCTCTGGGCGCGCGCTGCCGCTGCCGCGGCGCACCTACGGCCGCGTGACCATGACCGCGGCCGGACCCGTCTTCCGCATGCGGCGTTGGTTCGTCGGCCCGCACCGGGACGTGCCGCTCCCGCGCGGCGAGGTCTGCGTCGTGCGCGGCATGCTGCTCGGGCCCGACGTCTCGGTCCGTCCGGCGCCGGGCGCTCGCCTGCGGTCGGCGGCGTGGTGCGCGCCGGCGGTGCGCTCGCACGAGGAACTGGTGGCTGCCACGATCGGCGCGGGGAAGCCGCTCGACTGCGCGCTGGTGCGCGGCCTTCGCTCGGCGTGGGAGTGGGTCGTCGGCGGCGAAGAGCCCGAGGCGGCGCAGTGACGCACGGTCCCGCTGCCGCGCTGCTGCTGCTGCTGCTGCTGCTGCTGCTGCTGCTGCTGCTGCTGGCGGCCGGACTCGCCGGCTGTTCCGGCGTCAACCAATTCGATTCCGCGTTCGTGGGCGAGCGATGGCCGCCGGTCGCCTCGGCGGCCGTGGTGGCCGATGCGCCGCCCGATTCGCAGGCGCGCGTCATCGGCGAGAGCACCTTCAACACGACCAACCAGTTCCTGGGCGATTCCGACGCATGCGCTGCCGCGCGTGCCCACGGCGCCGACCTGGTCCGCTGGGAACGCGCATGGGAAGGCACCGCGACGCGCCTGGAGACGATGCCGATCTACCAGTCCGGCATCCAGAACCGCGGAACGTTCAGCACCTACGTGTTCGTCCCCGCGAACAAGAGCATGTGGCGCTACTTCGCGCGGTACTACCGGAGCAATGCGCTCGGTGGCACGTTCGATGGGTACGTGGGCTTGCCGGCCGTGGCGCCTGCGCCGGCTGCCGTCACTTCTCCACGCTGATCGTCGCCACCGGCGACTTCCAACCCTCGGTCTCGCCGGTCACGGCGGTGATCCACTGGGTAGGCAGTTTCAGCTGCTCGGGGCCGGCGTAGGAGACGACGTCGAGCGTCAGCGGCTTCACCCGCGCCTGCGGGTCGCGGCCCGTGTAGCCGATCTGCGCCAGCCGGCCGGTCTCCTTCTCGATCGCCAGCCACGTGGTGAACCCGTCCGAGCGCGTGGCCACGAAGTCGCACTCCGCGGCACCGACCTTGCCGTTGCCGATGCGCACCGCGACGAAGCCCGCTTCCGGCGTCAGCCGTGCGCGCATGATGGACATCGGCAGCCGTGCCGCCAGGCGCTCGACCGCGCGCTTTCGCGAGCCCATCAGCGGCGTCGGCGGCTGCATCGTCGAACTGGTGGCCGAGATGGTCGGCGACGTCACGACCTCGTAGCGGTAGGTTTCGGGCTTTCCCTGCGGCATCGCCGCGTCCTTCGCGGGCAGGCGTTCCCAGGTCTCCACGCGGTGCACCGTGCCGGGCCAGGCCAGCTCGATCGACTCGGTGACGTTCCACGTGCCGCCCCATTGCTCGACGGTGCGCGTGACGGTCTGCGTGACGCGCTTCGCCGCGCGCACCGCGTCGGCGCCGCCCGACCACGCGATCCAGCGGTCGATCGCCTCCAGGCCCGCCGCCTGCGCCGCAGGGTCGCCCAGCGGGGTCGGGTCCTCTTCCTCGATGAACCGCTTCGGGTCCAGCTTGAAGAGCTTCATGCAGTCCTCGGAGTCGAAGAAGTACAGCTTGCCCTCGACCACGGCCCAGCGGCGCGCGTCGCCCATGCCGCCCAGTGCGCCGGTGCGGCCGCAGGTGCCGCCGCCCACCGCCGCGTACGTGGTGGGTGCGCGGTCGAAGTCGGCCTTGTTGGCGGCCGATGCGAACAGGTACGTGGTGCCCTCGTAGTCCGACGCG
>JBIKJV010000347.1:0-7118 GCA_044360755.1 Phycisphaerales bacterium
TAGCTAAGATTTTTTACACAAACTACGCGGTTAAGTATAAAGTTAGAGATAGAGAGATCTGGACGTTTACTCCTTGCAGATCTTTTAAGAGACAAGTTGCTAAGACATACCCAGAAAACTGGGAAAAGTATATTGAGGTTCCGGATAATCTTAAGATATCCAGATTGTATAATGAACTGATTTCTAAAGACATAGAAAAGAAAGAAGTCTCATCAGCAATTATAAACTATAACGAATTTGATTTAAGCTAATGACTACAATAGGAGAGAGCATATCAAGAGTTAGAAACTTGGTAAAAGCAGCAAAGCAGGATGCTTTTATGACTGACAGATTTATCTACAGTCTGATTGTAAAGTATGCTAAGTTGTTGATTAAGAGACAAGACGCTCTTAATGTAAGACTTAAGTTCGCAAGTCTTTTTAGAACTCTCCCTTGTGTAGAGTTAATTGAGACCGACAGAGTTGAAGCTTGTTGCGGAAGCTTACCTGATACTTGTAAGGTAATGCGCACTAAGGAAAAGATTCCCGTACCTTTTGAGGGAGCTTATGGTGCTTTCATTAGAACGGTTTCATCTATAGATGGATCCGTAGAAGTATACAGAACTCAACCTGCTCAATTTACATCTATGACCAAGACTACTGCTTTTAAATACAACAAGCAGAAGTACTACTGGTATATGAATGGTTATCTATATCTACCAAACATTGAGTGGGAAAGCATTTTGCTAGAAGGGATATTTGAACAAGACATTGCGATATTCACATGTGCTACTGATGGTATCTGTAAAATACGACAGAATGATATCTTAGGTATTCCCGATGACTTGTTTGCTGAAATTGAGCAACAAGTTATGTCACAGTTGTTGGGTACTGTACAGGTTCCAACAGATACTAATATTTCTGATAAACAAAACATTCTAAGATAATGGATTATAACTACACCCTGAAATACAGGACCTTTGATTCTCTTCTTGAGGATGTTAAGATGGATCTTAGAAACTTGTCAGCTGATACAAGTATTGAACCCGGACAGCTTATCAAAGTAGCACGTAAGTGTAACTATGATCTTGGTCTTAGAATACAAAAGACTAGAGAGACTGTTCTCGAAATAGAAAAAGGTAGAGCTCGTCTACCTGAAGATTTTCAGGTAATGAACTTTGCGCTTATGTGTGGTAACTATGTTGTAGTAGAAGTTCCACCACAGGGAACTAACGTTCAAGAAGTTACTCCAGGATACAGACCTTGGATTGAATCCAATACTTGTTCTGATTGTAACGGTACTTCACCAGAAACAACTTGTATGACTGAATGCAATCAGTCGTATAAGCTTATTCAAATGGTGAATTCAGTACGCAGAGAATATACTACCTTTTCTCCTATCAGTTTTAGAAGCTCTCAGTTTATAGACGTTGATTGTCCAAACACTTGTTCACCTCGTTGGCAGAACAGAGATGAAGCGTACATCAAAGATGGTTGGGTGTTTACAAACTTTACTGACGGACATGTGTACATTAACTATCAAGCAGATATGGTTGATGACGAAGGTAATCTTATAATACCAGATCATCCTATGCTGAATGAATACTATGAATATTCTTTAAAGAAGAGAATTCTAGAAAACCTTGTAATGGATAATGTAAACGTTACAGGTCAATACCAACTTATATCTGCTGAACATAGAGTTGCTAGAAACGCAGCGTTTAGTATTGTGAATACTCCTAACTTCTCTGAGATGATGAAGGTGTGGGCGATGAACAGAAAAGCAATGTACTCTAAGTACTACAATATGTTTAAGAGCTACTACTACCCTCTTAATTTACGAGTTAATAACGCTATTTAATTATGGCAAAGAAACAAGGTAATACTCCAGAATCTGGAATCAGTTCTAACTCAGGATCTTTTACGAAAGGTCTTGTAAGAGACTTTGATGAAAACTTTGATCCAGAAAGTTCATGGCCATACGCACGTAACGCTGCAAACAACTCTAAAGAAGGTGATGTTGGTGTTCTTGGTAATGAACCTTCTAACTATCAGTGTGGTGCTGCTCCCTATACAGTTATAGGGAGGATCCATCTTTTTAATGCATACTGGGCGATATTTTCTACTGATGACAGTAACTCTGAAATTGGTATATACGATGAGTCTTTATGTCAATACAAGACTGTTGTTAATCAAAGATGCTTAAATTTTAGAAAACTCAATCTTATAACTGGTGGATCAAAAGAAAACTTTGATTGTCAGTGGGCGGTTTACTTTGCTGATGGTAGAAATCCGGATAGATATATAAACATAGGTAACCCTAGTTTGTGGCCAGATACACAGTATATAGGTAATAACTACTATCAGAACAACGTACTGTGGCCAGGTGTACAATGGGTACAAGATTGTAAAGATGTAAATGACTGTACAATTTGTGATTCTTTGAACACATTAGATTGTGAAGAAATTAGAATTAACAAACTTGTTAATACCCCTTGCGTTAGAGTTCGCGCTACAGAAGGTGGTGGTAATTTGGCTAATGGTTCATATGTTGCTTTCATAGCTTACTTAGAAAATGGACAGAAGTATGGTGACTATACTTCTCCTTCTAATGTGCAATCTATATTTGATCATGATAATCTTGGTGGAGCACTTACTGTAGAGGTTTCTAACTTAGAGAACAAGTCTTTTACTGAGTTTGAGTTAGTTATTGCTGCTACGGTAAATGGACAAACTGTAGCTAGAAGAATAGGTGAGTATTCTTGTTCGGATTCTCCGGTGTTTATATACCTTGATAGTATCAATGACTCATTAATAACCGTACCTCTTGAGCTACTTCCAATAAGATCCCCACTGTACGAGACTTCTGATTCTATTTTTGAAACAGGAAGTTATCTACTTAAGATAGGTCCTCGTACAACATTTGATTTTAATTATCAACCTCTTGCTAATCAGATTCAGTCTAAGTGGTCTATTGTAAGATACCCTGCAAACTATTATAAGGACGGCGGTACAAATACAGGTTACATGCGAGATGAGGTATACTCATTTTGGATTAGATGGATCTATGTAACAGGGGAAAAGTCTAAGTCTTACCATATCCCTGGTAGAATCGGAGATAGTAAAGATACTACGCTATCAGCAGGTATATATCCTACTGAACAAGAGTATGGTTTTGAAAAAGAAAATACTGCTACAATAACTAGCACAGCTGTCTCTTCACTTTCGGACGGTGGTGTTGTTATAGCAGAAGGTCAAATGGGTTACTGGGAGTCTAGTGAAAAATACCCCGATAGAAATCCAGAAGTTTGGAACTCTAGTTACAATCCTAAGATATCAGGCACAAGTCAGACTACGTGGGATCTTTGTAATAAACCTATCCGACATCACAAGATGCCGGAAGACATTATAAACAATGATGCAAAATATTCTAGAGCGGTTGCGCTGGATGCATCTGGGAATATTATTGCTAATCCAGGTTACAGTGGTGCCACACATGTTCAGGTTGTGGGTGTAAAGTTTTCAAACATTAAACCTCCTGTTTATATAGATGATGACGGGAACGCTAGAGTTATACCAGGTATTTCTGGTTATGAGATTCTTCGTGGATCAAGAACAGGAAATAAATCTGTTATAGCAAAGGGTATTATAAATAACATGCGTCTTTATAATGATATTAATAATACGCAAGGTCTTTATGCAAACTATCCATATAACCCAGTTAAGGATATATCGGGTACAATTGACCCTACACTCTCTTTAACAGAAGTAACCGGTGCTAACACTAATTACACACCTGTTACTCAAAATCAAGTTAGGTCAGACTATTTTACTTTTCACTCTCCTGATACTAGTTTTTATAAACCTTTTCTTTCTGTAAAAGAATTAAAGATTTACACGGAGCTCGGAAATAGCAACAATGTAAAAGGAACATTTGATCCTGTACCTGGACACCCAAAACAAAAACTACTAACTAATCTATCATCTACAACAGCATTGTTACTAGGTATAGCGGAAGCTGTATTTGCGATGAAAGGTGAAGAAAGTTGGCAAGGTGAAGGTAATAGAATACTTAATATTGGTTTTAATGCTATTCAAGCTGCAGGAAATGCTACATTTAGGGCTCCGGGTCTTCCAGGATATTATGGAGGAACAACTGCTTATTTAGCTGGGGTAGCTCCCGGAAGTTTAGCTGAAGCAGGAATACAAGCAGCTGCTCAAGGACTTACTGGTGGATTTACTTCGTTAGGTGGTGCTAGTCTTATTACTGGTAACAATGCTAGATTATATAATCTGGGACAAAGAACAAATCTTGGTGCTGCAATAGCGGCATCGGGGAGTGGTTTTTTAGGAACAGTTAATACCAAAACTCATAAAGAAGGTACTCTATCAGGTCTTCCAACTTTTGCTTCAGTATTTGCAGCCATACCTACATTGTACACATTAGCTACAGCTGCTGCAGCTAAAACAATTGATTTAATTTACGCTTTTGTAAAAGCTCGCAGTTATGTGTACAGATATGCGTCTCATGGATTTCTTCATAAAGACAACATACCTCAAGCTAAACGACGTTTTTATATAAATGATTCGGCGTATTTGAATGAAGGGTTTAACATGTTTGTCAATTATAAGATTAACAACATTAATCGATTTAAGACTACGCTTCTTAATATTAAAACTACGGCTGGCGAAGTGGTAGTACCATCTATTACAGACAATACTGGTGTAAGTATTTCTAGAAATGTAAGTTCTAATATACTAGATTCAAACGGTAGACTTCCGTCTGAAGAATTTGTAAAAACTATATCTACAACGGCTTCTTGTTTTTATACTGGTTTAAAGATTAGATTTAGAAATCAGTACGGTCAGTTAGATGGAGTAAGACAAATACCATTACCCTGTGTTCAAATTGTAAATAATAATTTAGCAATACCTGAGACAGCTATTGATGCGCCACCAGGGTCTACGGTTACTACGTTTAACGTTGATTATTCAACCGGTATATTGTTTGGTGGAGATACTTATATAGGAAGATACACAGAAAAAAATACATTTTTTTATTTTTACGATTGGTTATATGGTCAACCGGATGACACTCCATTTAACTATAGGGCTAAGTACTTAGGTTTATATCCTCGTTATTGGGCAGACTTTAGTAGATATGATATAGACGGACTTATACCTTCCATGTTGCAGAAGTTAGCTCAACCTAGTCAGTGGGACACACCTAATAATCAAGCTAACCTTGAACAAGAGGCACCTGGTAATATTAGTTTGCAGAACTTGATAAGTATTCCTTCACTTACCGGAAATAGCGGTAATAGGTTGTCTTTTTCTATCAGAAGAGGTTTCATGTATCTTTTTAATTCAGGTGTTAGAGATTTTTACGTAGAGTCAGATATTAACGTAGACCAAAGAGACTGGGGAGAACTAGATGAGCAAAAGCATTTTGAAGTTCTTTCTGATCTTAAAAGATTATTTGATACTAGAATTATCAAGTTTGGTAACTACTATAAAATTGATCCATCTGTTTCATTATCAAAGCTTTACTACAGTGTAGTGTCTTGGGGTAATATGCAGGACAGACAATACAGTCCTGAGGTAGCAGCTCTCTGTTACAAATATTTACCAAACAGAGTTATCTACTCATTGCCTACAGTTCTTGAAGGAAAGAAGGATGGTTGGAGAATATACTTACCTAATAACTATAGAGACTTTAAATCTAAGGTTACAGCTATTAGACCTATTGGTAAGAACGGAGCTCTTATGCTTTTTGATAGAGATAGTCCGACAATGATTCAAGGTACCGAAACTCTTGAGTCTGATACTGGAACTAAGATTACAGTTGGTGACGGTGCGTTGTTTAATAAACCATTGCAGGCACTTGTAAATACGGATCAGTCTTATGAGTATGGTTCTTGTCAAGATAAGTTTTCCATTTTAAATACGCCTACTGGCATTTACTGGGTATCTCAATCATTAGGAAAAATATTTACAGTATCTAATGGACTAGAGGAGATTTCAGCTAGCGGGATGCGTTGGTGGTTTGGTAAATTCTTACCGTATAGAATACTTGAAGACTTTCCAAACTTTGAAGCTGTCGATAATCCCGTGGTCGGTGTAGGTTGTCAAGCTTCTTATGACAATAACTTCTTGATGATTTATTTCACTAAGAAGGACTATGAGCTTAGAAAGGATCTACCGGCAGGTGTTACTGTTACATACGTAGGTGGCATAGATTTTATTGTGAAATCTGGAAGCAGAGTTACTGGTACAAAGATTAAGCTTGGAGATCCTACTTACTTTAACGATGTGTCTTGGACTATCTCTTACGACCCCAAGACAAAATCATGGATATCTTTCCATGATTGGCATCCTACTATGATGATTGCAAGCAATCAGAACTTTATTACAATCAACAACAATACATTCTGGAGACATAACGATAGGACAGATAGCTACTGTAACTACTATGGGGTTAATTATCCGTTCCAGGTAGAGTATGTTGTAGACACAGGACAAACGGTAAATACTCTAAAGAGCATTGAGTATATCCTTGAGTCTTACATATACGACACAGATGGTATTGACAGATTTCAGCTTTTAGACTTTAACTTTGACGAACTTACTGTATATAACTCTGAGCAGGTATCTGGACAACTTAGATTGAATATGGCACCAAAGGATAATCCTTTTGGTAGATTAAACTATCCTACTGCTTTTGCTTCGTATATTGATATTATGTACGAGAAGGTAGAGCAGAAGTTTAGAGTCAATCAGTTCTGGGATATTACTGCAGATAGAGGTGAGTACAACGTAAACGTGCAAAGACCAATTTGGTTAACCGGATGGGATGGGTATAGACGAACTTTAAACCCTGCTAACCTAAACTATGCTAAGTCTGTATTTGAAAGAAAGAAGTTTAGACATTACTACAATAATGTTTTATTTACCAGACAGATTTCTGGTAATACTAAAATGCTAATGAAAATATCTAACAACAAAAACTTGCTGTCACCGCGATGAAAGTTTCTAAGACAGGTTATAAGAAAAACTCTAAGGATAAGAATCAACCTTCTCTGTTAATCCCTTCTAATCAAATTACAATGAAGGGTGTGGAGTTTCCAGTACTTGGTACAG
>JBIKJV010000373.1:0-7095 GCA_044360755.1 Phycisphaerales bacterium
AGACGGGGCAATACCTCACGGGCATCGCACCTCTGGTGAACCCCAAAGGTGACATGCAGGGGTTCGGCGCGGCTTGCACCTACGCCAAGCGGACCCTGCTGATGGCTCTCACGGGAGGCTTCTCTGGTGAGGCTGACGACGACGGCGACAGCGTGAAGGTGGAGTCCGCTCCGCAACGCGCCCCGCAGAAGCCGACTGCTTCCGCTCGCAACCTGCAGTGGGAGCAGGAGTGGAAGAAGACCATCGCAGACGCGGAAGACCGTGGCACTGCGGTGAACGTGATGAAGACAGTGGAGTTGCGTCTTCGGGAGAAGGCGATTGCACGGGATGTGTACGACCGTTGCAAGGCTGAGTTTGTTCGATGCTGGGAAACCAAGGAGGTAGTGACCAATGGCTAGTTACAACAGGACGATTCTCATGGGCAACATCACTGCTGACCCCGACATCCGTCGCGTTGGCGAGAAGGATGTTGTGAAGTTCAGCGTGGCCGTGAACAACCCTTACCGCGAGGGCAAGGTCTTGTTCATGGATTGCGAATACTGGAAGGGTGGCGCTGTCGTCAACTACCTGAACAAGGGCACCTCTGTCCTTGTCGAAGGGGAGCTTGATCAGCAGGTCTGGGAGCGTGACGGCCAGAAGAGGAGCAAGGTTGTCCTCAACGTCAATGGCATCCAGCTTGTTGGCGGGAAGAAGGACAGTGCCCGCGAAGAAGAGTTCGTTTCAGAGTTCCGCTAGAAGGCGCGCTGCTCCGCGCCGCCTGGGGTTGAGGGCGGGAACCTCCGACCCGCCCTCCCCCGGGCTTCTTCATACACAAGGACGTTTCATGCTCAGACTGCGCGCCTACCAAACTGAAGTGATCGAATCGCTGCTGGACGCAATGCGCCGCGGTGTGAAGTCCACGCTCGTTGGCCTGTTCACTGGCGCTGGCAAGACTGTCATCTTCACGGCGCTCGCGGATCGCATCCCGGGCCGCACGCTGATCATCGCCCCCATGCGTGAGCTTGTCTGGCAGGCCGCTGACAAGGTGCGTCAGGTCACCGACTCCGATCCCGACATTGAGATGGCCGACTTCGTTGCGGAGCGGGACTACTGGCCAGCCAAGGTGGTGGTCGCATCGAAGCAGACGCTGCTGTCCAGCCGCCAGGGCGAGAAGAGATACAAGCGGTTCAGCGGGTTCTCGCTCGTCATTGTGGACGAAGCACACATGCAGTGCAGCGAGCCGGTCATTGAGATGTTGGAGTTCTTCCAGCAACAGGGAGCAATGGTTGCTGGGTTCACGGCTACGCCATTTCGGATGGATGGCAAGCCAATGCTAAGGAGTAACGCATGCAGTTCTACGAAGAGTCAGTCTGTAACTACGACCTCCAGTGGGCCATCGCCAACGGATGGTCAGTTCCCCCTGTTTGCAAGCTGAGCAAGGTTGAGTCACTGGATCTGAGCAAGGTCAACATTGTCGGCGGCGACTTCAACCAGACGAAGCTCGCCGCGGAACTGAACAAGGAAGCCAATCTGCACCGCGCCTGCATGATCACCGCCGAGGAGATGATGGGACAGACCGTCCTGTTCACGGGCAGTGTGTTCGCAGCCAAGGGTGCGACTGAGTACCTGACCAGGAACTACGGAATCCCAGCCGTCTGTGTCTGGGGCACCATGCCCGATGAGGAGCGAGCCGATGCACTTGCAGCCTTTAAGTCCCGACAAGCCAGGGTCCTTGTCAACTGCCAAGTCGTCGCCGTGGGATTCGATTACCCACCGACCGCAACCCTCATCCTTGCCCGACCAACCCGATCCAGAAGTTTTTGGTTGCAGTGCGTTGGACGAGCCACTCGCCCTCTCCCCGGTGTCGTTGACGGCGAGGATCTTCTCACACCTGCCGACAGAATTGCTGCAATCGCGCGTTCAGATAAACCTCATTTCAAGATTGTTGATTGCACAGCAGGAACGCTTGACCACACAGTCATCACAGCCGTGGACATGTTCTGCACCTCCGACGACGAGGAAGTCAAAGAGCAAGTCCGTAAAGCAGCGGCGCAGTCTCCACTCTCGCAGGAAGAGATAGACGCACTGGCGTTGGCAGAGGCGGCAAAGAAGGCCGAGCGGATCGCCAGTGCCAAGCTGATCGAAGAGATGCGCCGCAACACCCAAGGTCGCGGCGAGGGCCGCATCCACGGCAAGGACGTTGATATTACATGGAAGGGTGTTCGCTCCGTTGGTACTTACAACAACCCGCTCAAGGGGAAGTACGCCGGTTTCAAACTCAGCGAGTTGCCCGATCACTACGTTCAGTGGGCTGCTCACAACGACAAGCTCAACGGCTGGATCAAGTCAATGTTTCGCAAGGAATTGGGGAGACGCCATGGACGATCAGAAAGATTTGTTAGTTGACGAGACGGTATCGGAGATTCTCTGGAGGTTCGATGTCCCGCATGCGTTCCCACCGGAGCATGCGTTTACACAAGGAGGTTCGGATGAACATCGTAAAGTTAGTTTCTGGCGGCGACTGTGGTCTTGGCTCAACGCACCCATTGGCTTTCGCAGGCCAGCTGTGGCACCGCGTGATCATCAACCATGAGCAGGTGACACGGGTGGCCAAGCAGTTGGGCCTGTGTCCCGAGGTCTGCCGCGGTGTGCTGCGGATGCTGAAGGCTGTCGGCAAGGTGCCCAGCCGTGAGCGTCTCGCTGTCATCTGCCAGTTGGATCCCGGCTACGACGACGCCGATGTCGGTGAGGTGTTCGGGGAGAGCGCGGAATGGTCGGCCAGCGTGCGCCGCCACACCGCGTTGATCCGCGAGGCCGAGCCGATTGCCGCCAACCTGGAGTGGTACGACGACGGTCTGAAGCCGTTCGATCCCACGCCAGACGAGATCCTGCAGCGGGCCTTGGAGGTTCGCAGCAATCGGGGGCTGGAAAGGAAACCTTCCCCCGGCATCAGAGCTTTCGCATGGAGGCCGCGTGGCGCATCGTTCATTCAAATCCGCGTTGACTAATGGCCACCGAGCCGAGCGGGCGTGGGTCGATGACCTGCGCTCCGCTGGCCGGTCGGCGGCTCATGGTCGCAAGCTGGTGATCACGGGTCACAACAAGAACAAGGATCACTGCGAGACACCAGACGCAGTGGTGCTGCTGAGCCTGGAGATCAAGGAGCGGTCCATCTCGTTCACCTGTCCAGAGGACTACCCCTATGACACGGTGTTCGTTGATGACCTGCATGGTATGGCACGGGAGAACCTACGGCACTTTGCCTACATCTATAAGTCGAAGCCAACCGGCAAATGGGTGTGGCTGTCGGCGCTAGATAGGGATGAGACATGGACTGAGAAGGTTGTGTTTGACCGGGGCCGCGGGCATGAGGTGCCCACCCTCGTCGCACCAAAAAGTCATTTGCGCGCCGCGGAGGAACTTGTCACACTTTTGTACCCACATCAATTACTGGAGATGGTTGACGGTGACACAGGAATCTTTATCCAAGGAGGAGGAGACAGTGAAACAATTGATAAGTCGGATCCGTCTGCTAGAGGCCGAGGTCGCAAGGCTCCAGGCAAAGCTGATCGGAATGTGGGGTGAGGCATGAGCTTTCTCCCAATGTTCTCCCGGCCGCAGCGGCTGTACGAAAACATCCTCTCGTTCCGCACGCTGCACACCAACATCCGTACATGGGTGGAGCGTGATAAGAGCGGGCCGATTGACCAAGAAGACTACGTGGAGATCAACGCCTACGTGCAGACCAACCGGCAGGTGATTGATAGCCAAGCGATGATCGACACGGCAGAGATGTTAACGAAGGACTTCCCCCGAATCGTAGCGGTGGAAGTGCAGAACGGCAGTCGTACTAATGGTGTTATTATTTACCCGAGGTGGACATGATTATTAACATTGAACTTGATGGCGAAGAACTGGAAAAGCTGGTGGCTCTGCTAGAGGAGTCTGCGGACTGCTGCGAAGACATGGCCGCTCAGTACGAAGATGACGACGACTATGAAGAGGAGATGAATAGCCACCTCACAGAAGCGGCAAACTGCCGTCGCCTCATCGGGTACATCGACACCTGCATTCGACACGCCTGCGAGCGGGCGCTCCCTGGTTTCAGCAACAACTAATGACCCTACCCAACGAACGCACTCGCAGCGTCCTGTCTGCCCAGCGGTTCCTGCTACGGCTCGCCACCCCATACGGCGGCGGGCTGAAGCGGATACCCAAGGATGTCAGGGCCGAGGCGAGGCGGCTTTTGCGTCATTACCCAAGCTGGTTGGACTTCACATTCCCTGGGCAGTTCGATCCCGACGCTGCCCGGGACTTTGCCAAACGGGAGGCGTCTCCCGAATAGTACGACCAGCACGGTGTTGGTCATGGATGGTTCGTAACGAAAGGATTCGACTATGCGTTTTCTTACAGTTTGCTTCATCTTGTGTGTGGCCAGCGTAGCCCAAGCCGACACCCGCACGCGGACGGTGACCGTCACCCGCTCCGCTCAGGACGATGCCAACGAGATGGCCCGCACCGGCATCCTCCGACACCGGGGTGGCCAGGGATACGAAGGGATCGGCTTCTCCACCGTCAGCGGGGACGCCGCCTGCCGCGCCTCCTGCTACTGGGGCCAGCGCCGCGTGAAGGAAGTCGCCGTGTCCCGCGGCCCGCGCGGATGGTTCGCCTGCGTCCGCTACTGGTAATTCATCCCGGTTTCCGCAGGGTTCCGGTCTACCAAAAACCCTGCCTCCAACACACAGGAACAGCCATGACAAAGCGAGACATGCAGGCGAGCGAGTACGCCGCCGAATCATATGGGAAAACATATCGAAAACGATGTGTTTCGCATATGAGTTGGGCGCTCACCGCCGAGGAGCGGGAGGCGATTGAATGTTTTGCCAAGGCGGAATGGACGAACCATCGGTGGAGTAAGGTGGAAAAATACAGCACCACCCTCCGCAATCTACTGGAGAGAACCAAATGACTGAACGCCAGATGCACACGCTGTTCTATCTGGGCTGCGCCGCCATGCTGGCCTATGTCCTATGGGAGCGATTGGCATGAGCGACATCGTTGACCGGCTGCGAGAAGCCTCACACTACGCACTGATGGATGCGGCCAGGGGGCTGGTGGTGGAGGCAGCGGATGAGATCGAACAGCTGCGAGGGGGGCGGAAGCTGGACGGTGAGTCCATCGGCGTATTGGTGGGTGAGTGCCAAGCCATGCTGGGGCGTGCCATTGACGGCCAGGAGTGGTCAGAAAAATCCGCCGCACTGCTTTGGAAAATCCAGGTTCAATCGAATATCATCGCCCGACTGAAGGCCGCATTGGAGAAGCGATGAGCGGGACACTAATCATAATGACGGGTGTGATCTACTTGTATGTGTCCTTTGAGCAGGGGCTTCACGGAAACGTAGGCATGGCAATCACTTACGCTGCCTACGCCGCTGCCAATGTTGGACTCTGGATGATGGCTAGTAAATAACTCCGCACACACATAGCCCCAGGATGGGCAACAGGTCTGAAGTTCGGCCCCCCGCCTAACGGTCCATGGAATGGACGCACCAAGAGGGGGCAGATTGCGGAATAACCCCGGCGCGCTGACGACTCCACCCGGGACAGTAAAGGCACTAGGTGCTGATCCGCACGGGGCGTAGGACGCAAGGCCGTGAACCCCGAAAACAACACGCACGCCCGCTCTCTGCAACCCGAAACCGCCGTTTGGGCAGATAGCGACTCTCAGATTTTTGGGAGTCGCTATGCACCCTCGCCGCCGTTTAAGCTGTGGCGCGCTGCGGTGTAAGCCGGTACACTACCGCACATGAATAAGACCGAGCAGGCCGCGCTACTAGAGTGGGTGGAGTTACACCGCAGTTGCGCTGTGTGCTGGTGGCCTGAGTCCGATGGTCGCCGCAGCTTGGAGGTTCACCACATTATTGGTGGTGCCGGTCGCAAGCATGACATCCGCAATTACCTGCGCCTCTGCTCACGCTGCCACGGGGTGTATCACAGCGGCAAGATTTTCAGTGGACAGCCCGACCTGAACAAAGCTACACTTCTAGGCGTTAAGCAAGAGTGTGATCCCGATAACTACGACCCTGCGTTTCTTGCATCTCTAAAGCACAAGCAACACTTGGGCTACGACCCGGAATCGCTGCCGGATTACTACACCCGCGAACGCCAGCAGAACATTACATCATGGACGGCAAGGTCACCATGAACACAGGCACAATGATCCGCACTGCCAGCTACACGTTCCTCATTTACTGGGAGCCAGCCGGTGCCACCACCGATTTGAACATGGGTGGCAGGCTGGGCCGGTGGATCAGTCAGAACGAGAAGTCCATCGACAAGCTGAAGGTTGGCATGGATGCCATCAAGCTACTGACAGAACAGTTCCCCAGCCTCACGCTGGTGGAGTCCCGTCATTCCAACGGCCTGCTGGCGAGGTGGCAGAAGTGACCCAGTCCCGTGCCAAAGGTTGCAGAGGGGAGCTTGAGGCGTCCAAGGTTTGGGCGCATGTGATGGGCGGCAAGGCCCGCCGGGGCCAGCAATTTGCCGGGGGAACTGACTCCCCGGATGTGATCAGTGACTACCCGGGCATTCATCTTGAGGTGAAGCGAACTGAGCGGGGGAACCCATACGACTGGTTGGCGCAAGCCCGCCGGGATGCACGGGGAAAATGCCCTGTAGTCCTGCACCGGCGTAACAACCAGCCCTGGCTACTGATCATGGAGTTGTCCGATGCCCCGAAGTTCCTGCTGGAGGCGGGCGCTGGCCCGCAAGCTGAAGAGGTGGGCAGAGGACCGCTTCCCATGCACGTTCCCGATCCGGGTGTGCATCCGGCCAACGGAAACGATGCCGGATCTGCTGGGGTACTTCCTGCTGAACGAAGACGGCGACCGCGGGGTGATCGCTCTGCGCGACAGCCTGGATCGGGACGCACTGGTTGAGACTTTTATGGAGGAGTGGGCGCATGCCCGCACCGCATTCCTGCTAGACGAGGAGGAGATTGATAACGATGACCCCTACCACCATGCCAGTTTCTGGGCCGAATACGGCCGACTCGTTAAGGCTTGCCGAGAGCGCACTTGGTGAGGCTCTGTCCGTCTCCCCCGACGATCCCTATCT
>JBIKJV010000032.1:0-21424 GCA_044360755.1 Phycisphaerales bacterium
CGTTGTCCAGTTCGGTGGGGAACGGGCCCGCGCCCACGCGCGTGCTGTACGCCTTCATGATGCCCAGCACGCGTCCGATCGCGTGGCCCGGCACGCCCGTGCCTGCCGGGATGCCCAGCGTCGAGCAGTTGCTGCTGGTGACGTACGGGAACGTGCCGTGGTCGATGTCCAGCAGGCTGGCGTTCGCGCCCTCGAAGAGCAGCCGCTTGCCGGCGCGCATCGCGTCGTGCAGCGCGTACACGGTGTCCTGCACGTGCGGGCGCAGCCGCTCGCCGTAGCCGGCGTAGCGCTCGGCCAGCGCGGCCGGGTCGAGCGGGGCGGTCTGGACGCCCAGCGCCTCGAGCTCCGCCGTGCGCAGCTTGCAGACCACCTCCAGCCGGCTGCGGAGGTACGCGGGGTCCAGCAGGTCGCCCATGCGGATCGCGGTGCTGCGGCGCACCTTGTCGGCGTAGGTGGGGCCGATGCCGCGGCGCGTGGTTCCGATCGACAGGTTGCCGCGGTCGCCCGACGTCTTCGACGAGAGGTATTCCTCGAGCGCCGCGTCCTGCTCCTTGTGGTAGGGCATCACCACGTGCGCGCGGTCGCTGATCTTCAGGTTGCCGCCGATGTGCACGCCGCGGGCGCGGAGCGTCTCGAACTCCTGCAGCACCTTCTCGGGGTCCACGACGACGCCGTTGCCGATGACGCACGCCTTGTCCGGGTACAGGATGCCCGACGGGATGAGGTGCAGCGCGTAGCGCTGGTCGCCCACCTGCACCGTGTGGCCGGCGTTCGCGCCGCCGTTGTAGCGGACGATCACGTCGTGCTCGGATGTCAGCAGGTCGACGATCTTGCCCTTGCCCTCGTCGCCCCACTGGAGGCCGACGATTGCGGTGTGGGGCGGGGCGCTGCGTGCGTGGTTCGTCATCGGGCGGGGATGCTACCGCCCGCCGGGGAGCGTCCCCCTACGATGCCCGCGTCTTCCATGGCCCACTCGCTGCCCATCGCCGGAACCGGAGGAAGCGTCCCGCCGCAGGCCATCCCTGCGGACCAGGTGCTGGCGGGCTCGCAGCCGCGCTTCGAGGGGGCATACGTCCACGTCCCGTTCTGCTTCCACAAGTGCCACTACTGCGACTTCTATTCGTTCGTCGACCGCGAGGACCGGCAGCCCGCATACGTGGCGCGGCTCGAGGACGAGCTCGCGGCGATGGCGCCGTCCGTGCACGCGCCGCTCGCCACGATCTTCGTCGGCGGAGGCACCCCGACGCTCCTGCGCCCGGACCTGCTTGCGCGCGGGCTCCGCGCCATCCGCGAGCGGATGCCGCTCGCGCCGGACGCCGAGTGGACGGTCGAGGCGAATCCCGAGACCGTGACGCCCGAGGTCGCGGCGGTCCTGGTCGAGGCGGGCGTGAACCGCGTCTCGCTGGGTGCGCAGAGCTTTGAACCGGCGCTCCTGAAGGCGCTCGAGCGCTGGCATGACCCGGCAAGCGTCGGCCGTGCCGTCGCGCACCTGCGCGCTGCGGGCCTCGGCCGCATCAGCCTGGACCTGATCTACGGCATCCCCGGCGGGACGCTTGCGCAATGGGAGTCCGACCTGGACCGTGCGCTGGCGCTTGGGCCCGACCACCTGAGCTGCTACGGGCTGACGTACGAACCCAACACCGCGATGGCGGTGCGCCTGGAACGCGGCGAGTTCGCGCCGTGCGAAGAGGACCTGGAGGCGTGCATGTGGGAGATCGCGTCCGCGCGCTTGGCCGCAGCCGGCTTCGAGGCCTACGAACTCAGCAACTGGGCGCGCCGCGTACCGGGCCGTCGGGGCGCTGAGGAGTGCCGGCACAACCTGCTGTACTGGCGCAACCGCGACTGGCTGGCCTTCGGCCCCAGCGCATCGGGCCATGCGCAGGGCGTGCGGTGGAAGAACGTGCCGCGGCTCGGCGACTGGCTTGCATCGAAGGGGGCATCGCCCGCAGTCGACGTGGAGCGTGGCACGCCCGACATGCAGGCGGGCGAGCGGCTGATGATGGGCCTTCGCCTGCGCGCAGGGCTTCCGCGCGACGAGGTCGAGCGGATCCTGGCGCTGGGCACGCGCGGCGGCGCACGGCGCGCGGCGATCGCACGCGCGGTGAGCGACGGATTGCTGGAGTGGGCCGGCGATGCGGGCCACGACTCGCTTCGCGTCAGCGCGCGCGGCGCGCTGCTGGCGAACGAGGTGCTGGTGAAGCTGGTGTGAACGGGGCGCGGCACGCGCCCGCGATCAGCCGCCGACGAAGCGCTTGATCCCGCGGATCGTCGTCTGCCGGCCGATCTCGGCGATCGACTCGGTGAGCGGGATCTCCTTCGGGCAGACCTTCACGCAGTTCTGCGCGTTGCCGCAGTCGGCGATTCCGCCCTCGCCCATCACGGCATCCAGGCGGTCGGCCGCGAGCGTCGCGCCGATCGGCTGCATGTTGAAGAGGCGCACCTGGCTCCACACCTGCGCGCCCTGCAGCGACTCCTCCCACTTCGCGGGGTCCGGCTCCACCCCGAACTGCGGGCAGGCCTCCAGGCAGCAGCCGCAGGTCATGCAGGTGCTCAGCTTGTACCGGGTCTCGGCCTGTGCGGGCGGCTCCAGCGGACCGCGTCCCAGCGACCAGGTGCCGTCGATCGGCACCCACGCCTTGACGCGCGAGAGGTTGTCGAACATCCGCTGGCGGTCGACGGCCAGGTCGCGCACCACCGGGAACTTGGACATCGGCTCCAGCGTGATCGTCCCGTCCTGCTGGACGATGTTCGCGATGAGCGCCGAGCAGCTCTGGCGGACGCGGCCGTTGATGACCATCGTGCACGAGCCGCAGACTTCCTCGAGGCAGCCGGAGTCCCACGTCACGGGCGTGGTCTGCGTGCCGTCGGTGGTCGTCGGGTGCGCCGCGATCCACTGCAGCACGCTGATCACGTTTGCGCCCTCGCCGTAGGGGACCTTGAAGGTCTCCCAGCGCGGCTCGCCCGTGGGCGTGTCCTGGCGACGGACCTTCACGAGCACGGTCTTGGTCTGGGTGGACTGGGTGGCGGTGGGGGCGACCATGGGTGGGGGCGCTTTCGGGTCTGGGGCCGCCCGGGGACAGGGGGGCGGCCGCGGTGGGTGCGTCTGTGCGGCCCGGGCGGCGTTTCGGGGTGCCGTCCGGGCGGAACTTGTCGGAACAATGATAGGCGGTGTCCGATAGAGGGGGAGCCATGCTCCCCGCCCCCATCCGGCTCTTCCGCCCCGGCGACTGGGTGAAGAACGCCTTCGTCCTGATCCCGCTGGCCTTCTCGGTGGCAGGCGGGGCGGCGCGGCCGGACGGGCCCCAGCTGCACGCGATGTTCATGGCCACGGCGCTGGCCGTGGCGGCCTTCTGCCTGGCCGGGAGCGGCTTCTACGCCATCAACGACGCCCTGGACGCCGACGAGGACCGCCAGCACCCCGTCAAGCGCAACCGGCCGGTCGCGTCGGGCGCGGTACCCGTCGGCGCGGCGCTCTCGGGCGGCGTGGCGGCGATCGCGGCCGGCCTGGTCCTGGCATGGCTCGCGCGGCCCGAGGTCGCGGCGGTCATCGGCATCTACGTGCTGCTCCAGGTGGCCTACAACCTGAAGCTGAAGCGGGTGCGCTTCATCGACGTGGCCACGATCGCCAGCGGCTTCGTGCTGCGATCAATCGCGGGCGCCCTGGCGATCGCGGTGCCGGTCTCGATCTGGCTGGTCGTCGTCGTGTTCACGCTGACCCTCTTCCTTGGCTTCGTCAAGCGCCTGGCCGACATCCGCGCGGTGCAGCTGGCCCGCGAGCGCGGCGAGGCCACCGACTGGAAGCCGCGCGCCGGCTACGACAGCGTCGAGGACCTGAACTGGCTGCTGTCCGTCACGGGCACCGTGACCATCATGGCGTACCTGATGTACGCGCTCAGCGACCACGCGGCCAAGCTCTTCGGTGCGCGCGCGATGGGCTTCGCGGTGCTGACCCCGCTGGTGCTGGTGGTCATCCACCGCATGTACCTGCGCGCCAACCTTGGCCTGGGCGACAGCCCGATCGCCACGATGCTGGGCGACCGCAGCGCGCGGATCGCGGCGTTCCTCTTCACGGGCGGGGTGCTGGCCAGCCTGTACTGGCCGGCGGTGGGGCAGTTCCTCGGTCGGCTGTTCGGGGCCTGAGAGCGTGTTCGGAGTAGCCCTGCCCTGATTTCCGTGGAGGGCCGAAAGGCACTTGGGGTTGCCGCGCCCTTGCGCTGTGCTCGGGGCCTTCCTCCGCGACCGTCGTCGCTCCACCAGGTGCCGCTCCTCCTATTGCTCGGCTGGCTCGGCACCTGTCACGACCCGGGAGTAGTCGGTGCCACGGTGCGTGCCTCGCGGCCTCGCGATTCGCTGCGGAAGACCCCGATGCTCGCTCCGGGCGCTCGCAAGCGGCCGTTCGAACGTCACAGGGCGCGGTGACCCCGCAATTCCCACGCGCAGCGAAAGGGCGCGGCAACCACGCAACGCCCCACGCACAGCGCGAGGGCGCGGTGGCTCCAGGTGCCTTCCTTCGCCTCAGACCCCGGCCGTCGCCGGCTTCTTCTCCGCGGCCTTGCCGTCCTTCTTGCCGTAGGTGCGCGCGCGCGGGGCCACCAGCGGGGCCTCGACGGCCTCCCAGCGGACATCGCAGCGCTTGGTCTGCGGGTTGAAGGCGGCCAGCGACGACTTCATGAACTCGGCGTCGTTGCGCTCGGGGAAGTCCGCGCGGTAGTGGCTGCCGCGGCTCTCCTTGCGCAGGTCGCCGCAGGTCAGCATCGCGTCGGCCAGGATCAGCATGTCGCCCAGCGCGCGCGTGAAGACCAGGTTCTGGTTGGTCCACGTCGCGCCGTCGGCAAGCTTGACGCGCGAGTAGCGCTCGCGCAGCTCGTCCAGCTTGCGGCGGGCGCGCGCGAGGCGGTCGGCCGTCTTGACGACGGTGCTCGCCTCGGTCATCTCGTCGCCCAGCTCGTTCGCGATGAGGTAGGGGTTCTCGGTGCCCGTCGACGAGGCCAGCGCGTGGATCGTCGCTTCCTCGGCCTTGACCGCGTCGTCGTAGAGCGAAGCGGGGGCCTCGCCGCGCGCCGCGTTCTCGCGCGCGAAGTTCGCCACGCTGAAGCCGCCGAACAGGCCGTCGAACGTGCAGCTGAGCAGCGCGTTCGCGCCCAGGCGGTTCGCGCCGTGGTACTGGTAGTTGCACTCGCCGAACGCGTAGAGCCCGTTGACGTTCGTCATCAGGTTCTTGGTGGCGCCCTGGATCAGGCCCTTGTGGTCGGGCTTGGCCTCGTACTGCACGTACATGCCGCCCATCGAGTAGTGGACGCCCGGGAAGATGCGCATCGGCACCTCGGCTGGGTCCTCGCCGACGAACTTGCGATAGATCTCGATGATGCCGCCGAGCTTGTGCTCCAGGTACTCGCGGCCCAGGTGCGTCAGGTCCAGGTAGACCTGGCGCTCGCCGTTGACGCCCAGGCCGTCCTCGACGCACACGCTGAAGATCTCTCGCGTGGCGATGTCGCGGGGCACCAGGTTGCCGTAGCTCGGGTAGCGCTCCTCGAGGAAGTAGTAGCGCTCGGCCTCGGGGATCTGGCGCGGGTCGCGGGTGTCGCCCTTCTTGCGGGGCACCCAGACGCGGCCGCCCTCGCCGCGGGCGCTCTCGCTCATCAGGCGCAGCTTGTCGGCGCCTGGAATGGCGGTGGGGTGGACCTGCACGAACTCGCTGTTGCCGAACAGCACGCCATGGCGGTAGCAGCGGCCGGTGGCCGCGCCGTTGCACATGATGCTGTTGGTGCTCTTGCCGAACACCAGGCCCAGGCCGCCGTTGGCCATCACGACGGCGTCGGCGCGGAAGGCGCGCACCTGCATCGTGCGCTGGTCCTGCGCCACGATGCCGCGGCAGTTGCCGTCGGCGTCCACGATCGGGCGCAGGAACTCCCAGTGGATCCACTGCGTCACCTTGCCCTCGGCGGTCGCACGGCGGGTCTGCTCGTCCAGCGAATAGAGGAGCTGCTGGCCGGTGGTCGCGCCCGCGAAGTGCGTGCGCTTGTAGAGCGAGCCGCCGAAGAGCCGCAGGTCGTGCCGGCCCTCGCTGGTGCGGTTGAAGGGCACGCCCATGCGGTCGAACAGGTCGATCACGCGCGGGGCCCAGTGGGCCATCTCGTAGACCGGCGGCTGCTGCGCCAGGAAGTCGCCGCCGTAGACGGTCTCCTGGAAGTGCTCGAACTCGCTGAAGCCCTGCTGCCGGGCGACGTCGTTGCAGGCGTTGATGCCGCCCTGGGCGCAGACCGAGTGGCTGCGCTTCACGGGGACGACGCTGAAGAGGTCGACCTGCAGGCCGAGCTCGGCGCACTTGACGGCGCCCGCGAGCCCCGCAAGGCCGCCTCCGACGATGATCACGCGCTGGGTCTTGGTGGACATGGGTGGTGTTCCGGGGAAAGGGTAGGCGTGGGGTCAGCGGACCGATCCGGCCGAGGCCGGGGCATGGGCGGCGGGCGCCTCGGCGCCCATCTTGGCTTCCTGGGCCTTGGCGGCGGCGATGTCGAGCGTCGCGAAGCCGTAGACCGAGAGCACGGCGGCCGTGGCGAGCAGCCCGCCGACGCCGGCGCAGGCCACGCCCCAGCGGCGCATCGCGCCCTGGCTCAGCGTGAAGCCCCAGGTGATGCCCGCGGTCCACAGGCCGTTGGCGAAGTGGAAGACGATCGCCAGCGTGCAGACCAGGTAGAAGGCTGCCATCGCGATGCCCATGCCGCCTTGCTGGAAGTGCGCGGCCAGGGTCGAGGACGCGGCCTTCGGGTCGAAGCTTGGGAACAGCCCACCGAACGTCCAGCCCCAGCGCAGGCTGGCCAGGTGCAGGAAGATGAAGACGAACGCTAGGTAGCCCGTCAGGCGTTGCCACACGTAGCGCCAGTTGTCCTGGTAGCCGTAGGCGTTGGTGTTCAGGTGCGCCTGCTTGGCGATGTAGAAGCCGAAGCCGGCGTGGAACGCCAGGGGCAGCCAGATGCCGAATACCTCGATCAGGAAGAGGAACGGCGTGGAGTGGATGAAGTTGACCTCTTCCTGGAACAGCGTGACGCCCTTCACCAGGGGCGCCTCGGGGTTCGTGGGGCTGATCCAGCGGCCCCACATGATCGAGCTGTTGGTGAACAGGTGGGGGAACAGGAAGATGCCGATCGGGACGATGCCCGAGAGCGAATGCAGGCGGCGGAGCAGGAAGTAGTGCTTCGCGAACGGCGAGGCGGGGGCGGGGGCGGCGTGGGAGGTCGTCGTCACGGTCGTGTCTTCCGGGGGTGCGGTCGGTGGCGCGCGGGGCGCGTCAGGAGGGCATGATCAGCTTGCTGGAGGCGGGCTTCGAGGGCTCCACCGATCCGATCGGCGCGGTGCCGGCGGGCGCGGTGGGGCTGGCGTGCACGGAGCCGGGGTTCCGCTCCATCTGCTCGGCGATCATCTGCGTGATCTGGCCGAAGCGGACGGTCAGCGAGCGGAGCACCTCGCCCAGCTCCTTGGACTCGTCGGCGGTCAGGTTGCCCTTGGTCTTCTCCTGCAGCATCTGCAGCAGGTCGATCGCGAACTGCGAGCCGGCCAGGTCGACGACCACGCGGCCCTGTTGGTCGGCCATGGTGCCCAGGCCCATGATCGCCTGCGAGGTGAGCATGCCCACCAAGCTGCGGAAGTCGGGCGGCGGCAGCTCCTCGGGGTTGGCCTGGGGCTCCCGCGCGGCGCGCGCGGCTTCCTGCTGTGCCAGGCGCTCCTTCTCGGCCTGCGCCTGGGCCTTCCAATCGGAATCGACGTGCAGGCTTGGGGCGGGGGTGTGGGTGGGCGCGTTCGGGTCGGTCACTGCGGCTCCGTTCGTTGGGGCCCCGGAGTATAGGACGGTTCCCGGGGCGGCCCGTACAATCCGGGCTCGCATGGACCGCGACGCCCCCAACCGCCGCCTCTTCCGGCCCGCTGCCGCGGCGCTGCTGGCCGTCTTGGCCTGCCTGCCCGCCGGTTGCGGTCTGGTGACGGACGAGCGCCGCCAGGACGTGCTCGACGTGAACCTTGCGGCGTTCTCCACGCCGCCGAAGGGGCCCTTGCCCGAGGTGGTCGAGGTACCCATGGCCGAGGTCGAGCCGCCCTCGACCACCGAGGTGACCCAGACCGAGGTCCTGGGCGACGGCGAGACCGTGACGACGAAGAAGGAACTCGTCACGGCGCTCGATCCCGCCACGCAGAAGACCACCACCCAGGTGACGGGGAAGTCCGTCGTCCAGTCGGTGCGCGTCGGGCAGCGCTGGCCCGTCGAGGGCCTGGTGGGCCAGATCAACGGGCGCCCGATCTTCGCGAACGACTTCTTCAAGTCCATCGAGGACCGCATCCTGCTGGAGGCGTCCAGCCCGGACCAGCGGCTGGCGCGGCAGCGAATCGACGGTCTCGTGCACCAGCGCTTCGTGGAAGTGGTCGACTCGGAACTGGTGCTTGCCGAGGCCGAGAGCCGTCTTTCGCCCGAGATGAAGCAGGGGCTCCTCGGCTGGCTCCGGGACCTGCAGGAGCAGACCATCGCCCAGCGCGGCGGCAACCGTGCCAGCGCGGAGGAGTCGCTCCGTGACGAGGGCGGCGGCACGATCGAGGACTACGTCAACTTCACCAAGAACTTCCAGCTGCAGCAGGACCTGCTCAACCGCAAGGTCCGGCCCCGCGTGATCGTCAGCTGGCGTGACATCGAGCGGCGGTACGACAAGGACCGCGCCACGTACGCGCCCGACCCCAGCTACAAGGTGGCCCGCATCCGCCTCTTCAAGGATTCCCAGGCGGACAAGATCGAGCAGGTCAAGCGCCTGCTGGCCGAGAAGAAGCCGTTCGGCGAGGTGGCCGATTCCGTGGGCATGCAGAACGGGGGATTCTGGCGCGAGGTGCGCGTCCGCGACGGCAAGATGGAGCTCGGCGACCTGCTGGATCCCATCCGCTCGGCGCTGGACAGGTTGCTGCCCGGCATGGTCTCCGAGCCGATCGACCAGCGGACGTCCGTCACGTGGCTGGCGATCGTCGGGTCCGACGTCCCGCCGTCGGTGTCGATCTTCGACGGTGCGCTGCAGCTTCAGCTGCGCGGCCAGCTCTACAGCGAGCGCTTCCAGGTGGAGCGCGCCGCGTACCTCCAGTCGCTGCGCCGCCGGTGGCTCTCCGGCAGCATCGCGAAGATGGAGGAGCGCCTGAAGAAGATGGCGCGCGACCGCTACCTGGACCCGACCAAGCTGCGCTGATCGTCAGCCATGACCCCGGGGGGCGTCGAACGCGCACGGCCAGTGCAGTACCTCGCGCGTCCCGTCTTCCAGGATGCCCACGGCGACCACGTCGAACTGCACCAGGCGGTCGCGCCAGGCATCGGTGGCGACGAGTGCCTCCGCCAGGCGCGCCATCCGCGCGCGCTTCACGTGGTCCACGCGCTCCTCGGGGTGCCAGCGGCCGCGGCGCGCCTTGACCTCGACGACCGCCAGGGCGCCGCCTGGCGCGATCGCCACGATGTCGGCCTCGTCGCTGCCCACGCGCACGTTGCGGCCGATCACGGCGTAGCCGCGTGCCGACAGCCATCCGGCCGCGGCGGATTCGCCCATGCGGCCCAGTTCCGTCCGTGCGCGTGCCGCGGCGCGCGCGTCGTCGTCGCCCTTGCCCCGTCCCGTGCGTCCCTGCATGCGCGCCGACGATAGCGCGGTCCCGGGCAGGGGCCCTGGGACCGCGCGGAAGTTCGTGCCGGTGTCCGGCGCGTGCGTGTCAGTGGTGGATCCAGCCCGGCGCCACCAGTCCCGGCTGCAGCCGCGACGACGGGAACAGCACCGAGTTGACCGTCTCGAAGACGCGGTGCGAGCGACGCTCGGCATCCGCGGCGTACTCGGCCGTGGCGTCCCGCACCGCCTGGCGCGTGGTGCCGGCGGCGGCGAGCTCGGCGTCGCCCATCGCGGCGATCTCGGCCAGGATGGTCTCGCGCGTCCACTCGGGGTGGTACTGGAAGCCGTAGCTGGTGGCGCCCACGCGGAACGCCTGCACGGGACATGCGGTTCCCTTCCAGACGACCGTGGCGCCCTCGGGCAGCTGCGAGACGTGCTCGCCGTGGCTGGAGAAGACCTTCTGCGACCAGCCGATGCCGGGGTGCAGGACGTCCTCGACGCCGATGCCGGTGGCGCGGACGTCGATCCAGCCGAACTCGGGGCGGTCCATCTTCGCGACCGTGCCGCCCAGTGCCTTCGCCAGCATCTGCGCGCCCAGGCACAGGCCCAGGACGGGGATGCCCGCCTGGTGTGCGTCTCGCAGCAGCGCCTGCTCCTGCGCCACCCACGCGTCCGCGTCGTTGGCCGACTGCGGGCCGCCCAGGCTGACGATGCCGTGCAGGTCGTTCAGGTCGGCCGGCAGCCGGTCGCCTTGGTCGATGCGGACGATGCGCGACTTCTGGCCGTGGCGGTGGAGCGCCTCGCCCAAGTGGCCGATGGGGGAATTCTTCGAGTGCTGGATGACGAGGATTGCCATGGTCCGTCCGTGGGTTCGTGGGTTCGCGTCGTCAGACCGCGGCGGGAGCGGGGTGCGCGGCCGTGCGGGAAGTGGGGCGTCGGCCGTCGATCGCGGCACGCACGGTGCGGGCGATCGTCTCGGTATCCAGACCTGCGTCGACCAGCTGCTCCTTGCGCTCGCCGTGGTGGATCCAGTGATCGGGGATCGCCATGCGGGTCACCAGGCGCGTATCCAGCCCGTGCTCGTTGCAGGCCTCGAGCACGCAGGCGCCGAAGCCGCCGCGGATCGAGTGGTCCTCGATTGTGATCACGGGGATGCCGCGGCCGAGGAGGTCCTTCAGGAGGTCGGTGTCGATCGGCTTGGCGAAGCGCGCGTCGTACAGGTTGACCTTGTACTCGCCCAGGCCCTTCATGGCCTCGGCCGCGTCGATCGCCATCGTGCCGAAGGCCAGGATCGCGACGTCGGGCTTGGCGTGCTCGACCAGCGCACGCGCCTTGCCCAGCACGAACGCCGGGCAGGGCCGGTCGGCGAACATCGGGCTGACGCCATCGCGCGGGTATCGCACGCTGCTCAGGCCCGTGTCGTAGCCGGCCATGAAGTCGAGCGCGGCCTTCAGGCTGGGCTCGTCCATCGCGGCCAGGATCGCCGCGTTGGGCAGCACCGAGAGCATGCTGATGTCGCAGAATCCGTGGTGCACGGCGCCGTCGCCGCCCACCAGGCCGGCGCGGTCCAGGCACAGGCGCAGCGGCAGGCCCTGCAGCGCGCTCTCCTGGAAGCACTGGTCGAAGGCGCGCTGGAGGAAGGTGCTGTAGACGGCGAAGAAGGGCTTCCAGCCCGTCTTGGCCATGCCGCACATCATGTCCGCGGCGTGGCTCTCGCAGATGCCGGTGTCCCAGATGCGGTCGGGGAACTTCGAGCTGACCTTGGCGATGCCCGTGCCGTCCGGCATCGCGGCGGTGCAGGCGACCACCTTCGGGTCGCGCGCCATCAGGTCGGCCATCGCGTCGCCGAACGCCGCGGTGAAGCTGCGGCCGCTCTTCTTGAGCTCGACGCGGCAGCCCTCGTTCTCCATGTCCTGCAGCACGTTGAAGGCGCTGGGGCTGTGGAACGTGCAGCTGTCCTTCTCGGCGAACTCGAAGCCCTTGCCCTTGACGGTCTTCACGTGCAGGACCATCGGGCGGTCGAATTCCTTGGCCTCGGTGAGCACCTCGACCAGCGTGCGGATGTCGTGGCCGTCGACGGGGCCGACGGTGACGATGCCGAAGTGCTCGAACCAGCCGTTCTCATGGACCAGGTTCTTCGAGATCTCGCCCAAGCGGTGGTAGAGCTCGACCAGGCGGCTGCCGCCCCACATGTGCTTGGCCAGCTCGCGGGCGGTCTTCTTGAATTCGCCGTAGCCGTGGCTCAGCCGGACCTTGTCGAAGTACGCCGCCACCGCGCCCTGCGGCTTGGCGATGCTCATGCCGTTGTCGTTCAGGATGACCAGGAACTGGCGGTGCAGGGTGCCCGCGTTGTTCAAGCCTTCCATCGCGACGCCGTTCACGATGCTGGCGTCGCCGATGATCGTGACCGCGCGGCGGCCGTTGGGGGTCTCGGGCGACCAGCCATCGCCGTTCAGGGTGTCGCCGCGCGCGACGCCGACGGCCGTGCTGATGCCCGTGCCCGCATGGCCGACGCTGAAGAGGTCGAAGGCGCTCTCGCGCGGCTCGGGGAAGCCTGCCATGCCGCCGCGCTGGCGCAGCTTGCCCAGCAGGTGCTGGCGGCCGGTCAGCAGCTTGTGCGTGTAGCACTGGTGGCCGACGTCCCACAGCAGGCGGTCGTGCCCGAAGTCGAAGACGTAGTGCAGCGCGATCGTCAGGTCGACGACGCCCAGGTTCGGGGCCAGGTGGCCGCCGCTCTTGGAGACCTGGTCGCAGATCGCGTGCCGGACCTCGGCCGCGAGCTCGACCAGCTGGTCGATGGAGAGCTTCTTGAGGTCGGCGGGGCCGCTGATCGTGGGCAGGATCTTCATGGGTGTCGGGAGGTTGCGTTGCGCCGGACCGGGGGTTCGGCAGAAACGATCGATTGTAGCGCGGAAGGTTATCGCGTCAGCGGGTTCGGGTGGCAAGGGCGTGGGCCATCTGGCGCAGGGGCTCCGCGGGCTCGCCAAGGGGGGCCAGGGCGTCCAGGGCCTCGGCCAGGAGGGATTGGACCTGCCGGCGGCTCTCGTCCAGCCCGAAGATGCCCGGATAGGTCATCTTGCCCGCATCGCGGTCCTTGCCGGCCGCCTTGCCCAGGTGCTCGGTGGACTGGGTCTCGTCCAGGATGTCATCGACCACCTGGAACATCAGGCCCATGGCTTCGCCGTAGCGGGTGAGCCTGGTCAGCGTGGGGGCGTCCGCGCCGCCCGAGATGGCGCCCATCCGGCAGGCGCAGCGGATGAGGGCGCCGGTCTTGTTGTCGTGGATCAGGCGCAGGCGTTCGGCAGGGGTCGGGTTGCCCTCGAAGCCCTTCAGCGTGTCGTAGACCTGCCCGGCGATCATCGCGGTGGTGGCGGCGGCCAGTTCGCGCGTGACGGCGGCGCCGTGCGAGGGCGAGGCCAGAGCGACCTCGACCGCCACCGAGAGCAGGCCGTCGCCCGCCAGGATCGCCAGCGCCTCGCCGTGCGCCTTGTGGGTGGTGGGGCGGCCGCGACGGAGGTCGTCGTTGTCGAGCGCCGGGAGGTCGTCGTGGACCAGGCTGAAGCAGTGGACCATCTCCAGCGCGATCGCGGCCGGCATGGCGGACGCGCGGTTGCCGCCCACGGCCTCGGCCGCACGCAGGACCAGCACGGGGCGCACCCGCTTGCCGCCGCCGAGCGCGGCGTAGCGCATGGCATCGCGGAGCTGCGGGGCCAGCGCGTGGGCGGCCAGGGCGCGGTCGAGCGCGTGCTCGACCTCGGCAAGGAGCTGCGAGTCGGTGACGGGTGTTCCGAGCGCGGTCATGGGCGTCGGAGTGTACGGGGCGCTCCGGGCCGCGTCCCCGATGCCTTATGATCGCGCCCCTGATGGTGCAGTCCTTCCTCGGTTTCATGCACAAGGGCGGCTTCGTGATGTGGCCGCTGCTGTGCCTCAGCATCCTCTCGCTCACGCTCACCTTCGAGCGCTGCTGGTACTGGCTGGTCCAGAACGGTCCGGCCGGTCGGCGTGGGTTCGTTGCCCTGATGGACGCACTGCGCCGCGGCGACCGCGCACGGGCCGAGGCGCTGGCACAGACCAACCCGACGGTGTACGCCCGCGTCGCGTCGGCGCTCTTCCGTGACGGCGCCAGCGACGCGGTCGGCGTGGGCGCGGTGGAGCAGGAGCGCATCGCGATGGACCGCTTCATGGCCACGCTTTCGACCATCATCACCGCGGCACCGATGCTGGGCATCCTGGGAACCGTGACCGGCATCATCACCAGCTTCGACCTGCTGTCGGGTGGCGAGGCGATGGTGGATCCGAAGGCGGTCTCGGGCGGCATCTCCGAGGCGCTGGTCGCGACGGCATCGGGCCTGGTCGTCGCCTTGGCCGCGCTGTTCCCCTACATGGGCTTCGGTGCGCAGCGCGAGATCACGCTGGGCCGGCTGGAGACCATGATGGCGGTGGCGCAGCTGTGCCTGGGAGGTGCGGCGGCGCAGTCCAAGCCCGCGGCGCCTGCCGAGCCTTCGGCGTCGAAGCCCGTGCCGGCCGGGGCGGCATGACTCCGGCGGGGGGGCATGCTCCTTCGATGATCCTTCGCTTCGAGGGCGGAGGTCGCGCTCCGGCGTCGTTCGCGCCCGCGCCGGGCGCCGTCCGCAGCGTCGGCCGGGACGCCGGCTGCGACGTGGTGCTGGCGGACCGGTCGGTCTCGCGCCGGCATGTCGAAATCCGGGACGCCGGGGAACGTTGGGAGATCCGCAACCTGGGGCAGGGTGGCACGCTGCTGAACGGCCGTGCCATCGAAGGTGATGCGTGGCATCCGCTGGGCCACGGTGCGTTGGTGGCGATCGGCCCGTACCTGCTGCGCGCGGACCTGGGCGAGCCCGGCGCGCGTGCGGCGGCCACCGCGCCCATGGGTGCGACGATCGGGTTCGCCGAGGCGGGTGCGGGGCGCGTGGCGCCGGTGCCGACGGCGGTGCTCGAGTCACTGGCCGAATTGCGGCTCTCCGCGCTCACGGACGTGGCGACGCGCCTGGCGCGGGCCGACGACGCCGGGGCCGTCGAGCGCGCCATGGTCGAGGCCCTGGTTGCCGCCGGCGACTTCCTGCGCGCCACGGTGGCGGAGCGCAGGGTGGCCGACGGCGTGGCCTCGTGGAGCGTGCGCGCGACCGCGGCGGCGGCGAGCGTTGACCCCGCGAAGCCCGTCAGCCGCACGCTGCTGGCTGCGGCACTGGATGCGGGCGCGATGGTGCGCCTGGAGGACGACGCGCGCTTCGCAGCCGCCGAGAGCGTGATGGCTGCGGGCACGACCGACGCGCTCGCGGTGCCGGTCGGGCCGCCTGCCGCCGGCTGCGTGCTCGTGGTCGACACGTCCGAGCTCGCGGCGCGCCGTGCCTCGGCCGCGCCGTTCGTCAACGTGGTCGCGCGCCTGGCGACGCTGGCGCTGGAAGCGGTCGCGCGGCGGCGCCTGACGGCCGAGCTGGCCGACGCGCACCGTGCGCAGGAGCGACTGCTGCCCGGCGCCACGGGATCGCGCGGCTGCGTGCGGTGGTCGATGTCCAGCCGTCCGGGATGGCAGGTGAGCGGCGACCTCTTCGCGGTCCTCGAGCGTCCCGACGGCGGCGCGGTCGTGCTGCTGGGCGACGTCGCGGGCAAGGGAGCCCCGGCGGGACTGGTGATGGCGTCGACGCTTGCGTTCGTCGAGGCCGCGGTGCTGGAGGGTGCGCCGATCGAACGCGTGATGCAGCGCGTCGGGACGCACATCGCCCGCGGCGGCGGGTCGCTCGAGGCGGCCGTCGGGGCGTTCGTGACGGTGTTCGCCGTCGAGATCGCGCCCGACGGAAGCTGCCGCGCGATCGATGCGGGGCACTCGCTGGCCGCGGTCGTGCGCGGTGGGGCGGTCGAGGTGCTTGCGCCCGAGGGGGGTGGGCCGCCGCTTGGCGTGGTGCCAGACTTCCCGTACGAGTCCGGCCCGTTCCGCCTGGCGCCGGGCGACCGCATCGTCCTGTTCAGCGATGGTGTGTCCGAGCAGCCGAACCGCACCGGCGCCATGCTGGGGCTGGACGCGCCCGTGGCCGCACTGCGCGGCAGCGCCGGCACACAGGAAGACGTCGGCCGCCTCCTGGCCATGCTGGCGCAGCACGCGCAGGGCGAGGCCTACGTCGATGACGTCACGGTCGCGAGCGTCGAGTTCGTCGCCTCAGGTTGATCGAGGTCACGGGTACCCGGCGTGCCCGGAGGCCGTCAGTCGCCGTGCTGGAATTCCGGCGTGTCGGCCTTGTCGATCCACATCCGCATGTCCATGAGCGTGGCGACGGAGATGCTCTCCGTGCTTCCGTCGGCGTGGAGCACGCCCACCAGCTTGTTGTGGCGGCGGATCGGGACGCTGTTGGCGCCCAGGACCTGGATGAAGCCCGAATCGACCCATCCGCCTTGCGGAAGGAGCGAGGCCGACGATTCGCCCTCGGCCGCGGCGACGCTCTGCGGCGTACCGATGAACGGCTGCCAGACCTGCTGCGTGCCCAGGCGCGGGGCGGCAACCCAGGCGCTGCCCGCGGTCTGGTCCTCGCCGGACACCGAGTAGTTGCCGGCCGCGCGGAACGTGGAGGTGGCGAACACCACGACCTCGGTCGTGCGCTCGATCTGCGACTTCCGCGTGCACACCAGGCCGCCCGTGCGGGCCGTCCCCGCCTGATCGGTCCAGGCCGCGTCGGTGAACATCGGCTGGGCGACGCCTCCTGCGGTCTGCTGGTACCAGCCACCGATGAAGTAGGCGTTGTAGCCCGCGACCGGCTGGAAGGCGATCGCGCTGCCGGGGGTGCCGAGGCTGGGGCCCATCCACGCCGGGGCGGTGCTCATGTCCGTCGGCCACTCCATCGATGGGTCGTTGGCGCCCTCGGTGGTGGTTCCGAAGTCGTTGTAGCCCAGGAAGGCCGCGAAAGCCTCCTTGCCGAAGTAGCTGGCCATCCGCCACGGGTAGGTCTGGGCCAGTCCTGCAGGTACCGCCTGGCCCGCCGCCGTCCGGTACGTCACGTTCCACGCGGTCTGCGCCTCGACCGGCAGGTAGCCCGGCAGCAGTTGCTCGTCCGAGTTGTTCGAGTAGAGCTCCCACGCGGTGTGGATGCCCTTCAGGAAGTTCAGTTCCCGCATCTTGCGGCTGCTGCCGATCGCGCCGCGCAGGCCCACGGTCAGGAGTCCCATCAGCACCGCGATGATCGCGATGACGACCAGCAGTTCGACGATGGTGAATCCGGCAGGGGTGGCCGTGCGGGCCGGGCGGCGGTGGGGGGCACGAAGGGTCATCGGGGCGTCGGCTCGCATTGCGGTTGGTTGAAGATACGGCAAATCGTCCGGGAACCGTCCGTTCCTGCACGGAATTCCGGTGCGCCCCGTGGTGGGCGCGCGGCCCCGGCCCGGTCAGAGGAGGTGCCGCTCGAGGAACCGCGTGCCGCGCTCCTTGGCGTCAGAGGCCAATCTCCCGAATCCCGAGTGCTCGAACGGTGCGCCGGTCGCGCCGTAGACGTGGAGCTCGACGTCGTGCGGGTGGGCGCTGCGGGCGCGGACCGCTTCGACGAACTCCGTCTGCCCGTCCACCGGGATCCACTCGTCCAGCCGGTTGTGGAGGGCCAGCAGCGGGATGTCGCGCCACCCCTCCAGGTGCATGAAGGGGTCCAGCGCCGCGACGCGGACCGGGTCGAACATCTGGCGGTTGCGCAGCCAGCGCCAGCTGCCGATCGTGCACTCGACCAGCGCGGCCGCGAAGGGGTGCGGGCGCGTCAGGCGGCCGAGGGTGGCCATGCCGCCCGCGCTCATGCCGCCGATCGCCATGCGGTGCCCGGCGTGCTCGCCGGACGACTCGAGGTCGGCAGTGACCGGGTCGATCTCCTCGATCATCTGCGCGACGATGTCGAGCGTGCGCGAGGGATCCTGCATCGCGTCGTCGCGGCGCTGGCCGTGGCCGGGCAGGTCCAGGGCACAGGAGGCGATGCCTGCGCGCATCAGGCGCAGGTAGCGACCGGGGTCCAGTTCCTTGTCCACCGTGCGGCCGTGCATCCAGACCAGGACCGGGGCCGGCGCCGTCACGCGGCCTGCGTGCGCGTCCCAGTGCGGGTGCACCAGCAGCGCGGGCACGCGGCCGCCGGCCAGGTGCGTCCATCGGGACTTCGCCTGGAGCGATGCGGGGAACTGGCCGGGGGGCTGCGGCATGCGGCGCGGAAGGGTAGCAGGGCGTATCCTCGCGACGTGCATTCGCGCGTCACCATCATGGGCGGAGAGCACCGTTCGCGCGTCCTCGAGACGCCGCGCGGCGAGGACGTCACCCGCCCGATGACGGGCCGGGTGAAGGAGAGCATCTTCAACATCCTGCGCGGATGGAGCGAGGACGCCGTCGTCCTGGACCTGTTCTCCGGCGTCGGCACGATGGGCCTGGAAGCCGTGAGCCGCGGCGCGCGCCATGCGACGCTGGTGGAACGCGACCGCGACGTGCTGGAGTGCCTGGAGCGCAACATCCGCGCGCTGGGCGTGGGCGACCGTGCCATGGCGGTGCAGGCGGATGCGCTCTCCCCGGCCGTGTTCGCGCGGATCCCGGCGCCGCTGACGCTGGTGTTCGTCGACCCGCCGTACCCCCTGGCCGAGCAGGCCAGCGGCAAGCGCCGGATCCTGGAGCAGTGCGCCCGCTGCCGCTCCCACATGGCGCCGAAGGGCTGGCTGGTGCTGCGGCTGCCGTACGTGCTGGACGAGTCCGAGCGCGCCCTGCCGGGGTTCGACGGCCCCGAGGTCCGCACCTTCGGCGACATGCACGTCCACTTCTACATGCCGCGCGATGCGGCCGGTGAGGCGCCCGCAGCCCCGGCGGCCGGCGCGGAGGAGCCCTCGTGAGCGACTTCAAGGTCGGCGTGATCATCCCCGCGGCGGGCAAGGGCCGCCGCTTCGGCATGGGCGACAAGGTGGCCCAGGACATCGGCGGCCGGCCGATGCTGCTTCGGACGGTCGAGCTGTTCACGAGGCACGACGACGTTGGCGCGATCGTGGTGGCGGCGCCGCCCGATGAGATCGATGCCTTCCGCGACCGCTACGGCGCACAGCTGGGCTTCCACGGCGCGACGATCGTGCCCGGCGGCACCGTGGAGCGCTGGGAGACCGTGCGCAACGCGCTGGCCGCGATTCCCGCCGAGTGCACGCACGTGGCAGTGCACGACGCCGCGCGGCCCGCGGCCAGCGAGGAGCTGATCGCGCGCGTGTTCGACGCGGCACGCATCCACGATGCGGTGATCCCCGGTGACCCCGTGACCGCAACGCTGAAGCGCGTCTCCGACGAAGCCATCGACGCCGACCAGGGCGACGCCGTGGCCGACGCGATCCTGGGCGACTTCGCCGCCGACAGCCGTCCAAAGGGGCGGCGGGTCGTGGGCACCGTGCCGCGCGACGGCCTGGTGGCGGTGCAGACGCCGCAGGTGTTCCGCGCCGAGCTGCTGCGCCGCGCGTATGCGCAGGCGGACTTCGCGGGCGTGACCGACGACGCGATGCTGGTCGAGCGCCTGGGCGTCGAGGTGATCGCCGTCGAGGGCGACCCGCGCAACGTCAAGGTCACGACGCCCGCCGACCTGGCGCTGGTGCGCGCGATCCTGGCCTCGAAGCCGGCTACTTCCCGCGGATGGTGAGCGGCGTGCGCGTGGTGCGCGCGGCGTTGCCGGACGCGCAGCGGCCGCACGATGGGTCGGACTTCTTCCGCCGCGGAAGGAACGGCCACGCGACGAAGAGCGCACCCGCGAGCGCCAGGCCCGTGACGGTCCAGAACTGCCAGTCGGTCCAGGGAATCATCGGGTGCCTCCGAGCAGGGTGACCAGGTGGAACGTGCCCAGCGCACCCAGGTACGCCAGGGTGCTCATCCACGCGAACTGCAGCGCCGGCCACTTCCACGAACCGGTCTCTCGCCGGCAGACGGCCAGCGTGGGCAGGCACTGCATCGCCAGCACGAAGAAGACCAGGAGCGCTGCGGTGGCGGGCAGCGTGAAGACGGGGGTGCCGTCGGCGCGCGTCATCGTGGCCACCTGTTCCAGCACCTTGGCGTCGCCCGCGTCGGGGGAGCCATCGGCGCCCGACAGGACGCCCATCGTGCTGACGAACACCTCGCGTGCCAGGAAGCTGGTGACGACGCCGACCGTCAGCTGGCTGTCGAAACCCAGCGGCGCGAACGCGGGCTGGATCGCCTCGCCGATGCGGCCGGCGAAGCTCTGCGCCTGCTGCATGCGCGCATCGCCCTCGGTGCGGGGGAACGCGCTCAGCCACCACATGGCCACCGAGATCGCCAGGATGGTGGTGCCGGCGTTGCGCAGGAACACGTTGGCACGGTCCCACGTGACCAGCGCGGCGTTGCGCAGGCTGGGCAGCTTGTAGGTCGGCAGCTCAAGCACGAGCGGGCGTGCGGGGCCTCGCAGGATGGTGCGCCGCGCCAGCGCTGCGCTCAGCAGGCCCGCCATGGCGCCCAGCGCGTAGCACGCGGCGAACGCGACGCCGGCAAACCACGTGGGGCGACCGACCGAGAGGATCCCGATCAGCAGCACGTACACCGGGATGCGCGCGCTGCAGCTCATGAACGGCGCGGCCAGGATCGTGGCCAGGCGGTCGCGCCGGTCGGGGATCAGGCGGCTGCTCATGATGCCGGGCAGGGCGCACGCGTGGCTGGAGAGGAGCGGCACGAACGCCAGGCCGCTGAGGCCGAAGCGTGCCATGATGCGGTCGACCGCGAAGGCCGCGCGCGCCAGGTAGCCGGAGTCCTCGAGCAGCGAGAGCAGGAAGAAGAGCAGGCAGATCTGCGGCAGGAAGACCAGCACGCCGCCGATCCCTGGGATGATCCCGCCCGCGACGAGGTCGGCCAGCAGCCCGGGCGGCAGCGCGCGTCGCGCGGCGTCGGACGCGGTCCCGAAGAACCAGTCGATGCCCTGCATCGGGACGTCCGCGACGAAGACGATGCACGCGAAGAGCGCCGCCATCATCGCCGCGAAGCAGGCGACCCCAAGCACCGGGTGCGTGAAGGCCACGTCCAGCCGGTCGGCCAGCGTGTCCTGCGGGCGGCCCTCGACGACCGTCCCGGGCGCCGCGGCGGCGACGACGTCGTCGGCCCACGAGGCCAGTTCCGACTGCGGCGCGTCGGCAGGCGGCACCTTCTGCAGGCGGGCGACCAGCGCGTCGGGGTCGAACGGCAGGCCGGCAACGGTGTCCAGTGCGACGTCCAGCGCGTTCAGGCCCTCTCCGGTGCGGGCGCTGACGGGCACCACCGGGCACCCCAGCAGCCGCGCCAGCGAAGCGGTGTCCACCATCCTGCCGCGCTTGTGCGCCAGGTCCACCATGTTCAGCGCCACCACCGCGGGCAGGCGCCGCACCAAGGCCTGCGCTGCGAACTGCAGGTTGCGGCGCAGGTTCGTGGCGTCGACCACCACCAGCATCGCATCCGGCGCGGCACCGTCGATCGCGCCGGCCAGGCAATCGCGGCAGACCTGCGATTCGGGCACGTCCAGCGACAGCGAGTACGCCCCGGGCAGGTCGATCAGCTCGAAGTCGGCGCGGCCCTCGCCGGTCCGGCGGGTGCCCACGCGGCTCTCCACGGTCGAGCCCGGGAAGTTCGCGGTGCGCGCCCGCATGCCGCACAGGCGGTTGAACAGCGTGGTCTTCCCGGTGTTCGGGTTGCCCAGGACCGCGATGCGCGGGAGGGGCGCGGCTGCGTCCCCGGCGGGCGTCGCGGGCTGCCGGCTCATCGCGCGGGCGGCGGGGCGCCGTCCTTGATCGGGGTGACGAGGATGCGCGATGCCACGTCGCCGGAGAGGCCCAGCCGCGTC